>CABQLK010000031.1 GCA_902465015.1 uncultured Collinsella sp.
CCGATCGCAAGGAGACACAAATGGTGAAAAAGTCACCGGAAAACACTACTCCCGCAATTGTGGACAACGTAGAGGCGCTTGAGGCTAAGCTCGCTCAGATGCGAGAGGCCCAGGCGCTTTTTGCTACGTACACGCAGGAGCAGGTCGACAAGATCTTCTATGAGGCCGCCATGGCCGCCAACAAGGCTCGTATCCCGTTGGCGAAGATGGCCATCGAGGAGACCGGCCGCGGCGTTCTTGAGGACAAGGTCATCAAGAACCACTACGCCGCAGAGTACATCTACAACGCTTACAAGAACACTAAGACCTGTGGTGTCCTGGAGCGCGACGAGGCTTACGGCATCACCAAGATCGCCGAGCCCATCGGCATCGTGGGCGCCGTCATCCCGACGACCAACCCCACCTCCACCGCGATCTTCAAGACGCTGATCAGCCTGAAGACCCGCAACGCCATCATCATCTCCCCGCACCCGGCAGCCGCCAAGTGCACCATCGCCGCCGCCAAGCTCGTGCTTGACGCCGCCGTCAAGGCCGGCGCCCCCGAGGGCATCATCGGCTGGGTCGATGTCCCCTCCATCGAGCTGACCAACATGGTCATGCGCGATGTCGATATCATCCTCGCCACCGGTGGCCCGGGCATGGTCAAGGCCGCTTACTCCTCGGGCAAGCCCGCCCTGGGCGTTGGCGCCGGTAACACCCCGGTCGTCATCGACGACACCGCCGACGTGCTGCTCGCCGTCAACTCCATCATCCACTCCAAGACCTTCGACAACGGCATGATCTGCGCTTCCGAGCAGTCCGTGACCGTCATCGACACCATCTATGACCAGGTCAAGGCCGAGTTCCAGAAGCGCGGCTGCTACTTCGTCAAGCAGGGTGCCGAGATGGAGGCCCTGCGTGCCGCCATGTTCAAGAACGGCGCTCTCGATCACCGTATCCCCGGCATGGCTGCCGCCAAGATCGCCGAGCTCGCCGGTATCGAGGTTCCCGCCAAGACCAAGATCCTGATCGCCGAGGTCACCTCCACCGACCCCGCCAAGGAGGAGTTCTCCCACGAGAAGCTCTCCCCGGTCCTGGCCATGTACCACGCCAAGGACTTCCAGGAGGCCGTCGACAAGGCCGAGCACCTGGTGCTCGCCGGTGGCCCGGGCCACACCGCCTCTCTGTACGTGCACCCCGCCCAGGCCGAGAAGATCAGCCTGTTCGAGCACGTCATGAAGGCCTGCCGTATCGTCATCAACACCCCGTCCTCGCACGGCGGCATCGGTGACCTGTACAACTTTGGCATGAAGCCGTCTCTGACCTTGGGCTGCGGCTCCTGGGGCGGCAACTCCGTCTCCGAGAACGTTGGGGTGAAGCACTTGATCAACGTTAAGACTGTGGCCGAGCGCCGTGAGAACATGCTGTGGTTCCGCGCTCCCGAGAAGGTCTACTTCAAGAAGGGTTCCACGCCCGTCGCCCTCGACGAGCTGGGCAACGTCATGGGCAAGAAGCGCGCCTTCATCGTCACCGACCAGTTCCTCTTCAAGAATGGCAACACCCGCGCCATCGAGGCCAAGCTCGACGAGATGGGCATCGCCCACGACTGCTTCTACGACGTCGAGCCCGATCCGTCGCTGCAGTGCGCACGTCGCGGCGCCAAGCAGATGGCTCTCTTTGAGCCGGACGTCATCATCGCCGTCGGCGGTGGCTCCGCTATGGACGCCGGCAAGATCATGTGGATGATGTACGAGCACCCCGAGTGCAAGTTTGAGGACATGGCCATGGACTTCATGGACATCCGCAAGCGTATCTTCACCTTCCCCGAGATGGGCAAGAAGGCCTACTTCGTCGCCGTCCCGACCTCTTCGGGTACCGGCTCCGAGTGCACGCCGTTCGCCATCATCACCGACAAGGAGACCGGCATCAAGTGGCCGCTCGCCGACTACGCGCTGCTCCCCAACATGGCTATCGTCGACGCCGACAACTGCATGACCGCCCCGCGCGGCCTGACCGCTGCCTCCGGCATCGACGTCATGACCCACGCCATCGAGTCCTACGTCTCCATCATGGCTTCCGACTACACCAAGGGCCTCTCCGAGCGCGCTGCCAAGCTCGTCTTCGAGAACCTGCCCTCCAGCTTCACGAACGGCGCCAAGGACCCGCACGCCCGCGAGGAGATGCACAACGCCTCCTGCATGGCCGGTATGGCCTTCGCCAACGCCTTCCTGGGCCTCAACCACTCCATGGCCCACAAGCTCGGCGCTTTCCATCACCTGCCCCACGGCCTCGCAAACGCTGTCATCCTGACCCGCGTCATGCGCTACAACGCCGCCGAGGCTCCCGTCAAGATGGGCACCTTCTCCCAGTATCCTTACCCCAACGCGCTGCACAACTACGCCGAGATGGCCAAGTACTGCGGCATCGAGGGCAAGGACGACAAGGAGGTCTTCGAGAACTTCATCACGAAGCTCGAAGAGCTCAAGGACTTCATCGGCGTCAAGAAGACCATCGCCGACTACGGTGTTGACGAGCAGTACTTCCTCGACACCCTCGACGAAATGACCGAGCAGGCATTCAACGACCAGTGCACCGGCGCCAACCCGCGCTACCCGCTCATGAGCGAGATCAAGGAGCTCTACCTGGACGCCTACTACGGCCGCGAGCCCCAGGATTACGCCGTCTGCTAGTTTTAGCACGGTTTTTAACGGCGGGGGTGCACGGGTGTTTCACACACCCCCGCCGTCGCTTCTATCGCATCGTTGAAAGGATGCAACCATGCTGCTACCCGATTCCAAGACCGAGCTCGTCCGCCGTGGCAACAAGGTCGTTTACGACCTGGGCGACAAGATTGTCAAGGTCTTTAACGAGACCAAGCCTGTCTCCGACGTGTTCAACGAGGCTTTGAATCTTGCCCGCATCAATGAGTGCGGCATCCGCAGCCCCAAGGCGCTCGAGGTTTCCCAGCTCGAGAACGCCAACGGTTGGGCGCTCGTGACCGAGAAGGTTCCGGGCACTACCCTTGCCGAGAAGATGACTGCCGAGCCCCAGCGCTTTGGTGAGTACCTCGAGATGTTCGTCGACCTCCAGATCGAGATCCACGGCTACACCTCCCCGCTGCTCAACCGTCAGCGCGACAAGTACGCCCGCATGATCGACAGCCTTGATCAGCTCAATGCCACCACGCGCTACAACCTTCAGGAGCGTCTGGACGGCATGACCAAGGAGTTCAAGGTCTGCCACGGCGACTTCAACCCCTCCAACGTCATCGTCGGCGACGACGGCCAGCTCTATGTGTGCGACTGGGCACACGCCACCCAGGGCTCCCCTGCTGCCGACGTTGCCACCACCTACCTGCTCTTTGCCCTCAACAGCAAGGATCAGGCTGAGGCCTACCTGGAGCTCTACTGCGACCGCGCCGACATGCCCATGCAGGTCGTGCGTCAGTGGACGAGCATCGTCGCCGCTTCCGAGCTCGCTCGTAAGCGCAACGTGAACGATGAGTTCCTGAAGAACTGGATCGACGTCGTCGATTATCAGTAATATCTGAGCGATTTATTTCGCATCGGAGGCACAAGGAAAACCCCGCAGCTCGCATGGGCTGTGGGGTTTTCCTTTTAGATATCGAGGATGCCACAAGATAAAAAGACGGCCCCGCATCTCCCCGATCTGGAGAAATGCGGGGCCGTCCCGTATATCGAACTACAAGCGAAATCGTCGATTAACGGCGTGCTGCCTTCACAAGCTCGGCGACCTTGGCGACGACCTCGTCGATCGCCACATCCTCGCGCTCACCCGTGGCACGGTCCTTGAGCTCAACGGTGCCATTCTTAAGGCCACGCTTACCCAGAACGACCTGATACGGGAAGCCCATAAGGTCGTTGTCGGCAAACTTAAAGCCGGGACGCTCGTCGCGGTCGTCGACGACAACCTCGATACCCTCGGCGCACAGGCCATCAACGATCTGCTCGCAGACGGTAGCGCACTCCTCCTTCTTGGGATCGAGCGGAATCACCGCGACCTCGTACGGGGCAACGGAGACCGGCCAGACGATACCGTGCTCGTCGTTGTGCTGCTCCACGACGGCAGCGAGCGAGCGGGACACACCAACGCCGTAGCAGCCCATGATGAGCGGCTTCTCCTTGCCGTCCTCGTCCATAAAGGTGGCACCCATGGCCTCGGAATACTTGGTGCCCAGCTGGAAGACCTGAGAGACCTCGATGCCGCGGGCAGCGGAGAGCGGCTTGCCGCAGTGCGGGCAGGGGTCGCCGGCGACAACGGTTACCAGGTCGGCCCACTCATCGACGGTAAAGTCGCGCTCGGGGCAGGCACCGGTAAAGTGATAATCGACCTCGTTGGCACCGCAGGCCCACTGCTTGGAATCGCGCAGACTCTCGTCGCACACCAGACGAATGCCATCGGGCAGGTTAACCGGTCCGATAAAGCCCTTGTGCAGACCGTTCGCCTGAAGCTCCTCGTCGGTCATCATGCGATAGCCCTTGCCAAAGACATGTTCGGCCTTGCAATCGTTGAGCTCGTGGTCGCCCGGGACAATGGCCACGACCGGCTTGCCCTCGGCGTCGATGAGCGCCAGCGACTTGCGCGTGCCGTTTTCGGGGAAACCGAAGAACTTTGCAACGGCCTCGATGGTGCCCATGCCCGGAGTCTCGACCTTGGTAAGCGTACCGTCGCCAGGACCCTCGGTCACGACGACCTTGGTGCTTGCAGCCTCGTCATCGGCAGCGAAGCCGCAATCGTCGCAGTAGACGAGCGAAGCCTCGCCGGCGTCAGCCAAAGCCATGTACTCGACGGAGGTATCGCCACCGATCTCGCCAGAATCGGCGACGACGGGCAGAGCCTTGATGTAGCAGCGCTCGCAGATATTGGCGTACGCCTGCTTCATCTTGTCGTACTCCTCCTGCAGGCTCTCCTGCGTGGCGGAGAAGCTGTAGGCGTCCTTCATGATGAACTCACGGCCGCGCATCAGGCCAAAGCGGGGACGGAACTCGTCGCGGAACTTGTCCTGAATGTGGTACAGGTTGACAGGCAGCTGCTTATAGGAGCGCAGCTCGTTGCGCACCAGGGCCGTGACGGTCTCCTCGTGCGTGGGGCCCAGGACGAACTCGCGACCATGACGGTCGTCAAAGCGCACAAGCTCCTTGCCATAGGCGTCAATGCGGCCGGACTCACGCCACAACTCGGCGTCGACCATGATAGGCATCATAAGCTCCTGGGCACCGGCGGCATCCATCTCGTCGCGCACGATGTTCTCGATCTTGCGAATCGAGCGCCATGCGAGCGGCAGGTAGGAATACAGACCGGCGGCCTCCTTGCGGATCATGCCGGCACGGAGCAGCAGGCGGTGGCTGGCGAGCTCAGCGTCCGCCGGATCCTCTTTAAGCGTCGGCGCATAGAGCTTAGACATATACATTGCTCGGGTCATTTATTTCTCCTCAATAAGCTTGTCGACCTCTGCCATAAGCGCGTCGACAATTTGATCCTCAGCTACTTTACCAATGATCTGGCCATGCGAAAAGAGCAAGGCCTGACCACGTCCGCAAGCAACGCCCAGATCGGCATCAGAAGCCTCGCCGGGGCCATTAACGGCACATCCCATCACAGCGATCGAAAGCGGCGCGGAGTAGTTCTTAAGCCGCTCGGTGACCTCCTCAGCAATGGGAATCAGGTTAACCTGGCAGCGGGCGCACGTGGGGCATGAGACAATCTCGGGGCCACGGCGACGCAGGCCCAACGACTGCAGAATACCCCAGGCAACCGGCGGCTCCTCAACCGGATCGGCTGTGAGCGACACACGCATGGTGTCGCCAATGCCTTCGGAAAGCAAGATACCCAAGCCTACAGAGCTCTTGATGGTGCCCTGGAGCTTGGTCCCCGCCTCCGTCACGCCCAGGTGAAGCGGAACGTGGGGAATCTCACGCGACAGGGCTCGATAGGTATCAAGCGTCGTTTGCACGCTATGGGCCTTGGCCGAAAGCACAATGTTCGTAAAACCACGGTCCTCAAAGTGCTTGACGAAGCGCTCGCTCGACATCACGAGCTTTTCGGGCTGCGTGAGGTCGTCGCGCTCGGCGATATCCTGCTCGAGCGAACCGGCATTGACGCCGATACGAATCGCGCACCCAGCGGCGCCCGCGGCATCGATCACGGCATCGACCTTAGCCCAATCGCCGATATTGCCGGGATTGATGCGAAGCTTGGCGGCACCAGCCTCGACGGCGCCGATGGCGAGCTTATGGTTAAAGTGAATATCGGCGACGATCGGCACCGGAGACTCGGCACAGATGGTGCGGAAACCCTCAAGCGCGGCCTCGGTGGGCACGCTCACACGCACGATATCGCAGCCAGCCTGCGCCAACGCGCACACTTGCGCAAGCGTTGCCTGGGCGTCAGCGGTATCGGTGCAGGTCATGGATTGGACCACCACCGGCGCGCCGCCACCGATCTGCACACCGCCCACATGCACGGGGCGCGTCAACTCGCGCGGCAAAGGATGGGATAAAGACAATCCAAACACTCCCCTACAGGATAAATCGAAGGACGTCGGAACGAAGCATATAGACAAACAGCAGCGCAAAGAGCGCGATGCCCACATAGCTCACAATCGTCTGGACCTTGAGCGGAAGCTCGCGGCCCGCAATCTTTTGAATGATCTCGATGACCAGCTTGCCGCCATCGAGTGGTGGGATGGGCAGCAGGTTCATAAAGCCAAGCGAGAACGAAATGAGGGCGGCAAACGAAAGGAACGTGGCAGGGCCGGCAGCAGCAGCCTGTGAGGACATAACGCTAATGCCCACGATCGAAGAAGACTGATCGAGAATCTCCATCGTATGCTGCGGCTGGAGCAGGCGCATCACGCCCTCCGCTGTCTGCACGACATAGGAGAACGAAAGGCGAGCCGACGTGATGGGGTCTAAACGGACCACCTGCGTAGAGGCATACACACCTAGGCGCTCGTCCTCTTTGAGCGCAACCGAGGTCGAATGCTGCTTGCCGTCGCGCTCATACTCAATGGCGATATCGTCCTTACCGGCGGCCTTGCCGATGGCATCGTAAACGTCCATCCAGGTAGAGCACGATACTCCGTCAACCGAAAGGATCGCGTCGCCGCCCTCGATACCCGCCTTGGCGGCAATAGACCCCTCGTCAACCTGACCGATTACGTTGGTATCCATCGGCACGGTGACACCCGCAATAGAGTAGATGCTCATAAGCAGCAAAAAGCCCGTCAGGATATTGACGAGAATGCCCGCGAGCAGCATAAAGGCACGCTTGAGAAAACCTTGGCCCAGATAGGTATGCGAACGCTCCTGCTCAAGAAACTCCGAAGCAGTGACCGGCAGCTCCCACACATCGCCCTCGGCAGTAGCATGCTCTCGATCGAACTTGCGTCCGTCAAAGGTGGTATATCCTGCAGCATCGCGCGGCAGCGTCTGGTACCTAACCGGATAATAGCTGGGTGAAGGCTTCTCCCCTTCCTCGTACCAAGGCGCAATGGAACCCCAGCCCAAAAGCAAGGCACAAGCCTCGAGAACATCCTCCTCGGGCAGCTCCAGCTCGACGGAAAGGTCTGCAACCGAAACGCGACCATGACGATAGATCGCCGCAAGCACACGGTCGGCGCACGAGACATCGGTCGGGTCCATACCGCAGATAGCGGCATAGCCACCCAGCAGCAGCGGCGTCACGCCAAACTTGGTACCGATGCGACGCGACGTATGATGAATATCGAAGCGGCACGGTAGGCCCAAGAAAAACTCGGTGACGCGCACGCCGCAGGCACGCGCCGCCAAAAAGTGGCCGCCCTCGTGCAAAAACACGAGGACGGAAAGCATCAGTAGGCCCCAAAAGACCGATGAGAGAACGCTCAGAACAGTATCCATAAAACGAAAAAGCAATCCTTATGGGTTAGGAACGGGTTGCGGCGAGCACCTGCGCAGCCTTTTCACGCGCCCACGCATCGATGTCGCGAAGCTGTTCAAACGAAACGACCGCCTGCATATCGTGGGCATCCATGCAGGATTCCACAATGCGATCAATATCGGTAAAGCTGCAGCCATCGTGCAGGAAAGCATCGACGGCGACCTCGTTGGCGGCATTGAGCACGCACGGCATGGTGCCACCCGTCTTGCCAGCACGCTCGGCCAGTGCCAGACAGCGAAAGGTATCCATGTCGGCCGCGTCAAACGTGAGCTGCCCCAGCTCGCGGAAATCGATACGAGGCGCCGGGGTATCCCAACGCTCGGGATACGAGAACGCGAACTGGATGGGAATACGCATGTCGGAAGCACCGAGATGCGCCATCACGGAGCCGTCGACGAACTCGACCATAGAGTGAATCTTGGACTGACGCTGCACGACCACGTTAATGAAATCGAGGCCGCAGTTAAACAGATGCATGGCCTCAATGCGCTCCAGGCCCTTGTTCATGAGGGTGGCGGAGTCGATGGTGATCTTGGCACCCATGGCCCACGTGGGATGTGCGAGGGCATCGGCACGCGTCACGCGATTGAGCTCGTCGCGCGTGCGGCCAAAGAACGGACCGCCCGAGCAGGTGAGCCAAATACAATGAGCCTCGCGCGGGTTCTCCCCCAGATAGCACTGGTAGATGGCGGAGTGCTCAGAGTCGACTGGGATAAGCTGGCCCGGTTGCGCCAACGGCATAAGCAAGTCGCCACCGACGACGAGGGACTCCTTGTTGGCAAGGGCAAGGCGCTTATTCGAGGTCAAGGCCGCATGGCTCGCCTCGAGACCGGCGGCGCCCACAATAGCAACGAGCACGCAGTCGACATCGTCGCGACGCGCGAGCTCGCAAACCGCCTGCGCGCCAACGCCGAGCTTCGTTCCCTCGGGCAACTCCTGCAGCACGGCGTCATCGCCATGAGCGACATCGGCCACGGCAACCGCCGGAACCGAGAACTCGCGGGCAACGGCAACGAGCTCGGAGGTACTGGAGTTAACGGACAGCGCCGTCACCTGCAGGCGATCGGCATGCTGACGGCACACATCGAGTGCCTGGGTGCCGATAGAGCCCGTACAGCCCAAGATGGCAACACGGAGACGTCCATCGGGCCCGTACGTCGTCTGAAACGCCATTACAGCACGCCTCCGATCATCAAAAGCAGCTGAGCGGTAATGCAGCCAAAGATAAGCGAGTCGCTACGGTCGAGCATGCCGCCGTGGCCCGGGATAAGGTTGCCGGAATCCTTGACGCCCACGCCACGCTTGATACGCGACTCGATGAGGTCGCCGATAACGCCCAGGACGGACACGACCACGCCGCACAGCAGCGCATAGGGCAGGCTGAGCTTGTAGAAGTGCGTCGCCCACAGGATGAGCCAAATCAAAACCGAGCCCAGGATGCCGCCGACAAATCCCTCCCAGCTCTTTTTGGGAGAGATCTTGGGAACCATCTTGTGCTTACCGATACGGCTGCCCACGATGTAGGCAAACGAATCGGAGACCCAAAGGGACGCGCAAACACCCACCGAAAGCAGGGCGCCGGCAAAACCGGGCACAGCATCGCGCAGCAGCACGATAGCCGACAGCATAAAGCCAGTGTAGATGGGACCCATGAGCGTCACGGCCACATCAGAGATGCGGGTACGCGGCGACCAGACATACCAAATGCCCACAGCGAGCATCAGGGCAAAAAGCAGGACATTCAGCAACATCGAATCGCCCAACGCCGACAGCGGAAAGAGAACGGCGGCAGCGATACCCATGCGCTCGTTAGCCATCTTGCCATCGAGCCTTGTCATACGGAAAAACTCATAGCAGCACAGACCACTCATGACGGAAACAAAGATGGCCGTGGGCACGATACCCAAAACCAGGCACAGGATAAAGACAACGGCGTAGACGATACCGGCGGCGGCACGGGTAATAAAGCCCGACAGCCACGAACCGGTGCCGCCCTTCACTGAAGGCGCGCCAGCAGTGACAGCTTTGCGCGAAGGCGTCTTGGGAGCAGTTGCCTTGGGACGATCGGACACGATTAAGCCTCCTCGGTCTTGCTCAGTCCACCAAACCTACGGTCACGGCCCTGATAGGCCAAAATGGCGTCGACAAGGCCCCAACGATCAAAGTCGGGCCAATAGGTATCGGTGACGTAGAATTCGGAATAAGCCACCTGCCACAGCAGATAGTTCGAAAGGCGCAGCTCACCAGAAGTGCGAATCACAAGCTCAGGATCGGGAAGGCCAGCGGTATAGAGGTGGGAAGCCACCATGTCGTCATCAATTGCGCCAGGATCGATCTTACCGGCGGCAGCGTCGAGTGCGATCTGACGGACAGCGCGGGTAATCTCGGCACGCGCGCCGTAGTTGACGGCAAGCGCCAGCGTCATACCGGTGTGATCGGCGCACTCGGCAAGACCGCGTTCAAAAACGTCGCGGGTCTTCTTGGGTAGCGCAGAAATGTCACCCAAAAAGACAACGCGCACGTTTTCGCGCTTCAGCAGCGGCAGCTCGTCGATAAACGTCTTGGCAAACAGATGCATCAAGACGTTAACCTCATGCTGCGGACGGTTCCAGTTTTCGGTAGAAAACGCATAGGCCGAAAGCACGTCGACGCCCAGACGCACGCAGGCGGTAATAATCTCGCGAAGGGAGACGATACCCGCCTTGTGGCCCTCGGTGCGCGCAAGACCGCGCGACGTGGCCCAACGACCGTTGCCGTCCATGATGCACGAGATATGGTGCGGAATGTTACTGAGGTCAAGGTCGGAAAAACCGACGCCCGCAGGGGCGTCGGCAAAGTACTCGACCAGTTTATGCTCGTCGTATTGCACCTTAGATCTCCATGACCTCGGCTTCTTTTTCCTTCAGAAGCTCCTCGACCTTGGCGACATACTCATCGGTGTGCTTCTGGACCTTGGCCTGCTCGCGACGGACATCGTCCTCGGTGAGCTCCTCATCGCGCTCGAGCTTGTTGTTGAAGTCGCGACGGATGTTACGGATAGACACCTTGGCCTGCTCGGCGTACTCGCGGCACTCCTTGACGAGCTCGCGACGGCGCTCCTCGGTGGGAGCCGGGAACGGAAGACGAACGACGGTGCCATCGGAGTTGGGGGTAATACCCAGATCGGAAGCGCCGATGGCCTTGACGATAGCATTGATGAGTGCCTTGTCCCACGGCTCGATGAGCAGCATGTGGGCCTCGGGGGTCTTGACGGCGGCAACCTGCGTGACCGGCGTGGGAACACCGTAATAATCGACGGTGATGTCGGACAGAATGTTGGCATTGGCGCGGCCGGTACGGACCTTGGAGAAGTTATGCTTGAGGGACTCGAGCGACTTATCCATATGGGCGGTGATGTTCTCTGCCATGCTTAATCCTCCTGATAGACGAGCGTGCCGACGGGCTCACCCGAAAGCGCGCGCTTGACGGTGTCCTCGCCATCGATGTTGAGGACCAAAATCGGCATACGGTTGTCCTGGCACAGTGCCGTAGCCGTGGAATCCATAACCTGCAGACCGCGGACGAGAACCTCGTGATAGGTAATCTTGTCAAAACGGACGGCATCGGCGCACTTGACGGGATCCTTATCGTAGATGCCGTCAACCTTGGTGGCTTTAATCAGAATCTCGGCGCCGATCTCGCACGCACGAAGAGCCGCGGCGGTGTCGGTCGTAAAGTACGGATTGCCCGAACCGGCGGCAAAAATAACGACGTTGCCCTTGGAAAGGTGGTTGATGGCGCGACGGCGAATATAGGGCTCGCAGATCTCGTTCATCTGGATAGCGCTCATCACGCGGCAGGGAACATCGTTATGCTCGAAGGCATCCTGCAGGGCGAGCGCGTTCATAACGGTTGCCAGCATGCCCATGTAGTCGGCCTGAGCACGCTCCATGCCACCGGCAGCGCCGGCCATGCCGCGGAAAATATTGCCGCCGCCGACAACGACGCCGACCTCATGGCCAACGGTGAGCAGCTCCTTGACCTGCTTGGCAAGATGGTCGGTAACCTTGGGGTCGATGCCATATTGGCCGTCGCCCATCAGTGCTTCGCCGGAAAGCTTAAGAAGCACGCGTTTATATCGGATGTCGGACAAAGCGATCCTCCTTTAATTAGACTCTCAATATGATATCAAAGGCTCTGATAAGAGCCATGAAAAAGCAGGCTGTGAGTAAAACCCACAGCCTGCTCATTACCAGCTACAAGAGCTTATTTACTCGCCACGGACCAGACGGTCAAAGGCAACGACGGTAATGGTGTCGCCGAGCTCCTTGGAGACCTGCTCAGCGTACTTCTTGATGGTGAGGGAGCTGTCCTTGATGAACTCCTGCTCGGTGAGCACGGACTGCTTGTAGAACTTCTCCAGACGGCCGACAGCCATCTTCTCCTGGATAGCCTCGGGCTTGCCGGACTCGGCAGCCTGCGCCATGTAGATCTGCTTCTCGTGCTCGACGGTCTCGGCCGGAACCTGATCGCGGGTAGCGCAGATCGGGGCGACGGCAGCAACCTGAAGGGCAACGTCGTGAGCGAAGGTCTTGAAGGACTCAGCCTGAGCGGTCTCGGCCTTCTCGAAGGCGAACTCGACGAGGACGCCGATCTTACCACCCATGTGGATGTAAGAAGCGAGCGCGCCGTTCTCAGCCTTGCGGGCAGCGAAGCGGGAGATCTTCATGTTCTCGCCCATGATGTGAATCATCTCGGTGAGCTCGGAGGAAACGGTCTCCTCGCCCATCGGCTTCTCGAGCAGAGCGTCGACGTCAGCAGGCTCGGTGGTAGCGACAACCTCAGCAACCTTGGAAGCAAAGCCGGTGAACTTGGCGTTGGAGCCAACGAAGTCGGTCTCGCAGGAGAGCTCAAGCAGAGCGCCGGTCTTGCCATCCTCGGAGACGAACGCGGCGACAGCGCCCTCGTTGGTCTCACGGCCAGCCTTCTTGGCAGCCTTGGCAAGGCCGTTCTTACGCAGAACGTCGACAGCGGCGTCCATGTCGCCGTCAGCCTCGACGAGAGCCTTCTTGCACTCCATCATCGGGGAGTCGGTCATCTCGCGGAGCTGCTTGACCATAGCGGCGGTAATCTGGGCCATTGTGGTTCCTTTCAAAGAGATGAAAAAGAATTAACTAAGACTGATTTACTCGGCCTTGGGCTCAGCGGCCATCTCGGCCTCGGAGACCTGCTCCTTGCCGGAGCCAGCGAGGCAGGCGTCAGCCATGAGCTCGCACATAAGGGTGACAGCGGAGATAGCGTCATCGTTGCAGGGGATGCCGTACTCGACCTCGTCGGGATCGGAGTTGGTGTCGATCAGGGCGACGACGGGGATGTTCAGGCGCTGGGCCTCCTTGATGGCGTTCTCCTCGCGCTTGGTGTCGATGACGAAGAGAGCCTGGGGCAGACCCTTCATGTCGCGGGCACCACCGAGGTTGGTCTGGAGCTTAGTGAGCTCCTTGCCGAGAACAGCCTGCTCCTTCTTGGGCAGAACAGCCATGCGGCCGTCCTCGACCATGGCCTCGAGCTCCTCCATGCGGTTGATGCGGGAGCGGATGGTGACGAAGTTGGTCAGCATACCGCCGAGCCAACGCTGGTTGATGTAAGGCATGTTGGCGCGCTCAGCAGCGTTCTTGACGGCCTCCTGAGCCTGCTTCTTGGTGCCGACGAACAGCACGTTGCCACCCTTGGCGACGTTCTTGACGAAGGTGTAGGCCTGGTCGGCGTCGAGGATGGTCTGCTTGAGGTCGAGGATGTAGATGCCGTTGCGCTCACCGAAGATGAACGGCTTCATCTTGGGGTTCCAGCGACGGGTCTGGTGACCGAAGTGGCAGCCGGCCTCGAGCAGGGTGCGGATATTAATCTTGGTAGCCATGTTAAACCTCCTGTGGTTTGCCTCCGCGCGGGGTCATCCTCCAAAACCAACCCGGACATGTGCTACCAAAGCCCGGGCACCACGGTATGAAGTAGCCGCGCGTGCGTGATAAAAACATGTTGCCGTGAAGCAACCCGATGAATGATAGCAGGAATGCCTCTTCCTGCCAACCCGCAATCAAAACCACACACCTGAGTGCGGCGCGGGACGTCCCAGCCACTATTCGCCGCGGGGATGGGCTTGAGCCACAGCCCGCTTAAGCCGATCGGGTGTGAGATGCGTGTAGATCTGCGTCGTGGACAGGCTCGCATGACCTAGCAGCTCTTGAACCGAGCGCAGGTCCGCACCGCCCTCGAGCAAGTCGGTCGCAAAGGTATGGCGCATCGCATGCGGGGCGATGTCAGCCGGAATGCCGGCGAGCGTCGCCAGCGTATGGAACCGCCGCCGGAGCATCGCGGCGCTCATGCGATTGCCGCGCGCCGATATAAGCAGCGGATGCGGCCCGGTAGCGAGGTCGCGGCGCTTTGCCCGAGCGAGCAACTCCGGCCTCCCCTCTTCAATATAGAGACGCGTCACATCGAGCGCACGACGATACAGAGGAACGATGCGCTCCTTGCTTCCCTTGCCCCACAGGCGCAGCGTGCGCTCGGACCATGAGATGGATTCCACATTGAGCGCCGCAAGCTCTGAGATGCGGGCACCCGAGGCATAGAGCAACTCGAGCATCGCCGCATCGCGCAGTCCCGCGGGTGTTGAGGTATCAGGCGTCTTGAGCAGCGCCTCGACCTGCTGGGTCGTAAGGACGCCCGGCAGGTCACGCGGCAGCTTGGGCGACGCGATCGCCGAGACCGCATCGCCCTCGACAATCCCCTCGGCAGCCATCCAGCGATAGAGAGATCGAATAGCCGACAGGTTCGCCGCAAGCGTTCGGGGAGCCACCTGCTCACGCGAAAGCTCGGCAAGATAGCGACGAATGGTGCGCACGTCGGCAGCGAAAGCATCGATATCCTCGCGCTCGCACCAGGCAGCGAAGCGCTCCAGCCTCGAGCCATAGGCCGTCACCGTGTTGGGAGAAAGTCCCTCGACGCGTGCGATATAGGCGATAAACGAGTCGACGGTGTCGTACAGGTCAAAGGCTATGACCGGTCGCCTCCAAACAAGTCGGAACGCGTGGCCAAGTAGGCATCGAGGGCCTCGAGCGCACGGTCCGCATAGGCCTGGTAGCGGTCGCGCTTGCTGCGGCGCTTACCATCCTCGAGTGGCGGCACCAGGCCAAAGTTGACATGCATGGGCTGATAGCCCACGGTGGCAGGATCGGTCGCATAGCCCACGAGCGCACCCAGGGCGCCCACACGCGGCAACTCGACGCCCGCGGCACCGATAGCCTCGGCATAGGTGTTGAGCGCCGCGAGCAGACCTGTCGCCACGGCTTCCATGTACCCCTCGGTGCCGGTGATCTGACCGGCCAGGCGCACACCGGTACCGGGCACGGCAAAGGTGCCATCGAGCACATGCGGGGCGTCGACAAAGGTATTGCGGTGCATGACACCGTAGCGGAAGAACTCAGCGTTCTCCAGGCCCGGCACCATATGGAAGACGCGCTTCTGCTCGCCAAAGGTCAAGTTGGTCTGGAAGCCCACCAGGTTATAGGCGGTCTTCTCCTTGTTCTCGGCACGCAGCTGAATCGCCGCCCAGGGGCGACGTCCGGTACGCGGGTCGGTGAGGCCGACGGGCTTCATGGCGCCAAAGCGAATGGCGTCCTTGCCGGTGCGCGCAACTTCCTCGGCAGGCTGGCAAGCCTGGAACAGATCGCCGCCCTCAAAGTCTTTGAGCACCACGCGGTCGGCCGTGGTAAGCGCCTCGATAAAGGCCTCGTACTCCTCCTTATTGAGCGGAGCGTTGAGATAGTCGCCGCCCCCCTGCTCCTCGTAGCGCGACTGCGAGAACAGCACGTCCATATCGAGCGTGGAGGCATCGACGATCGGCGCCGCCGCATCAAAGAATGCCAGGGCATCGCCACCGACGAGCTTCATAACCTCTTCGCTCAGCGCCGGTGAACACAGCGGGCCCGCGGCAATGACCACGTGACCCTCGGGAATCTGCGTGACCTCGCCGTGCACGACCTCGATATTGGGACGAGCGGCAACCTCGGCCTCGACAAGCTCGGAAAACTTGACGCGGTCGACCGCCAGGGCACCGCCGGCGGGAACAGCCGCGCGATGGGCGCAATCGAGCAGGACTGAACCCATGCGCTCAAGCTCAGCCTTCAGCAAACCAGCCGCGGAATCCGGACGGGTCGACTTAAACGAATTGGAGCAGACGAGCTCTGCCAGGTGATCGGTATGGTGAGCCGGGGAGCTCACCTGGGGGCGCATCTCGCACAGCTTTACGGCAAAACCGCGATCTGCCAGCTGGATCGCGCACTCCGAACCCGCCAGACCGCCACCGATAACTGTCACCTGATCGAACTGCATCTGCAAACACCTTTCTACTTGACACGTTTTCCATTGTGACCGAAGGGTGTCTGGGCGTGAAGGGCAAACTTGGAGGGCGCATACCTTCCATCCATCATGCGCTCGATAAGACCCTCGAGTTCAAGCGAACCCAAGAGTTTGAGTACGCCGACAGCATCGAGCGAGACGAGCGCCGCGATGTCGTCGACCTTGAGCGGAGAGGCGATGAGCGCATGCATCACGGTCTGCTGCGTTGGATCAAGGTCGGCAATGCCGGGAGCATCGGGGCGCGAGTAGCGCAGGGTTCCGTAGATGCGTGAGATAGCCATCTCGATAGATTCCTCGTCGACGATGCAGCAGGCACCGTTCGCAATGAGGTAATTCGTGCCACGCGACTCGGGCGATAGGATCGACCCCGGCACGGCAAGAAGTTCGCGCCCCAAATCCATAGCAGCCTCGGCTGTGGAAAACGTCCCAGAAGGCATACCCGCCTCGGATACAAAGAGGGCTTGCGACAGGGCCGCGATTACGCGATTGCGGCGCGGAAAGGCGAACTTGCGCGGACCCATGCCCCACGGAGAGATCGACACGACCGCGCCACCCGTATCAAGCGTGCGCGTAATCAGCCCCGCGCTCGAACGCGGGTAGACCACGTCGGCGCCCGTCCCCAGCACCACAACGTGTTTGCCGCCGGCGTTGACCGCAGCCCAACCCGAGGCCTGGTCACAACCGACCGCACCGCCCGAAACTACCGTCACTCCCGCCTCAACCGCCACCTTCGCCGCAAGCTCTGCCACGGCAAGACCATACGGCGAGGCCTTTCGCGCACCGATGATGGAGAGCGCGGGCGTCGAAAGCGCCTCGGGGTTGCCGCGCACATAGAGCGTCTGAGGTACATCAGAAAGCTCCAAAACGGTCTCGGGATACAACGCGTCACCTGGATGCAGCTCGAAGGTCCCCTCAGCCATCATTGGTCCCTCCTTCCCTGGTACATCGCCGCCTCGAGCACGTGGTCCTGCGTCACCTGCTCGCTCTCGGCGACATCTGCGATCGTGCGCGCAATGCGAACAAGGCGCACGATGCCACGCCCTGTGAGATGCGTGCGCTTCGACAGGCCGAGCACACACTTCTCCGCCGCATCATCGAGCTCAAAGGTCGAAACGACGCCGTCAATGGACCGTGTCTCGTCATCCTCGGCCTCGGCATCCGCATCGTCCATGCGGGATTCGCGCCAAGCGCGAAAGGCGCGACCGCGCACAACGTAGTCACGTAACTCGGCCGACGACATGCCCTCCGCACCCTCGATAATCACTTGAGGGTCGGGACGGGTCACATCAATCATCATTTCGATACGGTCGGCCAAAGGACCGCGCAGTTTAGACCGATAGCGCTCGACCATCGCCGCCGAGCAGCGACACGGCACCTCGCGATCGCCCAAAAAGCCGCAGGGGCAGGGATTGCTCGCAGCCAGCAGCTGAAAGCGCGACGGGAAGGTAAAAGCCCCGTCGACGCGTACGATCCTCACGTAGCCGCGCTCGATGGGCTGACGCAGCGTCTGCAGCACGCCAGTGGGAAACTCGGCAAGCTCGTCCAAAAAGAGCACGCCGCCATGAGCAAGGCTGATCTCACCCGGGTGCACCGGGCGCCCGCCGCCGATAAGGCCTGCGGTCGAAATACTGTGGTGGGGACTGCGGAAGGGGCGGTGCCCCGCCAACAAGCCATCAATGTTCTCACCCAAAACCGAATGGATGCACAGCGCCTCCTGTTGATCCTCAACGGAAAGCTCGGGCAGGATGCCGGTCATACGACGCGCGAGCATCGTCTTGCCCGAACCGGGCGAGCCGATCATGAGCAGGCCGAGCTCGCCGGCTGCCGCAAGCGCCATGCCGCGTTTAGCGACTTCCTGCCCCAGTACGTCGGCATAGTCGAGATCTGGCTCAAAGGTCGCCTCGACACCCTCGGAATCCAAGTAGTGCCGTGCGGCATCGCCCATGCCGTGAGCAAGCTGAGACAGATGCGCGATAAAGCCGCAATCCACGCCCGCGAGTGGCACATGCTGGTCTGACCTGCCGGCGATAAAAGACAGCCCCATGTCGCGAGCCAGCAGCTGAAACGCCACCTCGCCCTTGACGGGAAGCACCGTACCGTCCAGACCAAGCTCACCTGCGATAAGGCAGCGATCGAGGTTGTCACGGGGAATCTGCCCATCGGCCGCCAGAACCGCGATGGCGATGGGCAGATCAAAGCCGCTACCGGTCTTGCGAATATCGCCGGGCGCCAGGTTGACCGTAATGCCCGAACGTGGGATCTCGAACCCGGCGGAGCGCATCGCGCAGCGAATACGACCGCGTGACTCCATCACCTCCATACTCGGAATACCGAGCATCTGAATGCCCGGAACGCCACCGGCAAGCGAGACCTCGACCGTGACGTGAATCGCCTCGACGCCACGGATGCAGGCCGCGTGAACGGCAAACGTCTCGAACGCCATCACGACACCTGCCAATCGAACGCGTTGTACTGGTGCTCGATCTCGGCGATATGCCCGCCGCGGATGGTGACACCCACGGCATCGAAGCGAATCGCCTTGAGCGGATAATGCTCCATGAGATAGCAACTTGCGATGCGGCGGTAGCGGCGTTGCTTTTGGGCGTCCACGGCCTCCTCCGGAAAGACCCTCGTGCTGCAATCCAGTGCGACGCGTCTGGTCTTGACCTCGGCCATTACCACGACATCGTCGAGCTCATCGAGCAGCACCAGATCAGCCTCGCCCTCGGTGCAACGATAACCCTGCTCCAGCAAGGTGTAGCCGCGCTCGTTAAAGTAGTCGATGGTGATCAGCTCGCCCAGCATACCCAGCTCGCGGGGACTGAGTCCCTTGATAAACTCGGGCGTCATCGCCCCGCAGTCGAGCTCGCCGTTTTCCCAACGCTCCTTGAGCTGCTGCGTCTTGCTCTTTTTGCTTGCGGCACTCATGGGGTCTCCTTTCCCGCACACTGCATTGCCCCGATGATGAGGGCACCTTTCATGCGGGTAAGTACAGGAAGCAAACCAAAAGCTGACCAAATGCCGTCAAAAAAAGGGCCGTACGCAGCAATGCTGTTGCATACGGCCCGCTACCAGCAGGTTTATAAAACCCTAGAGGTCCCTGTCTCCACAATTGACCTAGAAAAGGCGCTCAGTCTGCAGAAAGTTTCCGCAAAAGCTCACGCGGTGCAGTGGACAAAGTCCATGTTTGCGAATGGCCTCGATGTGCTCGGGGCTCGCATAGCCTTTCGATTCGGCCAGATGGTACTCGGGGTACTCGGTGTCGTACTCGACCATCATCTCGTCACGCGTGACCTTGGCCATGATGGACGCCGCGGCGATGCAGGCGATCTTGGCATCGCCCTTCACCACATCGCGCTCGTTGGGAACGGCGCCCAGGGGGTTACCGTCCATAAGCACGCAATCGGGCTCGAGCCCCGTATCGGCCACGGCGCCCGCGACGGCAGCGCGGATGGCGCGGGCCATACCCATCTCATCGATATCCTTCGGCGCGATATGGCAAAAACCGATCGCCGTCGCCACCTCGGCAATCTTCACCGAGAGCAACTCGCGGCGCGCCGGCGTGAGCTTTTTGGAATCGTTGATGCCCCAGACGCGCGGCTCCATAGGAAGGCAGACGGCGCATACCGTCAAAGGACCGGCCACCGATCCGCGACCCACCTCGTCGACACCAACGACCACCCCATCGCCGCCAAGCTCATGCATAAGCTCGTACATGTCATTGACGCGCTCGCGCTCGGCAAGTTCCTTGGCATGGCGCTTAAGAGCACGCTCGCAAGCCTTGATCACCTGCTGGCGCGGGTCCTCGCGATAATGCTCCACGAGGGCGGGGATCTCCTCAAACGTTGCGCTCGCCAGCTCTCCGGCGACCTGCGATGCCGAAACCGAGCTCGTCATATTGGCCATACCAGGCCCTCCTTGCATGCAAATCAGATAAAAAGAAGGGCCACCCGAAGGTGACCCTTGTGTCCAAACGAGTGGACAGACGCTGCGATCTTCTTAGCGCTTCTCGGGGATGCGAGCAGCCTTGCCCACCTTGTCGCGGAGGTAGTACAGCTTGGCTCGACGGACGCGACCATGACGAACGACCTCGAGCTTGGCGATCTTGGGGCTGTGAAGCGGGAAGGTACGCTCAACACCGACACCGAAGGACATCTTGCGGACGGTGAAGGTCTCGCGGGCACCGGCGCCGGCCATGCGGATGACGTCGCCCTGGAAGACCTGGATACGCTCGCGGTCGCCTTCCTTAATGCGGTAGTGAACCTTGACGTTGTCGGCGACGCGAACCTGAGGAATGTCCTCGCGGATCTGCTGACGCTCGATTGCGCGGATGTAATCCATGTGCAATTCCTTACTCTTCTAGAGGTGCCGTACCACCTTGGCCGGCACGTAGTTGAACAAACGTATTCGAGTATACACGCGCGGGTTTGCGCTGCAAGAACAATTTTTTACGCAGACAAAAAGACAAAACCAGCACATGATAACCGCCCGCCTCACGAAATGAGACGGGCGGCATGAAGGGGGCTACGCTAGGCGTCTAAACCCAAAACGTTAGGCGGAACGCTTGGCCTCGAGCTTGGCCTGAGCGGCGGCCAGGCGCGCGAGGGGCACGCGGTAGGGCGAGCAGGACACGTAGTCCACGTCGGCCACGTTAAACAGGCCCTTGATGGACTTGGGGTCGCCGCCGTGCTCGCCGCACACACCAAAGTGCATTTCGGGGTTGGTGGCTCGGCCCTTCTCGACAGCCATGCGCACCAGCTCGAGCACCGCGGTATCGATGGTCTCGAAGGGATTGTCCTTCAAGATCTTCTTATGCATGTACAGCGGGATGAACTTTGCCTCGGCGTCGTCACGCGAGAAACCGAAGGTGGTCTGGGTGAGGTCGTTGGTGCCAAAGCAGAAGAAGTCTGCGTGATGGGCGATCTCGTCAGCGACCATGCAGGCGCGCGGCAGCTCGAGCATCGTGCCCACGGGAATATTGAGCTCGACGCCCTCTTCGTCAGAAACCTCGGCGATCACGCGTTCGATAACCTCGCGGGTCTGGACATGCTCGGCCGTGATGGAAACGAGCGGAACCATGATCTCGGGGCGCGGATCGACGCCTTCCTTGATAAGACGGGCAGCAGCCGTGGCAACGGCGCGAACCTGCATGAGCGGCAGATCGCTAAAGACGACGGACAGGCGCACACCGCGTAGGCCGAGCATCGGGTTGGACTCGACCATGCCGTCGATACGACGCAGGCGGGCGCGCAGGACGGCAAGCTCTTTCTCGCTGGCGCCAGCGGCTTCCTTCTTGGTGATGGCGACCTCGAGCTCGCGAGGATTATCCAGGAACTCATGAAGCGGCGGATCGAGCAGGCGGACGACCACATCGCGACCGGACATGGTCTTGAACATCGCCAGGAAGTCCTCGGTCTGAACCTTGAGCAGGTCGGCCAGGGCCTGCTGCTTCACGGCCTCATCGTCAGACAGGATAAAGCTCTGGATGATGTTCTTGCGGTCGCCCAGGAACATGTGCTCGGTGCGGCACAGGCCGATGGCCTCGGCGCCAAACTCGAGCGCAAGCTCGGCATCCTCGGGATTGTCGGCGTTGACGCGCACATGGTTGGCATGGCCGCCGGTCTCGTCCAGGCGAATCTCGTCGGCCCAGGACAGGATGGTGTCCAGGTCGCCGGTGAGCTCGGCGGAGATTAGGTCAACGGCGCCGTCAACGACGATACCCTGGGTGCCGTCGATGGAGATGACATCGCCCTCGCGCAGCACGCGGTCACTGCCCTCGATACGCACGACCTTCTCAGCAGCGTCGATGTGGAAGCGCTCAACGCCGCAGACGCAGGGCGTACCCATGCCGCGAGCGATAACGGCGGCATGGCTCGTCTTTCCTCCGTGGCTGGTCAGAATGCCCTCGGCGGCAACCATACCCTTCAGGTCGTCGGGGTTGGTCTCCCAACGAACCAGAATGACCTTGTGGCCCTCGTTGGCGCGCGCGACGGCGTCGTCGCTCGAGAACACAACCTCACCCACGGCGGCACCGGGGCTGGCGTTCAGACCGCTGGCCAGCGCCTCGTACCTCTTGGAAGCGTCAAACTGCGGGTGCAGGAGCTGGTCGAGTTGCGCGGGATCGATACGGCTCACGGCCTCTTCGCGGGTGATCAGGCCTTCCTCGACCATTTCGATGGCGATGCGCAGGGCGGCGGTGGCAGTGCGTTTACCCACGCGTGTCTGGAGCATCCAGAGCTTGCCCTGCTCGATGGTGAACTCGATATCGCACATATCGCGGTAATGGTCCTCGAGCGTCAGGAACACGCGCTCGAGCTCCTCACCTGCAGACTCGAGGCCCGGGGTGGTCTTGAGGTCGGCAATGGGCTCGGTGTTGCGGATGCCGGCGACGACGTCCTCGCCCTGGGCATTAACCAAAAAGTCACCGTAGAACTCTTTGGTGCCGTCGGCCGGATTACGCGTAAAGGCGACGCCCGTCGCAGAGGTCTCGCCCTTGTTGCCAAAGGCCATGGCCTGCACGTTGACGGCGGTGCCGAGCTCGTCGGAAATACCATGCTGCTTGCGGTAGATGCAGGCACGCTCGTTCATCCAGCTGCCAAAGACGGCCTGAATTGCAAGGCGTAGCTGAAGCTCCGGGTCGTGCGGGAAAACGGGCTTGCCATCGGCGACCTCGAGCTCGGGATACAGGGAGGCATCGACGTTCTCGGAGAAGATGCCCTTAAAGGTCTCGACGAGCTCCTGCAGATCCTCGGCCGAAAGCTCGGAGTCGACGCGGACGCCGGCGACCAGGCGTGCCTGGGTCAGCGCGTTCTCGAACAGGTCGGCGTCAACGCCCATAACGACGTTGGAGAACATCTGAATAAAGCGGCGGTAGCTATCCCAAGCAAAACGCGGATTTTGCGTCTGGGCGATGAGCCCCTGAACGGAGTCGTCGTTGAGGCCTAAGTTGAGGACCGTGTCCATCATGCCGGGCATGGAGAACGGAGCGCCCGAACGAACCGACACGAGCAGCGGATCGGAGGCGTCGCCGAGCTTCTTGCCGCAGCGGGCCTCGAGGTCCGCCTCGGCAGCAACGATCTCATCGAGTGCACCCTCGGGCCACACGTTGCCGGCACCGGAGTACTCGACGCAAGTCTGGCAGGTAATAGTAAAGCCACCGGGAACCGGCAGGCCGATATGGCTCATCTCGGCAAGGTTAGCGCCTTTGCCGCCAAGCACGAAGTTCATGGACTTGTTGCCCTCGGTGACACAGGTGCCCTGGGCGTCGGTTCCAAAACGGTAAACCCTCTTGCAATCGCTCACGATACTTCCCCTTCCATGCGCTCTCGCGCACGACCGTGGTAACGAATCGACCCGCCGGATGCGGGCCGTGAGGGTACTATACGGCGGGCATTGAGCGGGCTTGCGTAGAGGGCGCGGGGTTTGGTAAACGTGATAAATGTGACGGTAAACGGTAGGTAAAGGTGGTTACATTATGAAGATACCAATGCAAGAGAATTGCA
>CABQLK010000032.1 GCA_902465015.1 uncultured Collinsella sp.
GGTGGGGTGGGGGAAGGGGTGGGGAAAGGTGTTGAAAAATGGGGTGGTTCCCCATATTATTAATGACGTCGACAGGCGGGGTGGTTCCCCGCGTACGTGCCATCTGAGTAACCGAGGGGAGGGCGCACATGGGAATGACGGGTGCATACGAGCGCAATCTCGATGCAAAAGGTCGTCTGTCCCTGCCTGCACCCCTTCGCGAGGAGCTTGGAGAGCACGTTCGCGTGTTCAAAGCCCTGGATGTCGATGCTCTGTACGTGTTCTCTGCCGAGGCCTTCGATAAGTGGGTCGAAGGACTCTTCGCGGGTCGTGAGGGCCACGAGGGTTTTAACCCGCGTGACATTAATGACCAGAAGCTCATGAGGGCGATCAACAAGCGCACCACGTCGATGGACGTGGACAGCGCCGGTCGTATCGGTCTTTCCGAGTCTCTCCGCAAGCAGGCGAACCTCGACCGCGAGGTCACGGTTGTGGGCAACTACGACCACCTTGAGGTTTGGGATCGCGCCGCGGCCGATGAGGACGATGACGATGAGGCCCTGCTGGACCTCTTCTTCTCGTAAGGGCAAGGCACGGGTAACGGATGGAGCGTGGGATCTTGACACAAGAATATCGGCATGAACCTGTCATGCTCGGCGAAGTGCTTGAGTCGCTGCGGCTAAAGAGCGGCTCCGTTGTCTGCGATTGCACCCTTGGCGGTGCCGGCCATTCGGTAAAGATGGCCGCGCAGGTGGGGGAGACGGGCCTTTTGCTCGGCGTCGATCAGGACGACATGGCCCTCGAGGCCGCTGGCGCCCGTCTGGACCGCGAGGTTCCCGGCGTTCCGCACCAGCTGCTGAAGGGCAACTTCGGCGACTTGGACGAGCTGCTTTGCTCGGCCGAGGTGCCCGGGGTCGATGGCTTCCTGTTCGATTTGGGCGTTTCGTCGCCGCAACTCGATATCCCTGGCAGGGGCTTTTCGTATAACGAGGACGCCCCATTGGACATGCGGATGGATCCGGGTAATAACACCTTAAACGCAGCTGAGGTCATCAACACCTATAACGAACACGACCTCGCCCGGATTCTACGCGTCTACGGCGAAGAGAAGTTCGCCTCGCAGATCGCGCGCGAGATCGTGCGCCGCCGCGAGCAAGAACCGATCGAAACCACCGGCCAATTTGTCGAGATCATCAAGGCGGGTATCCCGGCTGCCGCTCGTCGGCATGGCGGACACCCGGCCAAGAAAAGTTTCCAGGCCATTCGCATCGAGGTCAATCACGAGCTCGATGTGCTCGAACGAGGGCTTGATGCCGCCACCAGGTGGCTCAACCCGGGCGGACGTATCTGCGTCATCTCGTATCACTCGCTCGAGGACCGTATCGTAAAGAACCACTTTAAGGAGATGAGCCAGGGGTGCACGTGTCCGCCGGAGATTCCGGTGTGCGTGTGCGGCAACGTGCCGATACTCAAGGTCATCACCCGCAAACCCTTGGTTGCCCAGCCTGATGAGGTTGAGCGCAACCCTCGGGCGAGATCAGCCAAAATCCGCGTGGCGCAGCGTCTGTAGGCGCGACCGCGCGATATTGGACCTCCCGCTCGCACCATAAACGAAGCTTAAACACACTACCAACGTACTCGGGATGGGAGGCGGCATATCATGGGCTACAACACTTCAAGCGCAGCACTCGCCTATGATATGAACGCCATGCCCGCCTATCGTGAGACGCCGCAGGCCCCCGTTGCTCCCCGTGAGCAGCGCGCGCCGCGCTTTGATGTCTACACGGGCGCGGGCCGTCAGGCAAACCAGGCGGTAAGCCCGGTTTTCATGAGCGTTCTTAAAACGTTTTGCATCATTGCGGCTATCTTCATGACGATCGGCGTCGCCCGCGTGGCGCTCGCCGGCGTTACGGCCCAGGTGCTCAACAGCAACGCCGAGCTTACCAGCACGCTCGAAAAGGCGACCGATGAGAGCTCCGACCTGGAGGTCATGCATTCGGTCTATGGCGCCGACACGCGCATTCGCGACCTTGCGGGCGCTTATGGCATGGTGGAGCCCAGCGAGAGCGTTACACTTGACTTTTCGCAGGATGCAGCCGCGGGCGCCAACGCGACCGCGACCGCTCAGTAGCAAGACGGTAGCTGAGTATGACAAATGACTATCGCCGCGGTTCCGATGGGGGCCGCGGTTCTGGACGTCCCTCGTCGCGGGGACGTTCTGGTTATCAAGGAACGGGTCGGCAATCTTACAACGCCGGGCAGTCCCGTGGCAACGACCCGGCGTCGCGACTTCGCGGCTCGGGCGGCCCTCAAGTGCATAACATCAGGTCGCGCAAGAGTTCGTCGACCGAATGGCTCACAGGCGCACCTCTGCCTCGCCGCAAAGCCGTCATGGGCTTCATCGGGCTTGGCTTGGGCTTGGGCGTCTTTCGCCTTGCCGACTATCAAATTGTCGAAGCCGATAAACTGCGCGAGCGTGCCGATGCGCGCCGCCTGCTTGCGCAGACCCTCTATGCCAAACGCGGCACCATCTACGACCGCAACGGCAACGTGTTGGCGTCGTCGGTCGAATGTCGCAACATCGCCGTGAACCCGCAGCTTGTCGAGGATGTTGACAAGACGGTGTCGGCGCTGGTCAAGGCAACTGGAATCGATAAAAAGACCTGCCGCAAGCTCGTTGAGTCCGATGGAACCTGGGTGTATATCAAGCGCCAGGTGGACGAAGACGATGTTGCGGCGCTGGAGAAGAAGAACCTGCCCGGCGTGCTTTTTGAGCAGGCCATGAAGCGCGTATATCCATACGGCAATCTGGCATCGCAGGTGCTGGGTGTAGTGAATGTAGACAACGACGGCTTGACGGGTCTCGAAAAGCAATACAACAAGCTTCTGACCGGCACGAACGGTTCTCTCGTACGCGAGCGCGCGAGGGACGGCAGCTATATCGCGGGCGGTGCCTATAAAAAGGTGGCTGCGGTCGACGGCGTTGATATCGTGACGACGCTCGACGTCAATATCCAGCGTGCGGCCGAGGATGCCCTGGCAGAGGCAGTTGAGAAGACTAAGGCCAAGAACGGCTCGGCGCTGGTCACCGATCCTACGACAGGCGAGATTTTGGCAGCCTGCTCGTACCCGACCTACGACCAGACCGATCTGGAGAATGCCAAGACCGAGGATATGAATCTGCGCCTGGTCACCGACGCCTACGAGCCCGGCTCGGTCTTTAAGACGCTCGTGGCGGGCGCCGGCTTCGACTTGGGCGTCGTGCGATCGAGTACGTCGTTTGAGGTGCCGGCGAGCATCAAGGTGGGCGACGATACCGTCACCGATGCCGACAAGCGCGACTATGCCATGACCATGGATGTGCGCGAGATGATGCGCCGTTCGTCCAACGTGGGCTTTGTCCTAGTGGGGCGCAAGATCGGTGCCGACGACTTTGCCGCCTATGTGGACAAGTGGGGCATCGGTCACAGCTCGGGTGTCGATTTTCCGGGAGAGAGCCTGGGTATCGTCAAGGAGCGTGACCAGTATGACGGCGCCACGCTGGGCTCGATGAGCTTTGGACAGGCACTGTCCGTCTCGCCGATTGAGATCGCACGTGCCGTGGGCGGCATCGCCAACGGCGGCGTGATGATGACACCGCACTTCTATAAGTCCAGCAAAGGCGACGAGAAGGACTGGGGCGAAGGCGAGCGCGCGATTTCGGAGGACGCCGCATCCCAGGTGACATCGTGCATGCAGACGGTCGTGTCCGAGGGAACGGGCGTTGGCGGCGCGGTTGACGGCTATGACGTGGCGGGTAAGACCGGTACGGCCGAACGTGCCGACGAGAACGGCGGCTACCTCAAGGAGAACTACATGTCGTCCTTTATGGGCTTTGCACCGGCACAATCGCCCAAGGTGCTGTGCTATATCACGCTCGACGGAACGCCGAGCGGCTCAGATGCCGCTGCGGTGCCGTTCCAGTCCATTATGGCCAACGCGCTCGACGTGCTGGGTATCCCGCACACGAAGTAGGGGGTTACAATCTTTGGGGCGTGGTTTGTTGTCCCATATGAGGGTGTTCACATGCCCTGCACCACGCATGTGCGGCGCTGGGATACAATACGCCGATAGCATTATTAGGTTTACAGGGGAGCTGCAATGATAGAGATCGCCGTCAACAACCTCGCGGCCGCAACAGGGGCCCGAACCGTGACGGGAGAAGCCGATCGGGTATGCCGCGGGTGCGTTATCGACTCGCGCCAGGTCGAGGAAGGGACGATTTTCGTCGCCTTTCCCGGTGAAAACGTCGACGGCAATGATTTTGCTTCCCGTGCCGTCCAGTCGGGTGCCGGCGCCGTCGTGATGACGCGTGAGCCCGAGGCCGAGCTGGTCTCGCTGGCGCAGGACAAAGGATGCGCCATCCTGCTGACCGATGATCCCGAGGAGTTTCTGCTGCGTTTGGCGCACGCGTATCGCCTGGAGCTTGGCTGCCTGGTCGTTGGCATTACCGGTTCCATCGGCAAGACGACGACCAAGGACGTGCTCGCCGCTGTGCTCGCCAAGCGCTATCGTGTCTGGGCCACCAAGGGCAATTTCAATAACCTGATCGGCATGCCGCTCACGGTGCTTTCCGCTCCGGCCGATACCGAGGTCCTGGTGCTCGAGATGGGCATGAACCATTTCCACGAGATCGAGCGCCTTTCCCAGTCCGCCAATCCCAACTTTGCCATTGTGAGCAAGATTGGTACCTCTCACATCGGCATTTTGGGCAGCCGCGAGAACATCGCCCGCGCTAAGGCCGAGATTGTCCAGGGTATGTGCGCCGCCGGCGACTTCTTGCCGCTGCTGGTTTTGGGCGGCGAGGACGACTTTACACCGTTCATTCGCGATACGTTCGCCCAGCCTGCTGGTATCGACGTGATGCTGGCCGGCGTCTCGGACGATGATGAGGTCCGTGCCCGCGACATTCGTGTTGATGACGAGGGCCGTCCGGTCTTTACGCTCGATTTTGGCCAGGGTGAGACGATCGATACCATGCTTGCCATCCCCGGCGTGCAGTCCGTTCCTAATGCCGTTAAGGCCGCCGCGGTTGCCTATCGCCTGGGCGTGACGCCCGAGCAGATCGATGCTGCCTTTAGAGGCCTCACGATCACCGGTCACCGCCAGGAGATCAAACGCGCCAAGAGCGGTGCCCGCGTCATTGACGATTCCTATAACGCCAGCGCCGAATCCATGGCTGCTGGCCTCGATCTACTGTGTTCGCTTTCCTGCAGGGGGTCTCGCATGGCGATCTTGGGCGAGATGGGCGAGATGGGCGATGAGGCTCCTCGCATGCATGAACTCGTGGGCGCCTATGCCGCCGCCAAGAAGCTCGACATGCTGGCGTGCGTGGGTGGTGAGCTGGCCCAGCTTATGGCCGATGCCGCGCGCATGATGGGCATGGACGAGGACCGCATCCAGGTGTTCTCCGATTATCAGCAGGTGCTCGACCGCATGGGCGGCGCGCTTGAAAAACATGATGTTGTATTGGTCAAGGGTTCCCGCTTTGTTGAGCTCGACCGCTTTGTGGAAGGTGTGTGCTAGCCCATGTTCGGCAATCCCTCGTATCCAACGTATCAGGCTTTTTTGGGGCTTGGCATCGCCGCTGCCATTGCGCTGCTGCTCATGCCGTGGTGGATCAAGCTGCTTAAGGTCGAGGGTATCGGCCAGCAGGTTCGTGCCGACGGCCCCAAGCGTCATTTGGTTAAGCAGGGAACGCCCACCATGGGTGGCGTTGTCATCCTCGTCGCGATCTCGCTGACCTGCCTGCTGATGGGCAAGCTCACCACCGAGCTCGTGCTCGTGCTGCTCGCCACGCTGGCGACCGGCGTGCTGGGCCTGATTGACGACCTAACCTCCGTTACGCATGGGCGCTCGCTCGGTCTGACGCCCCATGCCAAGATGATCGGTCTAACCATTATCTGTGTCACCTTTACGGTACTTGCCGTTAACTGGTGCGGCGTCGCCCCCGAGATTCGTTCTCCCGGCGGCCTGGCGATTGACCTCGGTGTTCTTTCGACCACTATCTGCGGCCTTTCGTTCCCGTGGCTCTACATTGTCTTTTGCTGGCTGATGATCGCCGGTCTTTCTAATGCCGTGAACCTGACCGATGGCCTTGACGGTCTTGCTGGTGGCACCTCCATGATTGCCATGCTCGCCATGGCTGCCATGGCGTTTTTGCACGGAGACGTGAACCTGTCCATCTTCTGCACCGCGTGTGCCGGTGCCTGCTTGGGCTTTCTGTGGTTCAACTGCTATCCGGCGAGCATCTTTATGGGCGATACCGGCTCGCTTGCCCTGGGCGCCGCGTTTGCCTGCACGTCCATCATGACCAACACCGAGGTCGTCTCCCTCATCATCGGTGGCCTGTTTATCGTTGAGACCCTGTCGGTCATGATTCAGGTTGTCTACTTCCACTTTACGCACAAGCGCGTCTTCCTTATGGCGCCCATCCATCATCATTTCGAAAAGAAGGGCTGGGCCGAGACCAAGGTCGTCATCCGTTTTTGGATTATCGCTGCGGCCTTTGGTGCCGTTGGCCTTGCCCTGTTCTTCCAGTTGGGATAGTGGTCTTTCATGCCTCTTGCTGATGTCTTTAGCCTGCTCGTTTTGGGTCAGGGCAAATCCGGTCTCGATGTCGCCCGCTGGGCGCTGGCACATCCCGAGCGCGTAAGCGCCGTTACCGTGTATGGCGGCGGCACCTCTGAGCCCAATGACGCCACGCGTGCGCTCGAGGCTGCTGGTGCGTCGTTTGTCTATGGGACCGAACAGGTCGAGGGCGCCTATGACGTATGCGTGACGTGCCCGGGCATCTCGGAGTTCTCGGGCTTCTTTAAGGCCGGGCGCGAGCATGCCGCCCAGATTATGGGTGAGCCCGAGTTTGCCTATCGCCTGTCGCCCGATAACTGGATTGCCATCACGGGCACCAACGGCAAGACGACCACCACGTCGCTGACTGATTTTCTGCTTAAGGCTGCCGGCGAGGCCAGCGTTGCTGTCGGCAACATCGGCGAGCCGCCGGTCAACGAGATTGACGGCCGAGCCCACAACGAGTGGTTTGTGGCTGAGCTCTCGAGCTATCAGATTGCTACGACAACCGAGCTCCACCCCCGCGTGGCGGTGCTGCTCAACATCACTCCCGACCACTTGGGCTGGCATAAGAGCCATAAGAACTATGCGCTTGCCAAGATCAAACTGTTTGACAATATGGTCGATGACGATCTGGTGGTTGTCGACGTCGAAGACGCCGGCATTCACGAGTTCGATGAGTACATCTACACGCCGGGTCGTCGCATCTGCAAGGTTGCCTTTGACGAGCCTGAGGGCGAGGATGCCGCCTTTGTGCGCGATGGCAAGATGATCGTGCGTCTGAAGGGCGTCGAGACCCCGCTCATCGCTACATCCGAGCTCAAGATCTCGGGCCATCACAATGTTATCAATGCCCTGTGCGCTGCCACGGCTGCCTTGGCGGTCGGTGCCGATGTCGATGGTGTCTGCCGCGGTCTTGCCTCGTTCCAGCCGCTCGAGCACCGCGTGGAGCCGTGTGGCGAGATTGACGGCGTGCGCTACGTCAACGATTCCAAGGCGACCAACACCGATGCGGTCGAGAAGGCGCTGACGGCATTTCCCGATGACGACGTGATCTTGCTGCTCGGCGGCCACGATAAGGGCACGCCGCTCACGGACTTCGCGCGCGTTGTTATGGATAACGTACGCTCGGTCGTCTGCTTTGGCGATGCGCGCGAGCGCTTCACCGCCGCTATGGACGAGGCCGATGTCGATGGCGATGTGGATATCGCCCAGGCGGATGACCTACGCGACGCCGTGGACGTTGCCCGTTCGCTTTCGAGCCGTGGTGACGTGATCTTACTTTCACCTGCCTGCTCTTCGTTCGATGAGTTCTCGGGCTATGAGGAGCGCGGCCGCGTGTTTAAGGACTACGTGGCTCAGCTTGCCGCTACAGCGAAATCACAAATGGAATAGGGGTTGCGGTGAGAGAGGAGAGCCCCCGACAAGGTATGAGGAGGCCCGACTCGGACCGTGCTTCCTCACGGCGCATCACATCGTGTTCCAGCCGCGGTGGGCAGTCGTTTAGCGAACGCTATATTGCCGGCGTTCCCGCCCGTATCATGCGCCCCCGTTTGATATTCATGGCCTGCTTGTTTACCTTGGTATGCTTTGGCCTGCTGATGGTGTACTCGGCGTCTTCGGTCGAGGCGCTGCACGAGAATGGCTCGGCGACGTTTTTTCTGGGTCGACAGGCCGCGTTTGCCGTGGTCGGTGTTCTGGCGCTGATTGCCATCGTGCGCGTTTTGCCGGACAGCTGGTTTGGGGAGGATGTGCTCAGGATCTTCCTCATCGGCATGATAGGGCTACTGCTTCTGGTGTTCTTGGTGGGCAGCGGCAGCCGTGGCGCCACGCGCTGGCTCAACATCGCCGGTATTCAGTTCCAGCCTTCCGAGTTTTTAAAGCCATTTGCCATTGCGTATTCGGCCATCATGCTTGATCGCTTCTTTTCGCCCGGTGGCAACATCAACGAATTCCTTCGCAAGATGGGCATCTACCTGGGCATTTCGCTCTTTCTGATCTTTATCCAGCCCGATTTCGGTACTGTCCTGATCATCCTGTTGACCCTCATGTGCATGGCGTTGTTTGCGGGTCTCGACCCCAGATTTATCATCGGCGTGCTAATCTTCGGCATTCTCGTGATCGTGATTGCGCTTGTCGCAGAGCCGTACCGTATGGTGCGTATTCAGGTTGCCTTGAACCCTTGGGCCGACGAGTATGGTGACGGCTATCAGGCCACGCTTGCCATCATGGCCTTTGCCTCGGGCGGTCTGTTCGGCCGCGGCATCGGCAACTCAACCATGAAGTACTCGTATCTGCCCGAAGCGCACAACGACTACATCCTGGCCATCATTGGCGAGGAAGTCGGTTTTGTCGGAACCGTGCTGTTCTTCTTGGTGTTTGCGATGCTGATCTACTCGGCGTTTCGCATTGCCGAGCAGGCGACCGATCGCCGGGGCGCGCTCATGGCGTCTGGCTCCGCGGTCATTCTCGCGGTGCAGTTTTTGATTAACGCGCTGGGCATCCTCAACGTGTTTCCCATGACGGGCAAACCGTTGCCGTTTATTAGCTACGGCGGTTCGTCGATTATTGTGTCGCTTATGCTTGCCGGGTTGATCCTGCGCGTTTCGTACGAGAGCGCCCGCCGCGATGAGTATGACCGTCGCCGTGAGAGCTTTGCCGTTATGGACGAGAGCACCGCCGGCGTAGCCCATGTGCGCGGTGAACGACCTTCGCGTAGCGGCTTTACCGTTCTGGATGGTTCTGCATCCGAGCCGGCAGCTCGTCCACGCTCGCGAACGGCTCCGCAAGGCCGTCCGCAGCGCCCCAGCCCTCGCAACGCGGGCGGCGGATATAATCGAATCGATTTGAACTCGGACCCGTCGGCGCGTCTGCGCACCGACGACCAGGGACCGCGTGTACGAAGGGACTACCATGACCGATAAAATGACCGTTGCTATTGCAGCCGGCGGCACGGCAGGACACATCAACCCCGCGCTCGCCTTGGCCGAAGAGCTGCGTGACCGTGGTCACCACGTTGTGTTCGTGGGCCAGTCGCGCAAGCTCGAGGGTCGTCTGGTCCCCGAGGCTGGGTTTGATTTTGTGCCCATTACGGTCACGGGCTTCGACCGCTCCCGTCCTTGGACGGCGCTGACCTCGCTGTGGCGTGTCAACAAGGCCAAACGTGCGCTCGCCAGTCATTTCTCAAAGGTTGGCAAGCCCGATGCCGCCATTGGTTTTGGTGCCTATGTCGAGGTTCCGCTGCTGGGGTGGTGTAAGGGCGCGGGCGTTCCGTATCTGCTGCATGAGCAGAACTCTGTTCCGGGCCTGGCCAACAAGATGATGAACTCCCACGCCGCCCGCGTGTGCATCTCGGTGCCGGCAGCGCGTTCGGTCTTTGAGCGCGAAGGTGACCCTGGCCACGTGCTCATGACCGGCAACCCCGTACGTCGCTCGGTAATCGAGGGCGATCGCGCTCGCGGCCGCAAGGCACTTGGCGTTCCCGAGGACGCTACGCTGCTGCTCGTCTTTGGCGGTTCACTTGGCGCCCAGCACCTCAACGAGCGCGTGGCTTCGCTCAAAAACGAGCTGCTTTCGCGCAAGAACCTCTATGTGTTGCATTCGACGGGTGCCGACGGCTTTGAGGAGACCGAGTGCGCTTTGGCGCTGACGCCCGAGGAGGCGAAGCGTTACCGCGTCCAGCCTTACATCGACAACATGGGCGATATGCTGGCTGCTGCCGATTTGGTGCTCTCGCGTTCGGGCGCATCGAGCGTGGCCGAGATCGCTGCACTCGCCGTGCCTTCGGTGCTCGTGCCGTACCCGCACGCCACGGCCGATCACCAAACCACCAATGCCCGTTATCTGGTCGACGCCGGGGCCGGCGTGCTCTGCGCCGATGCCGATATCGACGGTTCTGCCTTTGCCGATGAGCTGCTGCACCTGGTCGATGACGCGGCGGCGCGCGACGCCATGCGTCAGGCGGCGCGTGGTCTGGCTCAGGATAGGGCCGCCGCTCTTCTGGCGGATGCGGTAGAGGGTTTGCGTTAGTTAGACGGGATATCGTCGGTCGCCCTCGCGCTGATGCGGTTGGTGCGGTACAGTTAACGGGTTACAGGCAGTGTTTACGCAAGGAGTACACGAGCACATGGCTGATTCCCAGACTGCAACCTCCGCGCCCGAGTTTAAGAGCGCCCACTTTATCGGTATCGGCGGCGCCGGCATGAGCGGCATCGCCCTCGTTCTGCACGAGCGCGGTTATGCCGTTACCGGCTCCGACCTTAAGACGTCACGTTATATCCGCCAGCTTACCCGCGCTGGTGTGAAGGTGCATGTGGGCCATGAGGCCGCCACGATCGACGAGGTCAAGCCCGACGTGGTTGTTGTCTCTACCGCTATTCCGGAGTCCAACCCTGAACTCGTGCGCGCTCGCGAGCTTGGTATTCCCGTGTGGCCCCGTGCCAAGATGCTCTCTGCTTTGGGCCACGGCTACACCACCGTCGCTGTTGCCGGCACGCATGGCAAGACCACCACGTCTTCGATGTGCGCCACCATGCTCGACCGCATGGGCCTGGATCCGAGCTTCTTGATCGGCGGCATTGTCGAGGGCTATGACACGAACGGCAAGAACGGCTCGGGCGACTACTTTGTCGCCGAGGCCGACGAGTCCGACAGCTCCTTCCTGTTCCTGAACCCCAACGTGGTCATTGTGACCAACGTCGAGGCCGACCACCTCGATCACTACTCGGGTATCGAGGAGATCGAGGCAACTTTCGCCAAATTCATGAGCCTGGTGGGCGAGGACGGCACCGTCATCGTCTGCGGTGAGGACCCGCATCTGGTCGAGCTCGCCAAGTCGACGGGCCGTCACGTGCTTTCCTACGGCTTTGCCGAGAGCAACGACATCGTCTGCATGCACCCGGATGTCAAGGGCATCCAGAGTGACTTTATCGTTCGCTTTGAGGACGGCACTGAGCATGCTGTGGAGATCAAGAGCAATCCCGGTCGCCACAACATGCTCAACGCCACGGCGGTGCTCACCGTCGCCCATGTCCTGGGCCTTGACATCGACTCCGCCGCCAAGGCGCTCTCGAGCTTTGAGGGCGTCCGCCGTCGCTTTACCCACGTGGGCGATATCGATGGCATCACCGTGGTCGATGATTACGGCCATCACCCCACCGAGATCAAGGCGACGCTTGCTGCCGCTTCGTCGCTGGGCTACAAGCATGTCGACGTCGTGTTCCAGCCGCACCGCTATTCGCGCCTGCAGGCCCTGTGCGACGACTTTGCCGATGCATTTGCCAATGCCGATAAACTGCTGCTGATTGATGTGTTCTCGGCTGGCGAGATGCCCATTCCGGGTGTCACCTCTAAGATGCTCGCCGATACCGTGCGCGCCAAGCATCCTGGCAAGGAGGTCGTGTACTGCTCCAGCCGTCTTGAGCTTAATCAGGAGCTCGAGCAGATGGTGGGCGAGGGCGACCTGCTGCTCACGATGGGTGCTGGTGACGTTACGACCGTCGGTCCCGAGTTCATTGAGTATCTGACTGCCAAGAAAGACGCTTAAGTCTAATGGGTCTGTTTAACGCCGTCATGGCGCTCTCGGGCATGATCGACACGGATGTGATCGAGGACGAGCGCCTTGCGCGTCATACGAGCTATCGTATCGGCGGCAAGGCCGACCTCTTTGTGACGTGCCATAGCTATCATGCCCTCCGCCGTGCCGTGGCGGTGCTCGATCGCGAGCAGGTGCCGTGGGTCATCATCGGCAAGGGCTCCAATCTGCTGGTTGCCGATGGCGGTTATCGCGGTGCCGTCATTTCGCTCGGACGTGAGTTTCAGCGCACGGTTGTTGCCGATGACGGTTGTACGCTGACGGTCGGTGCGGGCGTGATGTTTGCGCGCTTGGTCAACGATGCCCTGTCGCGTAGCCTCTCGGGCCTTGAGTTTGCCGTTGGCATCCCTGGTTCGGTCGGCGGTGCGATATCTATGAATGCCGGCACACGAACCGAGTGGATTGGCTCGCTGGTTGAGGATGTCGTAACGTTTGACCCGGCATCCGGTATCAAGCATTATGCGGGGTCCGAGATCACTTGGGGCTACCGCGAATGTAGCCTTCCCCGCAATGAGATCATCCTCGAGTGCGTGCTCAAGCTTAAACCGGCGCCCAAGGCCGACATTCGCGAGCGCATGGAGCGGTACCTTACGAGGCGCAAGCGTACACAGCCCATGGGTCGCGCATCCTGCGGGTCGGTCTTTCGCAATCCGCCCGATGCGAGCGTGGGCAAGCTTATCGAGGATTGTGGATTAAAGGGTTTTTCGATTGGCGGCGCGGAAGTTTCGCCCGTTCACGCTAATTTTATCGTTAATAACGGAACTGCCTCGGCCGATGACGTTGCCGCGGTTATCAGACATGTGCACGGAAAGGTGAGGGAGGCGTATGGCATCGAGCTCAGACCGGAAGTTAAATTCCTCGGCTTCTAGAGCATCGAAACCCACCTTCCGCCGCGCCGGAGGGCGTTCCGGCGCGCCTGCCAAACCTCAACGCAATACCGTCGCGCACTCTAAGTCTGTCGGGCATGCTCGACAGACCAGTCGTCCGGTTGTCGGCTCGCAGCTCGGTAATCGTCCGGCCGCAAAAAAGTCCTCGCGTCCCTCGGTGACGTCAAAGCCTGTTATGGGCGCCAAACCTGCCCGTCCCATGGCAACTCCTAAGCCCTCGACGGGAACTAAGGCGGCGCGTCCGGGTCGCACGCTGGGCGCATCGAAACCGCGCTCGCTGACATCGGTGCCGGCTACCGCCAAGAAGCCTTCGGGTAAAAAAGGCGTCAACCCGTTGTCTTCACTTGGGGCGATGGCAAATAAAACGTCAGACGCCGCTTCTCTCGTTACAGGCAAAGGCAAAATCGTGGGCGGCGTTCTGGCCGTCTTGGCCGTGCTCGTCGTCGTTGCCGTCGTGGTGATCAACTCTGGATTGTTTACCGCCACTGATATTCAGATTCAAGGCAGCGAGCATGTGACGAAGCACGATGCTATCCAGCTGATCGATTTGCCCGAGGTAACGTCGCTTTTTAACGTCGATCCTGACCAGATTACCGAGGACCTCAAGCAGAACCCGTGGGTGTCGGGCGTGGATGTCCAGCGTCAGTTCCCGCATACGCTCATCATTACGCCGATGGAGCGCAAGGTCATCGCAATTGCCTATATCAGCTCCGATGACCTTGCCTGGGCCATCGGGGATGATGACACCTGGATCGCCCCGCTGTCGACGTCGGTCGAAGTGGATGACCAGGGCAACGTCATCACGACGGGGCAGGGCTCAAATACCCTGACCGGCATTGATGCCGCGCTGGCGCTCGCTAAGCACTATGGCGCGGTGTTGTTGACTGATGTCTCGGCGGATGTCGCTCCGGTTTCCGGCCAGGCGGTGAGCTCCAAGGCCGTTAAGGCTGGCTTGGATTATGTGCGTGGTTTTTCGAGCGAGTTCTTGGGACAAGTCAAGGATATTTCCACGCCTTCGGTCGAAGCCATCTCGGCAAACCTCAATAACGGCATTGAGGTGTCGCTGGGTGATTCGAACGATATCGTCAAGAAGGAGCGCGTAGTCACCAAGCTGCTTTCGCAGGTAGAGGGCGTAACGTATATCAATGTGCGCTCTCCGGGTAACTATACATTTAGGAACGCTCCGACCTCGTAGCGCTGGTTGATGCTTTGTTGAGGGGTCATACCACGCCGTTTATCTGGTTTGTTTGGTTTTCACGGTCAATTATTTGACTGATACGTTCATAATGTGCAACCATAATACGGTTTACCTTTGCATTTACTTTCAACCTGAAGGTTAATGTGCGCGGGGTCGACCCATGCTATGGCTATAACCTTTGTTCGGAGGACCGACATGCACGAGACAGAGATCAACAACTACCTTGCCGTCATTAAGGTGGTCGGCGTCGGCGGCGGCGGTACCAACGCGGTCAATCGAATGATCGAAGAGGGCATCCGCGGCGTCGAGTTTGTTGCCATCAACACCGATGCTCAGGCACTCGCGATCTCTGATGCCGATATCAAGGTGCACATCGGCACCGACCTTACCCGCGGCCTGGGCGCCGGCGCCAACCCCGAGGTTGGCCGCAAGGCTGCCGATGAGTCCCGCGACGACATTGCCGAGGCGCTCGCTGGCGCTGACATGGTGTTCATCACCTGCGGCGAGGGCGGTGGCACCGGTACCGGCGCTGCTCCCATCGTTGCCGATATCGCGATGAACGAGGTCGGTGCGCTGACCGTCGCCGTCGTGACCAAGCCCTTCACCTTCGAGGGCCGCAAGCGCAAGAAGAGCGCCGAGGAGGGCATTAAGACCCTCTCCGATTGCGTCGACACCATGATCGTCATCCCTAACGATAAGCTGCTCGACATCGCCGAGAAGAAGACCACCATGCTCGAGGCCTTCGCGATTGCCGATGGCGTCCTTTCCCAGGGCACCCAGGGCATCACCGACCTCATCACCGTCCCCGGTATCATCAACTTGGACTTCGCCGATGTTAAGACCATCATGAAGCAGGCCGGTACCGCCATGATGGGTATCGGTACCTCTTCTGGGGATACCCGTGCCGTCGACGCTGCCCAGCAGGCCATCTCCAGCCCGCTGCTCGAGAGCTCCATCGATGGCGCCACGCGCGTGCTGCTCTCCATCGCCGGTTCCAAGGACCTGGGCATCCAGGAGATCAGCGACGCCGCCGACGTTGTCGCCAACGCCGTCGACCCCGAGGCCAACATCATCTTCGGTACCGTTGTCGACGAGTCCCTGGGCGATCAGGTGCGTATCACCGTCATCGCTACGGGCTTCTCCGACTCCAACGTCAACCGTCAGGACGAGCTCTTTGCTGCTCAGCAGTCTCAGAGCAAGGCCGCTGCCTCCGCTGAGCCGCAGCGCACCGCTCCTGCCACGAGCCCGGCTCAGGCCGCTCCGACCCGCAACGTCGGTGGCACCGAGCTTCCTAACTTCGGCAACGATCAGTTCGAGCTTCCCGACTTCCTGAAGCGCGGTAGCTTCTAAGTCGTTCTTTGCATTGTTGTGCACAGGGGCGTGTCCGTATGGACGCGCCCTTTTTATTTCGACTTTGTAAACTAGAACCTCCAATCTCTTTACGTTCCCTTTACGATTGCCTCCAGCGCAGCAGGTATCCTTTTAGAGAAGTATGACAGCCGTATAAACGCGGGCTGTAGCGGCGATGCCGCGGTACTTGTGTTATTAGGAGGCTTTAGTATGGCAGCACGTGCGGACAACGTTTCGCGTGTCGACCATGATGGAGTTACGTTGGTGGAGGGCGCGACATCCGATGTTCGCTTTGCCTTCACCGAGCGCGCCGGTGGCGTTTCCGAAGATGCGTACTCCTCACTCAACTTGGGCTCGCATGTTGGCGATGACCCCTTTGCTGTTCAAGAAAATCGTCGTCGTGCGCTCGAAGCTATGGGTGCCGCCGAGTGCGAGCACAACCTGCTCGTTCCCAATCAGGTCCATGGTGATCATATCGTTGCGGTGATCTCGAACGGCGCCGATGACCTTGAGGACGTTCGCGAGCAGATTGCCGAGGGCTGTGATGCCATCGTCTGCACGGCGCATAACGTGCCCGTGCTGCTCTGCTTTGCCGACTGCGTTCCCGTGGTGCTGGTGGCCCCTGGCGGATTTGCCGTGGTGCACTCCGGTTGGAAGGGCACGATTGCACGTATTTCTGCCAAGGCGTGCCAGGCGCTTTGCGATGCTGCCGGCTGCGATGCGAGCAACGTTTCCGCCTATATCGGCCCCCATATCTTGGGTGACGAATATGAGGTATCCCAGGAACTCATGGATCGCTTTGCCGCCGAGTTCTCTTGCATCGATGCGAGTGCCTCTCGCATGCTCGATCTTTCCGCTGCCATTCGCGAGGCGCTGGTAGATGTCGGTGTCGACGCGGATAATATCGTGGATACCCAGCTTTCGACTGTGCGTCAGAACGACCGCTTTTATTCCTACCGTAACGAGGACGGCACCTGTGGGCGCCATGCTGCGATCGGCGTGATGCTATGAGAAAGATCGTATCGGTCCTGAGCGCCGCTGTGCTTACGCTTACGCTGTGCGCCTGTTCTTCGGGATCTTCTACCTCTTCCATTACCGTCGCCGGCTCCACGACCTGCCTTCCTATCGCCGAGATTGCGGCCGAGGGCTTTAAGGAGGAGACCGGCATCGACGTGCTCGTTTCCGGTTTGGGTTCTTCCGCTGGCATCGAGGCCGTCAGCGCCGGCACAGCCGATATCGCCAGCTCCTCCCGTGGACTCAATGCCGACGAACAGGATCTGGGCCTGACTCCCATCGTCATTGCCCACGACGGTATCGCGGTCATCGTGAACGACGATAACCCGGTCGATAACCTCTCGACCGAGCAGCTCCGCGATATTTACGCCGGCAAGATCACCAACTGGAAAGAAGTCGGTGGCGAGGACCTGAGGATCCAGGTCATCAATCGAGATGAGGCGTCCGGCACGCGTGAGGCCTTCCGCACCATCGTGATGGACGGCACCCCGTTCGATCGCCGCTCGGCCGTTCTTTCGGGCACGGGCCAGGTGCGCGACGTGGTATCTCGTTCGCGCGGTGCCATTGGCTACATTTCGCTGGGCTTCGTCGATAGCCTCAACGCCAAGACCTCGGTCAAGGCCGTCTCGGTCAATCATGTTGAGGCGTCCGAGAAGACGGTCGCGAGCGGCGGCTATCCCATCTCACGCGACCTTTACTTCTTTGTGAAGGGTGCGCCTTCGCAGCAGGCGCAGGATTACATCGACTATGTGACGTCCGAAAAGATGGACAAGCAGATTCGCGAGGCGGGCTTTATTCCCGTCACCAACGACGAGAAGGGGAGTGAGTAGCATGGAAGCACAGGAAAACTCCCAGACTGAGCAGAATGTTCAGACGCCCAAGAAGCGCGAGCTGGCGCTCGTATCGCACAGTACCTATATCAAGGAGAAGGCACTGCAGTGGATCTTCTTTGCCTGCGCGTTCTTGGCGGTCGTTACCGTCATCCTGATTTTTGTCTTTACCACGTACTCGGCGCTGCCCGTCTTTACTGACATCGGTCTGGCGGACTTCTTTAGCTTTACGTGGGCGCCTTCCGAGGGCCACTACGGCATCTTGTCGCTGCTTGCCGGCTCGGGTCTGGTGACCGTCGGTGCGCTCGCCATGGGCGTGCCGCTGGGCGTGGGTACGGCCGTTTACCTGGTCGAGATTGCCAGCAAGCGCGTGCGCAAGCTCATCAGCCCCGCCGTTGACCTGCTGGCGGGCATACCCTCCATCATCTACGGCTTCTTTGGCATGATCATCATCCGCCCGTTTATCGCACAACTGACCGGCGGCCTTGGTTTTGGTGCGCTGACGGCGTGGTTTGTGCTCGCCATCATGATCGTCCCTACCATCACCACGCTCACCATCGATGCTCTCAATTCCATTCCCATGGGCATTCGCGAGGCATCGTATGCCATGGGCGCCACCAAGTGGCAGACCATCTATAAGGTCGTGCTACCTGCCGCGAAGCTGGGTATCGTTGATGCCATCGTGCTGGGTATGGGCCGTGCCATCGGCGAGACCATGGCCGTGCTCATGGTCGTAGGTAACGCCCCGGTTATTCCCGACAGCATTGCGAGCCCCATCTCGACGCTCACGAGCCAGATTGCGCTCGACATGAGCTATTCCTCGGGTCTGCACCGCTCGGCGCTGTTCGGCATGGGTGTGGTCCTGTTTATCATCTCCGCCATGCTGGTGGGCATCGTCCGTCTGATTTCCAAGAAGAAGAGGGGGTAGGCTATGTCCGATTCCGTTGACACGACGGTCGATACGACCTCGTCGCGCGAGCGCATCAAGCGTGCCCTTTCCCACGGCAAGAAGGGCCGTATCAACAAGGACCTGTCAAACAAGATCATGCTTGGCGTGTTCCGTGCCGCTGCCTACATCACCACGCTGGTGCTGGTCGCTATCATCGCCTACGTGGTCATCAACGGCCTGCCACACATCTCGCTCGACTTTATCTTCGGTTGGCCCCAGGGCGTCAACGCCGAGGGCGGAATTTGGCCCACGATCGTCTCGACCGTCTATGTGACGGCGCTCGCCATGCTTATCTGCACGCCGATCGCTGTGCTGGCAGCCGTCTATCTGGCCGAGTACGCCAAGCAGGGCAAGGTCGTCGAGCTCATTCGCTACGCTGCCGACGCTTTGGCCTCGGTGCCCTCCATCGTTATGGGTCTGTTTGGCTACGCCTTGTTTGTCGAGGCCATGGGCCTGGGCCTTTCGATGGTCTCGGCCGCTCTGGCACTCGCGCTCTTGATGCTTCCCATCGTCATGCGCACCACCGAAGAGGCCATTCGCGCCGTTCCGCGCTATATCCGTTGGGGCGCGTACGGCCTGGGCGCTACCAAGTGGCAGGTTGTCTCCAAGATCGTGCTTCCTTCTGCCTTTGGTCGCATCGCCACCGGTATCGTCCTTGCCATCGGCCGTGCCATCGGCGAGACCGCGGTGGTGCTCTACACCATGGGCCAGGCCATCAATCTACCTATTTCGCCGCTCGATTCCGGCCGCCCCATGACGGTTCACCTGTACCTGCTTGCCAACGACGGCATCAACATGAACGCAGCCTACGGCACCGCGCTCTTGCTGATGGTGATCATTCTGGCCTTCAACCTGTTTGCGCGCTTCCTGTCGCGCAGGCGTCGCTAGTAAAGGAGTCCCATGTCCGTTTATCAGTCCGCTCCCACGCTGGAGCAAGCGGCCATTACGGCCAAGGATTTCAACTTTTGGTACGGTGACTTTCATGCGCTGACGGGGCTTGACCTCAACATCGCCAAAAACGCCATCACCTCCTTCATTGGCCCTTCGGGCTGCGGTAAGTCGACGTTTTTGCGCTGCATCAACCGCATGAATGACCTGATCGAGGGCACGCGCGTCGAGGGCACCATGACGCTCGACGGCAACGATATCTATGCCGAGGGTGTCGACCCGGTCGATCTCCGTCGTCGCGTGGGCATGATCTTTCAGCAGCCAAACCCGTTTCCCAAATCCATCTACGAGAATGTCGCCTTTGGCCCTCGTCTGCAGGGCGTGACTAGCAAAAGTGACCTCGATGACATCGTGGAAGAATCGCTCAAGCGCGCCAACCTCTGGAAAGAGGTATCCAATCAGCTCAACAAGGATGGTTTGGCGCTCTCGGGCGGTCAGCAGCAGCGTCTGTGCATCGCGCGCGTGCTTGCGGTGCAACCCGATGTCCTTCTGATGGACGAGCCCTGCTCCGCCATCGACCCCACGTCCGTCTCTAAGGTCGAGGATCTGATGGCCGAGCTGGCGCCCGAGATGACGATCATCATCGTCACGCATTCAATGCAGCAGGCAGCTCGTATCAGTGACTACACCGCATTTTTCTTGCAGGAAGTTGCCGGCGAGCCCGCCACGCTCATCGAGTATGGTCAAACCGACGCGATCTTCACCAGTCCGGTGGACTCGCGGACGGAAGACTATATCACCGGCCGCTTTGGCTGATCGGTGCGACTAGTCCCAAGCCGATCGGATCTGGTCCGGTGCGTATTCACTGTGCGGGCGGCATGACCGCACCCAACTGATTGGAGTGAACCATGCGTAAACTGTTTTCCCGTCAGCTCATCGAGGCCCGCCACGAGATGCTGAGCATCTACGAGGCCGTCGATCTGGCCCTCCACGATGCCGTTAAGGCCTATGTGACCGACGACCGCAAGCTCGCCACCAAGACCAAGAAGCGCACGCTTTCGATTGACGCGCGCTGCGCTAACTTGGAGGCCGTGTGCTACAACCTGATCGCCACGCAGTCACCGGTCGCCTCCGACTTCCGCCTGCTTCAGACGATCATCTACGTCGACTTTAACCTGCAGCGCATGACCGATAAGGTCCGTCAGATCTGCCGCGCCACGCGTCATATGATCAAGGCTGACATCTCGCTGCCCAAGGAGCTTGTCGGCACGGTCGAGGCCGAGGCTGAGGCCGTCTACCAGGTGCTGGGCTCCTCGCTTTCTGCGCTCGTCACCAATGACATGTCCATCATCTGCAACTTGGCCGTCGAGGACGAGCCAGTGCACGCCGCCTACGAGAAGTTCTTCCGCACCTTTAACCGTATGGATACGGGCGACTTTATGGACGACGACAGCAACTATGACGACCTGCGCCGCGCCATCATGGTTTCGCGCTACCTCGATCGCATCGCCTCGATTTCCATCGATGCCGCCTGCCGTCTGACCTTCCTGTTGACTGGTCAGCGCATGAATGCCGGCGATATCGCCCGCACTGATGAGGATGAGCTCGAGAGCATGCGCGTGCCTTCGGGCGAGGGTGTTATCATGAGGCCCGCCGTCGACGCGCGCTACGTTGCCAAGGTGCCCGTTAGCGAGGTCAGCGAGGGTCTTCGCTACCTGCTCGATCATCTTGAGGACGAGGACGATGGCGAGGACGACGAGGAGTAAGTAACCCCGTTCGTCGAAAGATTGTAAATACCTAAGTGAGCGCGGCCTTGCACATGCGGGGCCGCGCTCTTGCGTTAGCATGGGACTACTTGTTTGGCTGTCAGCGGAGGCGATTAGCAATGGATAACTATTTGGACTTGATGCGCGCTCGCCGCGAGCAGATTCTTGAACGTTTTTATGCGGCGCTCGATCGCGCAGGCCGTCCCCACGACGCCGCGCGCCTCATTGCCGTGTCCAAGACCGTTGGTGTCGATGAGACCGTTGCCGCCATCCAGGCGGGGTATCGCCATTTTGCCGAGAATCGCCCGCAGGAGCTGGTTCGCAAGCTCACGGGTCTAGCGGAGCATCCGGAGCTGCCCGAGGTGCGCTTCGATATGATCGGCAACCTGCAGACCAATAAGATCAATGCGGTGCTGGGCTCAGCCGAGCTGATTCACTCGGTGGGTTCGCTGCATCTGGCGCAGGCGATCTCGAGCCGTGCTGTCCGCAAGATTGAGGCAGGCGAGCTCGCCGGCCCCCAGCGTGTGCTCATTGAGGTCAATGTGAGTGGTGAGGAGTCGAAGGGTGGCTTTTCGCCCGATGAGATTCGCGCCGCCGTGGGTGAGCTTGCGGAACTTGAGGGAATTTGCGTACAGGGGCTTATGACTATGGCGCCCCGGGGGAATAAGGATGTGGCACGCCGCACCTTTGCGGGGCTTCGTGAGCTGAGGGATGAGCTGGAGGCGGCGCATCCCGATTTGAACCTGCCTGAGCTTTCCTGCGGCATGAGCGAGGACTTTGAGCCTGCCCTTGAGGAGGGCTCTACACTCGTTCGCCTGGGCAGGGTAGTATTTAGCCCGGAGTTTGCAGTAAAATAAGGCTCTGAAGTGCGCACTGATTATCGGGGCGCCTGCACTAAACCGCGAGAGGACACAACCATGGGCTTCCTTGACGAGATTAAAAATAAGATGCACCTGGGCGGCCAGCAGGGTTACGACCAGGGTTATGGCCAGGACGACGACTACGGCTACGATGACGGCTATGACGATAGTTATCAGGGCAACGGCTACAGCGGTGCTTCGGGCGAGGGCTTCTACACCCAAGACGAGCCGAGCAACGGCCTGCTTGGTCAGACGCGCCGTGGCGAAGCTGAGTCGGTTGCCGTGTATACGCGCTCCGGTCAGCTGGTCGGCGATGACTCCCGCCATGCCACGACGTATAACCCGCCTTCGCGCTCGCAGGACAGTGTTGCGAGCGGTTATCGTCCTGGTGCCTATGACACGCCGTCGAGCTACGCCGAGAACACCCGCGCCCGTGCCGCCGCTGCGCCCGCGCCTGCACCGAGCGATGCCTCGGCCTATGCGAGCAATATCATCAACGCCACGCCGCAGCTGCCGGCCTATGTCCTGCGCCCCGAGAGCTATGACGACGTGGAGACCGTGGTGCGCCGCGTTCGCACCAAGCAGCCTGTCGCACTGATTTTTGTGGGCGTACGCACCGAAGTTGCCAAGCGCGTCTTGGACTTCTCTTACGGCTTTGCCTGCGGTCTGGGTGCCACGGTCAAGGAGGTGGGCGACCGCGTGTTCATGGTGCTGCCCGCCGGTTGCGAGGTCAAAGATTCCGATCTCAAGAAGCTTCGTGCCGACGGCTACCTCAAGTAAAGACAAGACGAGGAGATTCCCATCAACATCTACACTATCGTCCAGCTGGTCAACACGCTGTTCAACTTCTATTCCACGCTCATTGTCGTCTACTGCTTTATGACGTGGATTCCCATGAAGCAGGGTGGTTTGCTTCAGGATATTGCCGCGGTGCTTGATAGCGTGTGCGGTCCGTGGCTCAACCTGTTCCGTCGTTTCATCCCGCCGATGGGCGGTATCGATTTTTCGCCGGTCGTTGCGATTATTGCGTTGCAGTTGGTGCAGAGGCTGGTTCTGCAGCTTCTTATAGGTATACTCGTGTAGAACTGAC
>CABQLK010000033.1 GCA_902465015.1 uncultured Collinsella sp.
GAACACCAACATGTTTTCGGCTAAAAAACGTCCTTGGCAAACACCTTTGAGTCATTGGGGACCTGACGGATTTCGATAACCACGCCATCGTTCACAAGCTCTTGGATATGCTCGGCATCGGTTTCGGTCGCAAAGATCGCGGGGGTCGGATGAAGCGTGGTCTCGGGAGACTTTCGAGTTCCGCCCAGATTGATCTCCTTGATGTCTTTGCAACCCTTAGCAAGGCGATAGGCATCCTCGATCGTCTCGACAATGATAAACAGCGAATACTTGTCGGTAACGCCGCTGTTGAGCGCCTCGATAGCAGCGTCAACATCCTTGATGACGAGTTTAACGCCGCTGGGGCGGGCGAGCCTCAAAGCGGCTTTTCTCATATCGTCTTTTGCCACGGCGTCGCTGGCACACAGGATGCAATCGACATCCAGCGCATGTGTCCAAGACATGGCGACCTGGCCGTGAATCAATCGGTAATCGACCCTCGTAAGCTTAATCATCAAAAACATCTCCACACGTAATAAAGGTAATGACAGGGTTGAATTATTCGTTGAAGCTTGAGCTAGAACTCTTCTTCTTCGACATCGGAGAGCATATCCGCCGCCTCACAAAGCTGGATAAACGAACGTGATCCCTCGACCGCGGCTTTGGCCTTGTCCGCATCCAGGGAGTCCAGCTGTGTAACCATTTCCACCAGCAGCGGCAAGTTCATTCCGGTGATCAACGTAAACGATCCGGTGGCCTGCCTCTGGATGAATTCGTTGTTTACAGAGCCGCCAAAGATGTCAGTCACGACAAACCAAGAGTCGGCAGGGTCCCTCGTCTCCATCCATGCATCAATCAACGCCGCGACGTCCCTTGAATCGTCATCGATATAGGCGCACAGGCACTCGATTCGGTCGTTAGTGCCCATCAGAATCTCCAGAGAGCTTTTCATGCCTTGGGCGAGATAACCATGACTCGCTAGCAATATCTTATTCATAGTTCTCCAATACCAATAGGACGTACTATATTGTCATAACAAAGTATATTAGCAATCTGCCCTACGGGTGTGTCTATTTTCCAAATCCGCGAACGGTAGCAATTGGTCGGTAAATCGCCCAATCTATCTCTAATTTACAAATAGAACTTCAGTCGCTCGGTGCAGTACACCTGACGGGAGATGAAAAGCGGCTCGCCGCTTGGAGCATAACGTCTATCGACAAACAGAAGCAGCGGAGACTCCAGCTCCACGTTAAGGTATGCCGCCTCGAGCTCGCTCGCATAGCAGACCTCGAGTGTACGCGTGTTGGGGCCCATCTTGATCCCCTGGCGATCGAGTACCGCCATCAGCGAATCCTCGAGGGACTCATGCTCCAAAAAAGAAAGCACAGCGGAATAGCTATTGGTTTCCAGCATCGTGGGCTTGTCATCCACAAGACGCAGACGACGACTACGCAATACCTTTTGGGTATCGTCTACGCCCAGGAACTTCGCGTCTCGCAGGCTTGGGAAGTCCCAGCCCATTGCGAGAACCCTGGTAGACGCCTGTTTTCCCGCAAGCTGGCACGAATGGGTAAAGCTCTCACGGTCGTCCGCGGCATACATCTGCGTGTCCGACGAAACGAACGTGCCCTTGCCGCGGGCCCTCTCAACAAGCCCAGCATCTTCCATTTCTTTAATTGCGGAGCGAACCGTTATTCGGCTCACGCCAAATTGCTCGATGAGCTCCGCCTCGGTCGGAAGCTTATCTCCCGGACGGTACGTGCCGTTGGCGATCGAATCAGAGAGCGCACGGACAATCTGTTTGTACAGGGGGATAACGCTATTTGCTTCAACCATATCAACCATACCTTTGCAAGGAATCAGCAGCTTATAGATAGATGACTTATATTGTATTAGAACTTTTTAGGAGTCCATATATTTCCTAAATGATTCGGTAAACGGGGTGTTATTTCACTTTAGCGGGGTGCAGCGGCTACCCGCGGCATTCGTTATTAACCTAGCTAGGCTAGTCCACCCACATCGTCTCCAGTTCGCCGCAGAACCGCGGCCCCATATGGGTATACTCTCGAGGATTCGACTCGATTCGCCCCCGCTGGGGCGTCAAAGGAGACTGCATATGCCCACCACCACCTCAACCGACCTGCGCGCCGCTGCTGCCGCGCTGCTGGTGCCCGGTACCACCTGCCACGGTTTTGCCGTCGAGCTTTGCGAGACCGTGCCCGAGCTCGACTCGGACGCCTACGTGCTGCGCCACACTGCCTCGGGCGCTCGCCTGCTGTACCTGGCGTGCGACGACGAAAACAAGGCCTTTGCCATTGGCTTTAAGACGCCGCCGGCCGATTCCACCGGCGTATTCCATATTCTTGAGCACTCGGTGCTGTGCGGATCGGCCAAGTTCCCCGTCAAGGAGCCGTTTGTCGACCTGATCAAGAGCTCCATGCAGACGTTCCTCAACGCCATGACCTACCCCGACAAGACCATCTACCCCGTTGCCACCACCAACGAGCAGGATCTGTACAACCTGATGGACGTGTACCTGGACGCCGTGTTCAACCCGGCCATCTATACCAAGCCGACCATTTTTGAGCAGGAGGGCTGGCACTACGAGCTGGACCTGCCGGAGAGCGCCGAGGGCGAAGGCAGCGCCGCCAGCCTGCGCGAGGGCACGCTGCGCTATAACGGCGTGGTGTTCAACGAGATGAAGGGCGCGCTGTCCGACCCCATGAGTGTGCTGGACGACGCCGTCAACGCCGCGCTCTATCCCGACACCGCCTATGCGCACGAGAGCGGTGGCGACCCGCGCGCGATTCCCGCGCTCACCTACGAGCAGTTCCTGGACACGCACGCGCGCCACTACAATCCTTCCAACTCCTACATCACGCTCTACGGCGACCTGGACGTGGACCGCGCGCTGGCCTTTTTGGACGAGCGCTATCTGTCGCAGCCGAGCGCTGCAAGCCGCCGCATGGACGCTGCCGTCGCCGCCGGCGAGGACCCGTCCACGCTGGCGCCCAATCCGCTGGGCGTGCAGGCGCCCGTGACCTGCGAGTATAAGCGCGTCGAGATGTCCACCACGCCCGAGAACGCCCTGGTGGGCCTGGGTCTTGTGCTGGGCAGCGCGCTCGACCGCAAGCGCACGATCGCGGCGGACATCCTGTTCGAGGCACTGCTGGGCTCCAACGAAGCGCCGGTTAAGAAGGCCATTCTGGCCGCCGGCCTGGGCGGCAACGTGGTGAGCTACACAGCGGCCGAGAGCCTGCAGCCCTACGAACTCATCATGCTGCAGAACGCGCAGCCCGGCGTAGCGCGCGAGCTGCGTCGCGTGTTCCAGGACGCCTGCCGCGACCTGTGTGAGCACGGCGTTCCGCGCGAGCGCCTGGAGGCCATCATCAGCAGCAACGAGTACGACCTGCGCCAGCGCGACTACGGTATTGCCGACGGCGTGGCCATTGCGTGCGACGCGCTGAGCACGTGGCTCTACGATGACGACGCTGCGACGCTGGCGCTCAAGTATGGCCCGGTGTACGAGGAGCTGCGCGGCGAGCTGAACGGTAGCTACTTTGAGGACCTGCTGCGCGAGCTCGTGCTGGAGAACGACCACATGGCGTTGGTCGAGCTGGTGCCGGTGGACGCCGCCGAGGGCGCGGAGGGCGCCGAAGCTGCCGAGCTGGCTGCCAAGCGCGACGCCATGACCGATGCCGAGCTGGCGGACGTGGTCGAGCGCACGGCCGTGCTGCGTGCCGCGCAGGAGGCCGAGGACACGCCCGAGGACAAGGCCACGCTACCGCGTCTGCGTGTATCCGACATTGGCGCGGCGCGCCCCGAGCCGCCGCTCGTTGTGGACACGACTGCGCCCATCCCCTGCCTGCGCCACGGCATCCCCACCAACCGCCTGGCCTACGCCATGCAGTACTTCGACCTGAGTTGCGTCGCATTTGAGGACCTGCCCTACGTGACGCTGCTCTGCCGCCTGCTCAAGCAGCTGCCCACGCGCGAGCATTCGGCCGAGGAACTCGACAACCTGCTTGCCGGCAAGCTAGGCTTTTTGAGCTTTACGACCGAGGTCATGACCCAGCCCGACGTGGACGGCGTGCGTCCCTACCTGCTGGTGAGCGCCGGCGCCCTGTCCGAGAAAATCGACGCGCTGGCGAGCCTGCCGCGCGAGGTGTGGTCGAGCACGCTATTGCTCGACGCCGACGCCGACCGCGTTCGCGACGTGCTCACGCAGATTCGCATTGGGCTTGAGCAGGGCTTTATCAACAACGGTCACTCGGCGGCGCTCGGTCGCGCGATGAGCTACAGCTCGCCTTCGGCCGTGGTGCGCGAGCAGCTTTCGGGCGTGGACTTCTACCTGTTCCTGCGCGATCTGCTCGAGCACTTTGACGAGCGCTTGGACGGCCTGCGTGCCAAGCTTGCCGCGCTGGCAGGCCGCATCTTTGTGGCCGATGGCTGCATAGCGAGCTTTACCGGCAGCGACGAGGACTTCAATGCGTACTGGGATGCCGCGGGCGACCTGGGGCTTGGCGCGGGCGACGGCGCCGATGCCGGCCGCAACGCGCTCGTGGTGCCGGAGCCGCGCGACCGTCACGAGGCTTTCGTCATCCCCAGCGACATCTGCTTTGCGGCGCGCGCGTGCGATCCGCGTCGTCTGGGCATTGACGTGACGGGCGCCTGGGCGGTTGCCGCCAACGCGCTCTCCTACGACTACCTGTGGAACGAGATCCGCGTGAAGGGCGGTGCGTACGGATGCGGATTCCGCGCGGCCGGCGAGCGCCAGACTGCGTTCTACACCTACCGCGACCCGGCGGTCGATCCTTCGATTGAGCGCGTGGCGCGCGCAGGCGAATGGCTCGGCAGCTTTGAGCCCGACGAGGCCGCCTTTGAGGGCTTCATCGTAAGCTGCGTGAGCGGCATGGACGCACCGGTTAAGCCGTACGCGCTCACCAAGCGCCGCAATACGACCTACCTTGCCGGGCTCGATCCGCACGCGCGCGAGGAGCGTCGCGCCCAGATGCTCGCCGCCACCCCCGGTGAGCTGCGCTCGCTCGGCTCCGATGTGACGCGCATCGCAGCCGCGTCGCCCACCTGCGTCTTTGGCGGCCGAGACGTCATCGCCAAGAGCAACGCCGGCTTTAACGTCGTCGACCTGCTGGCCTAACGTACAAAGGTAGATTTTTGGGACATGCCCGAAAATCTACCTTTTCTTTTCCGCCGCTTGGGCGGGGCAGCTTAGCCCGTCCCACCAGTTTTGTCTCGATCTGTAACATCTAGGCGGCAATATCGGCTCCAGATGTTACAGGTCGAGACGTTTCCGAATGGCGCCGGCTCTTTGTCTCGATCTGTAACAGCTAGGCCCATTTTTGCCGAGTTACTGTTACAGATCGAGACAAACCGCCGCAGACACCCGCCCTTCAGCAAAAACTACCACAAAGGGGACAGGTGTCTTTGTGTTGATTCGAACACTTGTTCTATACGTACACATGTTCTATAGTAGGGGTGCTTGCATCGGACTTAAATTGCAACTAGGATATAGTTGCAGAATGTGAGGCGGGATGACTCGGACCGATAAACTCATCGCCCAACTGCTTAGCTGCCCCTCGACGTATCGGTATACCGATTTTTTAAAAGTCATGGCTTCATATGGCTTTGAAATGGACGACAAAGGCAAGACATCCGGATCGCGCGTTCGCTTCTACAGGCCATCAGATGGCAGGATATTCGTAATGCACGCGCCACATCCATCTGACGAATTGACAGCGGGGACCATTCGAAACATCGTTCGATTTCTGCAAGATGTCGGAGGTAGTCATGAGTAACGTTTTGGCATACAAGGGTTATTTCGCCCCAGTCGAGTTCGATGCCGAACAGCATGTGCTAACAGGTATGGTCACCGGCATTAGGGACGCAATCGTATTTGAAGGCTCCACGGTTAAAGAAGTGGAACAATGCTTCCACGACGCCGTTGACGATTACCTTGAGTTTTGCGCCGAGAAGGGCAAGGAGCCCGAGCGGGCTTTTAAGGGCTCGTTCAACGTAAGAACGGGTTCCGAGCTCCACAAGCAAGCGGCGCTGGCAGCGGCAAAGAAGGGTGAGTCACTCAATAAGTTTGTGACTGAAGCAATTGCTGCGGCGTTATAGCATTAACGCCTAGGCTCAAACCACCACAAAGGGCGCAGTTCACAGGCATATTTGCGGTGACTTTACTGCCCATATCGCGTTTGCCCAGAAAAAACCTGCCAAAATAAACCTGTCCCTTTTTGGTAGGCTGGGAGATGAGGCCGGGATGGATAAGGCTGAGTTGCGGCGGGCGGTGATTGCCCGGCGCGATGCTATTGATTTGGATGTTCGGGCGGCGAAGTCCGCCGCTATCTGCGCGCGGCTTGTTGAGCTGATGGAGTCCAGCGGCACTGCGGGCCAACGCACCGTTGCCGTCTATGCCGCCATGGGTTCCGAGGTCGACCCAGCCGCGTTTGCCGCCGCAGCCGTCGCGCGTGGCTGGCGCGTGGCCTATCCGTGCATGCTCTCGGCAGCAGACGCCATGGCTTATGGCCAGCGCATGTGCATGCGGGCAGTCTCTGCTTGCAATGCGTCCGAGGCCCCGTTTATCGCCCACCCTACGCGGGCCTTCGCAGCCACGGACGTCGACGGCGACCACTTCCCCATCGTGCCCGCCAAGGCTCTCGACATGATTATCGTGCCGCTCGTGGCTTTCGACCGCACCGGCGCGCGCCTGGGCTACGGCGGAGGCTGCTACGACCGCTACCTGCCCACAGTTGCACCTGAATGCCTAATCGTCGGCATCGCCTTTGACGAACAGCGCGTCGACCACGTTCCCACCGACGCCCACGATCTGCCACTGCCCAACATCGTCAGCGCCTAACGGCTGGCGCACCTCCCGACGGCCTAGTGCTCCTCGCCGGCGCGGGCCAGGTCGTAGGGTGTGGTCTGGTAGACGTAGTAGTTGAGCCAGTTGGTGTAGAGCAGCTGAGCCTGGCTGCGCCAGACGTTGCGCGGCTCGGCGGCGGGGTCGTCACCTGGGAAGTAATGCGCCGGCACCTGGGGGTTGAGCCCGCGCTTCACGTCGCGCTCGTACTCCAGACGCAGCGTGTCGGTGTCGTACTCGGGATGGCCAAAGACAAAGAAGCGGCGGCTGTCGGTCGACTTGACGATGTACAAGCCCACCTCGTCGGACACGGCCACGACCTCAAGCTGCGGCTCGGCCTCCACGTCCTCGCGGCGCACATCGGTGTTGCGCGAATGCACGGCATAGAAGCGGTCGTCGAAGCCGCGCACCAGCGGGCTTTGCGGCTTCACCAGATAATGCTCGAACACGCCGCTCGCCTTTGCCGGCAGGTCGTGCTTCTGGATACCGTAATGATGGTACAGGCCGGCCTGTGCGCCCCAACAAATGTGCAGCGTAGAGTGCACGTGCGTGGTGGACCAATCCATGATCTGGCAGAGTTCGGGCCAGTAGTCGACCTCTTCGAACGGCATCTGCTCCACCGGCGCGCCCGTGATGATCAGGCCGTCGTAGTGGATGTCGCGGATGTCGTCGAACGTGCGGTAGAACGTCTCCAGGTGGCCGGCGCTTACGTGCGTGGCCTCGTGCGTCTTGGTGCGCAGCAGGTCCACCTCCACCTGCAGCGGCGTATTGGAGAGCTTGCGCATGATTTGCGTCTCGGTGGCGATCTTGGTGGGCATGAGGTTGAGGATGAGCACGCGCAGCGGACGGATGTCCTGGTGCAACGCGCGGTACTCGGTCATGACAAAGATGTTCTCGCTCTCGAGCTGCGCGGCGGCAGGGAGGGCGTCGGGGATGCGAATGGGCATGGATGCTCCTTACGAGTCAGTTGCAGCTATGGTACAACGAGCGGCCCCATCCGCGCGAGCACATCGCCCAGCGATGCCGTCAGCGGCCCAAATCGCTCCAAAAGTAGAAATTAAGGCATGTCCCAAAAAACTACTTCGCTTTAGCCTAGCAAAGTGACGGCAGGACGCTACAATGGTTCGACGCGAAAAACTCGGCCGAAAGGATACATATATGTACCAGACGCGTAAGATCGGTGTGGTCGGCCAGGGCCACGTAGGAGCACATGTCGCCAACAGCCTGCTTATGCAGGGCATTGCCGACGAGCTGTACCTGTGTGATATCAACGAGGCCAAGGTGACGTCCGAGGTCCAGGACCTGCGCGACTCCCTTTCGTTTGTCCCGTATAACACCAAGATCGTCAACTGCTACGACCACTACGAGGAGCTGGCCTGCTGCGACGTCATCGTCAACGCCGCCGGCAAGGTCGCGCTGGCCGCCGGCAACCGCGACGGCGAGCTGTTCTTTACCACCGACGCCGCCCGCACCTTTGCCAAACGCATCGTCGACGCCGGCTTTGACGGCATCTTCGTGAGCATCTCCAACCCCTGCGACGTCGTGTGCACCGAGCTGTGGCACCTGACCGGCTACGATCCCAAGAAGATCATCGGCTCGGGCTGCGGCCTGGACTCCGCCCGCCTGTGCACCGAGATCTCCAAGAAGGTCGGCGTGAGCCCCAAGTCCATCGACGCCTACATGATCGGCGAGCACGGCTTTAGCCAGCTTGCCGCCTTTAAGGCCGCGACCATCGCCGGCAAGAGCCTCAACGAGCTTCAGGCCGAAAACCCCGACAAGTACGCCTTTGACCACATGGAGGTCGAGGAGCTCGCGCGCAAGGGCGGCTATGTGACCTACCAGGGCAAGCAGTGCACCGAGTACGCCGTCGCCAACTCCGCCGCGCGCGTCTGCGCCGCCGTGCTGCACAACGAGCACGCCGTGCTTTCCGCCTCCACGCTCATGACCGGCCAGTATGGCGAAGAGGGCATCTTTACCTCCCTGCCGTGCGTGATCGGTGCCGAGGGCGTCGAGGAGGTCTATACGCTGGACCTGTCCGAGCACGAGCTCGAGGGCTTCCACAAGAGCTGCCAGCACATCCGTGACAACATCGCCCAGCTCGACTGGTGGGACGCCGAGGCCTACGACGCAAAGTAGGCCGCTGGCTGCCGCAACCTTGCGAATCGAAGCACGATACTAAGCGGGCCGCGCCGGAAATCCCCGGCGCGGCCCGCTTTTTTGACTCACGCAGTGCCCTTGCGAATCGAAGGTGAATACTTTTCCGCGAAGTGAACGAGAAAAAATGAGCCCCCGAAGCATCGACACTTTTCAGACGCCGTTTCCTGCGGTTTCGCCAAGTTTTTCCTGCAGTTTTGGCGTCAAAAAGTGTGGATGCTTCGGGGGTCCAAAATAGGTCGTTCACTTCGCGGAAAAGTATTCACCTTCGTTTTCGCGCAGACACGAATCCGGCCGCCACAACGCAAAACGGGGCCTGCGCGCAGCGCAGACCCCGCCAAAAAAGATAATTCCCGGTACCTAGTACTGCTCGATGCCCATGTAGCGACGAACCTCGGGGCTGTGGTCGAAGACCTTGCCGCGGGCGGCACGCAGCTCGCAGCTCATGTTGTAGAAGAAGATCGGCTCCAGGAACGAACGCACGCTGGCAGGCACCTCGCCCACGCCGTACTCAAGCGCGTCGAGCACCATAATCGTATCGGTGTGCGTGTTGAGGAACGCAAGAGCGCGCTCCTCCATGGGGCGGCACTCGCCGGCACCAAGCTGCACAAAGTAGAACACGCCGGGCTCGGTGGCCTCGAACGGGCCGTGGAAGTACTCGCCGGAGTGGATGTAGCAGCAGTGCTGCCATTGCATCTCCATGAGCGAGCAGATCGCCATGGCGTAGGTCTGGCTAAAGTTGGGGCCGGAGCCCAGGATATAGAAGAACTTGTGCTGCTGGCAGAGCTCGGCAAAACGGGCGCCCAGCTCGGCGTTGACCTTCTCGCGGGCAGCGGGCAACAGGGCATCCATCTGCTTAAGACCGGCATACATGTCGGCAAGCGCCTCGTAACCCTCCTGCTGGTCGAGCAACTCGGCAGCCATCAGGGCGCCGATGCCCTGCGGGACCTCGGCCTGCGGCACGTCCTCGCCCCAGGGATAGACCCAGGTAGTCCACTTGCCGTTGTCGATCTTGGAGCCCTCGCAGTCGGTGAGGGCAACGACCTCGGCACCGGCGGCCAGCGCCATCTCGCAGCCGTCGACGACCTCCTGCGTGTTGCCGCTGTGGCTGCAGGCAATAACGAGTGACTTCTCACCAAGGCTCTTGGGGGCCATCAGGCAAAACTCGCGTGCCGTGTAGACCGTCGAGGAAAACGTGGTGGCCTCGCGCTTGAGCAGCTCGTTGGCCGGCATCAGGTCAATCATCGAACCGCCGCAGGCGATCCAAAAGACGTTCTCAATCTTGCCCTTGCGCTCGATGATTTCCTGAACCAGATCATGTGCGTTCATGGTGATGTTCCTCCTTGTGGGGCGGCTTTGAGCGACGACGGCTCGTACCTGCTGTCGTTCTATGTTGTCCTATTTATAACACGCACGGCAACGCCCGTGAAGTCATTTCACCAAAGTTGTTCTATGTTGTTCTATCTGTGGATGTTAGATGTCGAAGACGTAACGCGAGCCCACGATCTTTTGGCGGCCGAGCAGCAAGGGGCGCTCGTCCTCATCGGTAAAGTACGCCTCCATATAGAAGAGCGGCTCACCGACCGGCACCTCCAACAGCGGGGCCGCCTGAGCATCGGCAAGCGCAATCTCCACGGTGCAGGGGTCGGACTTGAGCGGCGCGCGACCCGAATGCTCGGCAACGAGCGCAAAGATTGAGTTATCGGAAAGGTCCTCATCGGCAAGCGTCCGCAGATAGGGATGGTCGGCGAGCACAAAGGCGTTGTTCTCAAGCATGACAGGGATGCCGTCGGCCGTGCGCACACGCTCGACCACGATAAGCTCGCAGCCGGGTTCCACGCCAAAGAACGCCGCATCCTCATGCGTCGCCGCGACCACCGTGCGCGACACCAGACGCGCACCCGGCACCATGTCGTTGGCAGCGCAACCCTCAGTAAAGCTCTGGACGTCACCCTTCTGGCGAATCTTGCGCTTGAGCTTGGGAGCGCACACAAAGGTACCCCTCCCCTGCTGGCGGTTGAGATACCCCGCGCGCGACAGCTCCTCGATGGCACGGCGCACGGTGATGCGCCCCACGCCGTAGGACTTCGCGAGCTCCATCTCGGAAGGAATGCGCGAGCCGGCCACGTACACGCCGCGCGCGATCTCGCCCTTTAGGTCGTCCATGACCTGCTGGTACAGCGGCACGGCGGACACCTCGGCGCGCTCGGAACGCTCGGTCTTGCTATCGGCTACCATCGTTACGCTCCATCCCGCGCATGCTCGGACTCAAATTCTTCAATCGCCGTCATAAACTGCTCGCCAAAGGCGTCGGCCTTTTTCTCGCCAATGCCGTTGACCTGGATCAGCTCGTCGCGTGTCTGCGGGCGCAAGCGGCACAGGCCGCGCAGGGCCTTGTCGGAAAAGACCATGTACGGCGCCATCTCCAGCTCGGTCGAGATCTCCTTGCGCAGGGCACGCAGGCGCTCGAACAGCTCGGCATCGTCACCCACGCGCGGGCGTTGATCCAGCTCGGCCTCCTCGCGCAGCAGATCCACCGCACGGCGGGCGCGGGCCGAGGCCTTGCGCTTGGACGCGCGACGCTTAACGGTAAAGGCAAACGCCTCATCCTCGACCTCGGTGACACGCGGGCCCAGCCCCACGACCGGGTACTGCCCCTGCGAGGTGGCCAAATAACCGCGGCCGCACAGCTGGCCGATGATATCCTTGATGCGCCCGACCGATTCGCTCGACAGCTCACCATAGCCGCGGTCCTCGTCCAGATGCATCTGGCGAATGCGCTCGGTGTTGCCGCCGTGGAGCACATCGGCGATCAGCGACTTGCCAAAGCGCATGGGACGCGTGGCCACATAACGCACAGCGGCGCGGGCCATATCGGTAACGTCCTCGACCTCGAACTGCGTGAGACAGTTGCTGCAGTTGCCACAGCCCTCGGCGTCGTCTGCCGTGCCGCCCGCGGCGGCTGCCGCATGCTCGGCCGCGGCCTCGTCGCCAAAGTAGCGCAGCATGTATTCGCGCAGGCAGCCGGTGGTATTGCAGTAGCCCTCCATCTGGCTGAGCAGGCGATAACGGTTCTGGAGCGCCCACGCGCGCTGCTCGTCGTCGAGCGCCTCGTCGGCCGCATCGCCACGATCGATCAGAAAGCGGCGCATACGGAAATCGTTACCGTTCCACAGCAAATGGCAGCTTGCCGGATCGCCATCGCGGCCGGCGCGGCCCGCTTCCTGGTAGTAGGCCTCGATGCTCTCGGGCACGTTGTTGTGAATCACGTAGCGCACGTTGGGCTTGTCGATGCCCATGCCAAAGGCGTTGGTGGCAACCATCACCTGAATGTCGTCGTCGATAAAGGCACGCTGGCTCTGGCGACGGGCGTCGTTGCCCATGCCGGCATGGTAGCGGCCCACGCGAATGCCGCTGGGGTCCAACGCCTCGGCAAGCTCCGCGGCCAACGCGTCGACCGTCTTGCGGGTCGAGCAATACACGATGCCGCTCTCGCTCGAATGCGTGATCACGTAGTCGCGCACCCACACGGCCTTGGCCTTGTCGCCCATCTCCTCGCAACCAAAGTAGAGGTTCTTGCGATCGAAGCCCGTCACTACCGTCGCGGGATTTTGCAGGCCGAGCATCTGCTGAATGTCCGCGCGCACACGCTCGGTCGCCGTAGCGGTAAAGGCCGCCACGATGGGGCGCTGCGGCAGGGAATCGATGAACTCGCGAATCTGCAGGTAGGCGGGGCGGAAATCCTGACCCCATTGGCTCACGCAGTGGGCCTCGTCAATGGCCACGAGTGGCACGCCAATGCCGCCGCCTGCCGCAGCCTCCTGCGCAAAGGCCAAAAAGCGCGGCTCGAGCAGGCGCTCGGGCGCCACATACATAAGCTGATAGCGCCCCTCACGAGCACGCTTGAACACAGTATTTTGCTGAGCCGGGGTAAGGCTGGAGTTGAGATAACTGGGGCGCGCACCCGCCGCGAGCAGCGCGCGGGTCTGGTCCTCCATAAGCGACAGCAACGGGCTCACCACAAAGGTGATGCCGGGCAGCATAAGCGCAGGCACCTGGTAGCAAATGGACTTGCCGGCGCCCGTGGGCATGACACCCAGCGCATCGCGACCGGCAAGAATCGCATCGACCATGCGGTCCTGTCCCGGGCGAAACGAGGTGTAGCCAAAATAGGCGCCGAGCGTGTCGAGCGCCATCTGCTGCATGCTATCGGTCATGGTTTCCTAACGTCCAAGTCATCTGCCGCCGATTATACGCCGCCACGCGGACCGGCGTCGCCCGGCCGCCGGCCATGGGCGGCGCAATCCAAGGCGAATGAGCGTGGATTATTGGACACTTTCCGAATGAGCACGGAAACGTCGCAGGTTGAGCATAAGTCAGCGAAAACGCCCCTAAGCGAGCAAGGTGACGTGAAAGAGGAGGGAAGCGTACTTCGGTACGCGACCGACGATTGAACGTCAGATTGCCGCTTAGGGGCGTTTGCAGCGTCGAGCCGTTACGCGGTTTGGTAAAACCGCGTAACTTACATCACCATAACGTAGCGCGATCCCACGTAGTACTGCTTACCCATCAGGACCGGCTCGCCATTGGGGCCGATAAAGCCGGCACGCAGGTTGAGCAGTGGATCGTGCGGAGCGATGCCCAGCTCGGCCGCCTGCTCGGTATTGGCACGAACGGCCTCGACCGTGCGGTAGCCAACCGAGACAATCGGCGTTCCGCCAACACGCTCGACCTCGGAAAAAATCGACTTGTCCTCAAGATCGGCCGTCAACAGCTCACGGTAGGCGTCAAACGGCACAAAGATGTTCTCCTCAAAAATGGGCTCGCCGTCGGCCGTACGCACGCGCTTGATGTGCAGCAGCAGCGCGTCCTTCTGCAGGCCAAAGAACTCCATCTCGTTTTGACGTGCCGGCACAATCTGGCGATCGACCACATGCGCGCCCGCCTTCATGTCATTATCGGCACACAGCGCGGTAAACGTCTGCAGCGTCGAAGCGTGGAACTGGCGGTTGATGTGCGGCGTGGAGACAAAGGTGCCACGGCCCTGCTGCTTAACCAGGTAGCCATCGGAGCACAGCTCCTCGACGGCGCGGCGCACCGTAATGCGGCTCACGTCGTACTGCTCGGCTAGCTCAAGCTCGGACGGAATACGCTCCTTGGGTGCATAAACACCTTTCTCGATCGCGTCCTTGATTTCGTCATAAATCTGCTGGTAAAGCGGTGCATTTTTGGGCGTAGGCATATCTAATCACTCTTATTGGAATATCGAAATAACTAATACGTATATAACGTCTAGTTTCATGTTACCTCATATTGATAAAACGATACACCCTCCCTACCAAAAAGCGACAGCTTCATTTTGGTAGGTTTTATCTGGGTAAACGAGAGCCTCCCGAAAGCAGCGAGGCTTTCGGGAGGCTCAAGCGGACAGGATTGCGCCAGGCCGGCAAAATGCCAAAACCCTACTTGCCGTCGTCCTGCTGCAGGCTATCCTGCTCGCTGAGGCGCGCCTGCCTGCTGGCCATGCGCGCGGGCTTGTCGGGATCGGGAACGGCCGTGGGCATGGGCTCGTCGACATGACCGCCCCACCAGCCGCCCACAAAGTTGAGCGTGTGGAACACGTTGATCACGGCCCCGGGATCAATGTCGCACACCAGCTTGATAATGTCCTGGCTCTCGTAGGTCGATACAACAGCGTGCAGCAGGTACATCTTCTCGCGGCTGTATCCGCCGATGACCTCGGCACAGCTAATGCCATGCTGAAAATGATCAACATAGGCGGTCATGACCTCGTCTGCCTTACGCGTCGTGATCTGCAGCGTCACGCGGTCGTAACGACGATAGAAACTGTCGATGGTCTTGGTCGAAATAAACTGGAACACGATGGAGTACGCCGCCTTGTCCCAGCCAAACATAAAGCCAAAGATCGCCAGGATAAAGCAGTTGAAACCAAAGATGACGCCCCAGATGGTCTTGCCCGTGTGGTTGGAAACCCACAGCGCGATAAAGTCGGTACCGCCGGTGGATGCGCCGGACTTAAGCGCGATGGCAGCACCCAGACCCGAGACCACGCCGCCAAAAATGATGAGCATAATCTTGTCGCCCAAAAACGGTGCGAAGTGAAAGACGTTGAGGAACAGCGATGAGAGCACGACCTGCATCATCGAGAAGATGACGAAGCGCTTGCTAATGCCGCTCCAACATAGGAGCGCCACGGGGATGTTGAGCGCGAGCATACCGAGCGAGATGTCGATGTGAACGCCGCCGAGCGAGGTAACGCGATCGAGCAGGACCGCGACGCCGGTAAGACCGCTCGGAAGCAGGTCGGCGGGCTGGATGAACGCCTGGATCAGAAATGTCTGGAGAATGGCGGAAATTGTGACCGCCACGGCGGTAATAGCGCGACGGACGATGGTGAGACGGCCGAGCACGAGCACTCGGTCCGTGAGCTGATCGATGGCGTTCGCCACGTAGGCTCCCTTCGAAGACAGATGTGGTTGTGGGGCATGCCCGCGATTGTAGCATGGAGCGAGAGGAGGCGCTTTAATTCACCCTCTCTCGACGACCAAAACGGGACCAGCAACCCCCACGACCAAAGGGCAAAATTCCAAGTGAGTAGACTTTTTACGATCTGCCGAGCACACCCAAAAATAGCCACCTCTGTGACCTGCGGTTTTACAAAGGAAGATATGTTTTGCGCTCGGCCTGCGCCAAAAAGTCTACTCACTTAGCCCGAATCGAAGCCAAACGGATCCAAATAGATGACAAATTAAGCCAATCCGCAGCAAAAGACGCGTGAACCCGTGCTTCTCGCGGCGGATTGACACTACAAAGCGGCCAAAATGTCGGTCAGATTATCGATAACGGCATCGGCTCGCGATTGATCCAGGTTGACGCCTTCGTGCGGACGCAGTGCCAGGACGCGGGCGCCGGAGCGCTTGCCGGCCTCGATGCCCAAAGGCGAGTCCTCGATAACCAGGCACTCGGCAGACTCCACACCCAGCGCCTCCATAGCACGCAGGTAGATCTCGGGGTCGGGCTTAAACGCACTGCACTCGTGGCCGCTGATGGTGTAGCCCAGCACGTCGGCGATACCGGCAATCTCCACCAGCTCGTCAATGAGCTCGCGATAGGACGAGCTTGCGATGGCGCACTTCACGCCGCGCTCGTGCAGCTCACGCATCACCGGCTCCGTCTGCTCGTTGAGAAGCTCGGCATACGGAACGGGGTGGTCCGGGCTGTAGACCTGCTTGTACTCTACGCGCAGGCGCTCGCGCAGCTCAACATCGTCGGGCACCAGCGCCTTCCAGATGGCGGGCTCGTTAGACCCCGAAAGATCGGGGATCTCGTCAAAGTGGAAGCCCTTCTCCTCCATAAACGCCACGCGGCGACGGTTGTAGAACCACTCGGTATCGACCAGCACGCCGTCCATGTCAAACAGCACTGCCTTGATCATACGCATCTCCTCCCACCTGCCAAAAAGGGACAGGTTTATTTTGGTAGGTTTTATCTGGGGTTTTATGGGGCGACGAACACGCCCTCCCCAGAGCAAAAAAGGGGACGGGGCGCAAACCCCATCCCCTCTCAATCAACCCGTAAGGTCTACTTACTTGTGATTAGTAGGAAAGCTTCCACATGTAGCGACGCATGGTCAGCGGGTGCTGACGGGCCTCGGCGATCTGGTTGCCGTACTCGCGCATAACGGCGAGGTGCAGCAGCGGGTTGAAGTAGGTGACGACGCTCGCGGGCACGGCGTCAGCCAGGCCGTAGTCCTTGGAGTCGATCAGAGCGACCTTGGCGCCCATGCGCTCAAGGAAGGTGAGGGCGCGGGCGTCCATCGGACGGGTGGCGCCATCGGACATGAGGAAGACGTAGGGCTTACCCTCGGTGGAAACCTCGAACGGGCCATGGAAGTACTCGCCGGTGTTGTAGGCAGCGGCGTCGATCCACTGCATCTCGGTGAACAGGAAGGCGGCGTTAGAGTAAGCCATCTTCTCGGAGGCACCGGAAGCCATGAAGTAGATCATCTTGTCGTCCTTGAAGTCCTCGGCGAACTTCTTGGCGAGCTTCTTGCAGTGCTGAGCGGCGTTCTCGCAGAGCTCGAAGACGTTGGTGAGGCCGGTGATCATGTCCTCGTAGTGGTCATAGCCCTCGGTCTGCTGAAGGATCTCGAGAGCAAGAGCGATGGCATAGCCGGGCTTCTCGCACTTGGCAGCGTAGTTGGCGTGGAAGCCGTGAACGATAACGTGGTCGGCGTCGACGGTCAGAGCGGAGCCAGCCTTGTTGGTGAGGGAGACGACCGGGCAGTTGTGCTTCTTGGCGGTCTTGTTGGCCTCGACGGTCTCGGGCGTGGAGCCACCGAGGGAGCAGGTGATCACGAAGGTGTGCTCGTTGACCCAGGAAGGCGTGTCGTAGTTGAACTCGTTAGCGGTGAAGATCTGAACGTTCAGCTTGTCCGTGTTGTTGGCCAGGAAGTACTTGGCGGGGTAAAGGTCGGACATGGAAGCACCGCAGCCGACGAAGGCGACGCTGTGGATCTCGTGGTTGGACAGGACGTCAGCGACGATCTGCTTAGGGAGGTTAAGGTCGATCTCGTACATCTGACACATTCCTTTCGATTTTTGCGGCGCCACATTGCCGGGCGCTCGCAGGGTTACCGTGGTTTGGACCGAGTCGCCGGCCCGTTAAGGATGCGACAAAGGGACTGTCCCATTGTCGCATTTTGGGAATGGAAGCCTGCCTGGGGTATGGGATGCCAGGCAGGCCCCCGGGGGAAAGCGGTTAGACGCTTGGTCGCGACTAGGCCAGGATGCCGGCCGCGGAGAGGGCGATGCCGCCCACGATGGCGATCACGAGAAGCCAACCGGTGTTGACGTTCTTCTTGATGAGCCAGTACATAAGGCCGGTGAGGCCAAGGGAGATCATCTGGGGCATCATGCCGTCCAGGATGTCCTGGATAACGACGGTGCCCTCAGCGAACTGCAGCGGGGTGGTGGCGCCGATCAGCGTAGCGATCATGCCGCCCACGGACATAAGACCCACGATGCCACAGACATACATGAGCTTCTCCATGAGGTCGCCGCCCTGAAGCTTGCTCAGGTACTCGTGGCCGCCCTGATAGCCCATCTTGGCTGCGAACCAAGTGATCAGCACAGAGGGGACGATGGAGATGAGCATGGCCAGGATCGGGCCCATGATGGAGCCCTGCTGAGCCAGCTGAACGCCCAGGCCAAAGGCGATAACGCGGATGGTGCCCTGGAAGAAGGAGTCACCGATGCCGGAAAGCGGACCCATGAGGGAGGTCTTGACCGCGTTGATCGAATCGGGATCGAAGTTCTCGGGATCCTTGGCGTACTCCTCCTCCATGGAGGCGGAGAGGCCCAGGATGAAAGCGCTCGTCTGCGGGGTGCAGTTGTAGAACGCCATGTGACGGTGGTAAGCCTCTTTCTTAGCAGCGAGCTGCTTGGGGTCGGACTCATCCGGATAGAGGCGATCGAGCGTGGGAACCATGCCGTAGAGGAAGCCCATGTTCATCTGACGCTCGTAGTTCCAAGAGGCCTGGATGGCCCAGGAGCGCCAGAAGAACTGGCTGACCTTCTTGTTCAGGGACACGTCCTTGGTTGCGGTTGCCATAGTGTGTTCCTCCTTAGTCTTCGTCGTCTTCGAGCGGATCGTAGTCGGAATCGACACCGGCGGCTGCATGGGAACCGTTGAACTTGAAGCCCATGAAGACGACAGCCAGGCACACACCGATCAGAGCGACCGCGATGACGGACAGGTTGAGGTAAGCGGCGAGCAGGAAACCGATGAACAGGAACGGAGTCATACCCTTCTTGATCATCATGGTGAGCAGCAGGGCCAAGCCGTAGGCGGTCATGATCTTGGTCGAAACGTTAAGACCAGTGGACAGCCACTCGGGAACCATGTTGACGATGGCCTGAACCAGGTCGGTGCCAACAAAGACGGCGAGGAAGATCGGCAGGAAGTACATGACGGCGTACAGACCGGAGCCGGCGCAGATGTGCATACGGTAGGCGGTCTTGAACTTTCCGTTATCGATCGCGCTATCTGCCACATGGGTGAGGGCGGCGATGATGGAACGGAACACGATGCCGAGGAGCTGACCCAGGACGGCGACCGGGATGGCGATCGTCATGGCGGTCTCGGCAGAAGCATCGGTCAGGCACGCAAAGGCAGCGGCCACGATGCCGCCCAGGACCATATCGGGCGGAACGGCGGCGCCGACCTGCACCAGGCCCATGGACACGAGCTCGACGGCGGCACCGACGGCAAGGCCGGTGGGCACATCGCCCAGCAGCAGACCGACGAGCGTAGCGCCAACGAGGGGCTGCTCGAAGTTAAGACGACCGAGCAGGCGGGAGTCCCACATGCAGAACACGCCGACGAGGCCGACGAGCACCGCACTGATGAACGTATTCATACCCTTCTCCTTTCAGTCAGGCAAAAGCCTGGTTGATTACAGCTTGGCGTCGATGTCGACGCTCTGATACGTAGGGGTCTGCTGGACGTAGAGCTTAATGCCCATGTCGAGCAGCTGGTTGACGTCGGCCTTCTGGGTGGCGTCGAGGAAGACGGAGCTGTCCTTACCGCCGACCTGATCGGCACCGTCGTGGTTGGCGGTGGCGCCCAGGTTGATGGCGTCGAGCTTGTAGCCCTGGCAGAACTGCAGCATCTCGGCAGTGTTGCCAAAGACGAACATGACGCGCTCGCCGAGGGTGTTGAGCTTATCCATCTTGGCGAGGGCACGCTCGACGGTGAAGACGTTCAGGCGCACGCCCTGGGGCTTGGCCAGCTTAAGAGCGCCCTTCTTGATGTCATCGTTGGCGGCAGCGTTGTCGACGACGATGATGCGCTCGGCCTGAACCTTGGTGGTCCAGGTAAAGACGACCTGGCCGTGCAGCAGACGGTAGTCAAGACGTGCGAGGACGATCTTGGCGGGACCGGAGCTGTGACGGGACGTCTTGGCCTTCTTGGCGGGAGCCGCGGCGGCCTCGACCGGTGCGTTGGGGTTGGTCAGACCGGTGCGGGCCTCATTGATGAGGGCCGCGAGCTCGGCGCCCTTGACGGGGACGGGGCTCATAGCGAGCGTGAGCGCCAGCGGGATGTTGAAACCGCTGACAACCGTGAACTTCGTGCCGTTCTTGGAAAGCTCGACCATGTTGTTATTGACCGAGCTGCCGAGCATATCGGTCAGCACATAGACGGTGTCGTCCGCGTTGAACGTGGCGATCATGGCGTCCACCTTATTGGTGATGGGCTCCTTGTCGTCACGAGCAAGCGACACGACGTGGACGTTCGACACGTCGCCGAGAACCATCTCGAGCGTGTCTTTGGCGCCTGCGGCCAGGCCGCCATGAGATGCGAGAATGATCTGATTCATCTTGCCTCCTCCTTTTCGTTATGGTCATTATAACGTCTTATACGTTGCTTATATTGCTAATTAGTATAAAGACCGTTTGCGGGTGAAAATCGACCGTTGACGGGTTTAACGTACTTGAAACGTTGGGGCTGAGCAGGCCGGCGCTGGCTGGATAACCCCAGGTCAGACGCCGCACACAATCCTCTATCGCACGAAGTACCAGGGGCTTTCCTGCACGGTGGGTTCCAGCGCGATGCCGGTGCGTTCCTTAAACAGATCCATGTCCTGAGATTTCTCCGTCCACCACGCGTTGGGCTTAAAGGTCATGCTCTCAATGACATGACCGACAAACACACTGTTGCGCAGCTTAGAGAAGTCGGTGTTCATAATCAGGATGGACGCGAGCACCAGCACGATGCCCAGGACTTTGATCGCGCCGGCGGGCTCGGCGTAGACACCAATGCCCAGCAGTACGGTGACGACCGTCTCGAATGACATTACGACGGGAACTTTCGATGTCTCGAGCCCCATGGACAGACCCTGCATATACAAGATGTAAGCCACGGCTGTGGGGATGAGTCCAAAGCCAAGGAACAGCAGCAGCAGCTGTGGCGACATTGCCGCGGCGACATCCGGCCACGGAGCCGCGATAGCCGCCATAACCGCACCGCCAAAAACAAAGCCCCAAAACGTGACAGCCAGCGGGTGGACCGTCTTGGTTGCTATCCGGCTAAACACCGCGAGCGACGCACCACAAAGACCTGCAATCACGCCCGACGTGACGCCCCAAACCGAAAAATGGAAACCGGAAAGGTCGCCATTGGTCACTGCAAGCACGCAGCCAACGATGTTAAAGACAATGGCAACGAGCTTGTTGGGGGTCACGTCCTCGCGATAAAGCACGCGGCCGAGCATGACGCCAAACACCGGCGAGGTGTAGAGCAGCACCGAGGCCGTGGACATGCCCACCTCGCCCATGCACTCGTAATAGCAGGTGTTGGCGGCGGCCAAACCGACGATACCGACAAGCGCGCAGGGAACAAGCTCTTTAGGGCTTGCCTTGAACAGGGCCAGCGGACCCTGAGCCACGGTAGACCCCTCACCCGGACGGCAGCCCATAAACATCAGGACCGGCGCCAAGATAAGCGCTCCGACCAACAAGCGAAAGGCAGCCATGCTCTGGGACGAAACGCCCATGGCCGAGATGCCGTTTACAAAGATTCCGATGCTACCCCACATAAGCGCGGCGATTAGCACCAGCACATAGCCCAGATTGCTTTTCTTCAACGCAGCCTCCTCGGTATTGTTTCCAATATGTTTCACACTACGTTATAGTCGTTATATACATTTTTCAAGACACAAATCGGCGAGCGGATCATTTGGCTGTTGCGGTGAAATAGTTCCTGAATAGAGGCTTCAGACCCCCAAACAGGAACTATTCCACCGCAACTTATGAGGACATCGAGCTGTTAGGCCGCTCTATCCCCTAGTAGTCGAGCTTCCACATGTAGCGGCGCGTCATGTAGTCCTTGTGAGTTACGGCAGAGAGCGCACGCATGTACACGTTGTTGAGGATCGGGGCAAAGATCAGGTGGTTGAAGTACTCGCTCACGCTGTCCTTGATGTCGTTGAGGCCGAGCTCCTTGGCGTCGAGCTGATAGACGCGCTCGCCACCGTACTGGTTGACGAAGCGGATGCCGCGCTCGTCGTTGCAGCGGCTGCGGCCGACGCTGATGAGCTGGAACAGCGAGGTGCGCTTGTCCAGGATCTCGAAGGGGCCGTGGAAGAAGTCGCAGGTGTTGATAGTGCAAGAGTCGATCTGCAGCATCTCCTGCACGTTGCAGATGCTAAAGACGTAGGCGGCACCAAAGAGCGGACCCTGAGCCATCACGTTGATGCAGGGCTTGTCGGCGTTCTGCTCGGCCCACTTGGCAGCGAGCGGACGGGTGTACTCGACGGCCTTGCGATAGATGGGGTCGACCAGGTCGAAGGCGGCCATAGCGGTCTCGTACTCGGCATAGCCCTCGGTCTGCTGCGTGAGCTCCATGGCGATCATGGTCACGACGGCGGAGTTGGTACGGCCCATGCAGGACTCGTCGACGGCCAGGCTGTCATACTGGATCTTGTAGTCGCAGACCTCGGTGAGGCCGGACTCGTCAACATAGATGGCGATGGTGCTGGCGCCGTGGTCCTTGGCGACCTGGGCGGCGACGATGGTCTCCTTGGTGCCGCGCATGGACACGACGACGGCCAGGGTGTTCTCGTTGACGTAGGCCGGGGTGGCGTGCACGAACTCGTTGCTGGTGTAGCTGGAGCTCACGACCTGCGTGGCCTCGTGCTCCATAAAGTACTGGGCAGGATAGTTGCCGCCGTTGGATCCGCCGGCGCCAATCCACACGACGCGCTTGATACCGCCCTTGTCTGCCTTATCAGCCAAAACCTGGGAGACGACATCCTTAACCTGTTCCTGAGTAGTCATCGTGCATCAGCCTTTCTTCTTCGTTTGATGCTCATCACAGGCATACAAGTTACATACATGT
>CABQLK010000034.1 GCA_902465015.1 uncultured Collinsella sp.
AGCCCCTTGCGGCGTAGTTCTTATTTAAGACGTCCAAGTTTTGGGGTGCAGTTCAACGATCTGCCAGGGCCGCTTTTGTCTACGTTTTTGGCCAGGTAAAACACCTTTGAGGCTTTACCTGGACGTAATCGTAGACTGCTATTCGGCATTTCCGGGGCTAGACAACCGCCTGGCCCCAATCGGTCATATAACCCTAGCCCACATTGAAATGCCATCGAAAAAGAAGCAGGCTATAGAGACTGGTCTCTCACCCACTCGATGAGTTCGGGAATCGCATAAGCGTATTGCCAGGTAAAGTTATGAGTGTTTCCACCCTGGACCGTCTTGTCGGTGCTATCGAGAGTTCCCTTCTCTACATGAAGGAAAACGACATGCGCCCCATCGGTCACCGCTTGTTTACAGGCCGAGGAGCAGACATCCGAGAGCTCGACCATAAGCTCATCGAGCGTCTTCTGGCTGCTAGCCGCCTTGGCTCCTTCCTGGTTACCCGAAGGGTTTTTCTCTCCCGTTGCGTCGTAATCAACCCACAGGCCACTCGTATGTCCTTCGCCGTCATAGTTATAGGCGCAATTCAGCTGCTTCTCAACATAAGGAATTCCGATACTCGCGACACCCTTCTCGGGATCCGTCATGCCGCCATAGGAATTGGAATCGTCTTCAGAAACGAATATCACCATGGGCGTCTTGGCAATCGGAGTCATGTTGCCTTGCCCGGCAACGAGCATAAGCGCTGCAAAGGAATTGTCATCGGGATGCTTGGAGGCATATTCGATGAGGGCCATGCACCCGGCAGATTCGCCCGTCCCGTAAATGCGATCCGGATCGATTGAGTAACCCTGGTCGATCAGGTCCTCGATTACATGCAGGCAAGTCTCGATATCGCAACAAGTTCCAGCGATCGTCAGCACAAATTGTGACCCATCAGCCCAGGCAAGGGCTCCCAGACCTTGACGAAGATTCACCCTCACATCGCAGGTGGTTACCCCCGCATCCGGCAGGAAGAGCGTGATGGGGTATTTCTTTGCCTTGTCGTAGTCGTCAGGCTGTGCCAAGGCAAACGAAGCATGGAATCCAGTTTTGGGGTCATCGTAGGTCCCTGCAACAAACTTGTCTGCCTCGGAGTTGAGAACAGTCGAAGCCACGAGATATCGGGAGGATGTCTCGTCGCCTGTAAGCTTTTTACCTGCAGAATCCTTGAGATCCTTTATTTGGGCGATTTTGACGCAACCGCTATCAAGGGATACGGGACCGTTTGAGCCTACGCACCCACGCGTCATCTGAAACATCAACGTCTGTGCGCCCGCATCTGCTGGATCGAGCTCGACGATGACGTACGTTCCCTTGCTTTTGCCCCCTTCATCACTCAGCTCGGCTTTGTCGTTTACATAGGCAGTGACAATCGAGCGTCCCAAAACCGAGAAAGATCCCAGCCCCTTTTCCTGAGCCTGTTGACCGATGCCGCCATGTCCGGGATCAACCGAAGACGCATCGACATCCACGTCGTATTCAATCGCCACGCCGACAATCTTCTCTCCGATTGCATATGTTTTCGCAAGTGCAGAAACAGAGATAACGTGCTCGTAGAATTCGCTAACGTCGCTATCCGTGCCACCCGATTTGCCGTCGCTATCAACCTTCAGTGCATCATCCTTGCCGGCAGCCACGCTTCCCGCGCCGCTTTCGCTTCCAGACGCGCAGCCAACAAGCATAGAGGCGGTGCCCGCCAGCATTGTGGCCCCACCGGCCGTTAAAAAGCTTCGCCGACTCATTTCGAAAGCCATTTTTATTGCCCCGTTCCCCAGCCCGCTTCTGACTGGATTTTCAGCATTTCTAATCAGAAATTAACGAAACGGAGTCCGTGCCTTCGAAGCGCCAAAACAGGGAATCCGTTGATGCCAGATGCCCGGCGCGCCGCTCGGAAGTAAAACTAAAGAAATTTTATATAATCTAAATGAGCCAATCGATTCGCTTTTGAACGGCTATTATTCCAAAGATGAATTGAAGCTACCGTTTGTTTAATATATCTTGACAAAGTCATCGGCATCATGTTTGCCTTCAACTTCTGATCTACCAAGCGGCCCTGCGCCTCACGAGAGACGCAGGGCCGCTTTGCATTGCAGTAAAGCTAACGGCTACGAACGGCGCGGCTCGGGAACCACGAGCCTATCGGGGCTCGCGCCCTCGGCATCCATCAGGCTCACGTAGCGAATCGACGGATCCCCATACATCGCGTAGTAATAATTGCCCGTGCGCGCGCTAAAGCATCCGGTGTAGATAGTCTTCTCGAACTTGCCATCGCCCATCCTGGACGCTCCCTCGATCATCACCACGCCCTCGAGCGAGCGGAACATGCGAACGACGTTTTCGGTCTCGCTCTCCTTTTGTGGGTAATTGGCATTGAGGTACGCCGCCTTTACAAAACGGCTCGGCGAATAGCAATCGCCCGGAATGCCGCGCATGCCGGCACCGGCTCCATAGGGCTTAAGCTCGGCGCCACGCCATGTCGCCGTCTGCGGAAAATCGCTTGTGGCCGTGATATAGGTGCGCAGGTTTTCCATGTGCCACGGGAAAGTCGGCTGATTGGCAAGGGTGTCGACCGGATTGTCGTATACATGCAGGCCGTCAGCCATCATCTCGACCACGATGCTGCGCTGGCTGTCGCCGATAATCCAATGGAGCAGCGACACGCCCAGCCCCTCTCCGGCAGATTTGGCGACAATCACCGTGTCGCGCAGCGCGGCCTCGACCTCATCGACCGTCGAGAACGTCGCTGCCACCCACAGGGGAAACTCATAGGCCGCGATATTGTTCTTGCCGTCGACAGGGCCCTCGGCATACTCGGCATAACCCGGGAAATTGAGACCTGCCACGGCGAGGCCCGCATCGTTGCCGCAGTCGAAGAACATAGGGTAGTTCTCGTAATCGATGCACATACCGATTACCGCGTGCGCCGCCGACGCATCGTCGATAAACGAATACGGGACGTGGAACCCGCGCGGCATCACGCGAACCTGTTGGCCGTAGTCAAAGCTCCAGTCTAGGTTGCGGCCTAGATACATGTGACCAGAATTATCGGTAAATCGAATACTCGTACACATAGCGCCTCCTAGCTTTACGTTCCTGCTAAGGTTATTGTCTCCAAACAAAAAGGCGCTAAACACAAAAGCCCGGACATGACAACAATGTCACGCCCGGACCAAAAGAGACGAAGTGCGGTGCTTTGGTCCCCTTAGACCAACTTTCCAAGACAATGATCGATCATATGCTGGATCATCTGTGCCTCAAAGCCCGCGTAGTCGCGGCGGCACTCCTTCATCTTGCCGTCGACGATCTGATCAAAGGCAACCTTGCACTTGATATAGCGCGTGGACTTGGTGACCTCCTCGTGCGTCAGGCAGCTCTCCTCCATCTTGCTGGCGCCCAGGCCAAACACCAGACGGGGGTTGTAGAGCACGTGGGGCTCGCCGGCATCGTCCAGGTAGACGCAAACCTTCTTGGTAACGCCAATCTGGTTAGCGGCCAAGCAGCCGGCATCGTCGAGCGACTTGATGGTATCGATCAGGTCCTGAGCAACCGACTCGTCCTCGACGGTCGCAACCTCGCAACGCTGAGACAGGATAGCCTCGTCGCGGCAGAGCTCTTTAATCATACGTTCCTCCATAGGGGTCGTTGTAACTGCTTAAGTATACGGTACCCACTCATTTTCATGCGAAAAATACCGTCCGTCTGCTACAAAGCGCCGAACATCAACATGCGAGGAACAACAGCGTCGTAAAGGGGCTATAGTGAGTGAGTTCGTGTCAATCGGCCTAAACTCGGGGCCGAACAAGGAAAGGGTATGCATGGACGAACTATTTCACGTCAGCGAGCGCAAGTCCACAATCGGGACCGAACTCCGCGCTGGACTGACAACATTCCTGGCGATGGCCTACATCATCGCCGTCAACCCCGCGGTGCTCTCGGGCGCTGGCATCGATGCGGGAGCGCTCGCCTGCGCCACCTGCCTGGGCGCCGGCATCATGACCATCTGCATGGGCATCTTCGCCAACCGCCCGCTCGCCTGCGCGTCGGGCTTAGGCGTCAACGCGATGATCGCTGGAATCACCACCACCGTCTGCGGCGGTGACTGGCACGTGGCCATGAGCGTCATCTTCCTTGAGGGCGTCGTCATCTTGCTGCTCGTGCTTTGTGGCCTGCGCGAGGCCATCATGGACGCCATCCCGGTTGTCCTGCGTCACGCCATCTCGGTGGGTCTGGGCCTGTTCATCGCCATGATTGGCCTGTGCGATGCCGGCATTATCACCGCCGGCGCCGGTACACTCGTCGGTCTGGGCGACATCACCTCCCCCACCTTCATCGTCGGCATCATCTCCATCCTGGTGACGGTCGCCCTCGCCTGCCGCAACGTCCCCGGCTCGCTGCTCATCGGCATCGTCGTCGCCGTCATCGCCGGTATCCCCCTAGGTGTGACCCATGCTCCGACCGGTATCATTGCCCCGCTCGACTTCTCGAGCATCGGTGGCCCCATCGCCGACGCCGGCGGCGTGCCCGCCATCGTCAAGGTCCTTACCGACCCCACGCTCCTCGTCATCTCGTTCTCGCTGCTCATGAGTGACTTCTTCGACACCATGGGCACCGCGATGGCCGTGGCCAAGCAGGGCGAGTTCCTCACCGACGACGGCAACGTCGAGAATATCAAGGAGATCCTGATCGTCGACTCCGCCGCCGCTGCTGTGGGCGGTTTTATGGGCGTCTCCTCCATCACCACCTTCGTCGAGTCCACCTCTGGCGCTGCCGACGGTGGCCGCACGGGCCTCACCTCCGTCACCACCGGCGTGCTGTTCATTCTCGCCGCGTTCTTCTCCCCCATCGTCACCATCGTTTCCAGCGCCGCCACCTGCGGTGCTCTGGTCTACGTCGGCTACCTCATGATGAGCGAAGCCTCCGAGATCGACTGGTCCGACGTGTCGCAGGGTTTCCCGGCGTTCATGATTGTCGCCGGCGTGCCCTTCACCTACTCCATCTCTGCCGGCATTGGTCTGGGCTTTATCGCCTACGTGATCGTCGCGCTCTTTAAGGGCGAGGCCTCCAAGATCAAGCCGCTCATGTGGATCGCAGCCCTTGCCTTCCTCGTCTACTTCTTCGTGGCGTAACGGCATAGTCTGCTAAAGCAGAACATCAAGGCGCGGAGTCGCATCGAGCGGCTCCGCGCCTTTCTTTTAGCGTCTGCCCCCGCGCCAGCGTGCGACAATTGAGGCTGTCAATATCACAACACCGAGAGAAGCCTGCCTTGGAAGCGCATCATAAGCAGATAACCGTTTACTCAGAGTGTGCGGAAGGCGCGCCCGTCATTTACCTCCCCGTGGTTATGGGCGACAGTAGTGAAGTCTACGAGCGCTGCCGAGAGCTCGACTGCCCGTCATTCACCCTTGTCGCCATTGGAGGGCTCGATTGGAATCACGAGCTGAGCCCCTGGGAATGTGAGGGAACTATACGAGATGCCGAGCCCTTTGGTGGACAGGCTGCTGGTTTTCTTGACGAGTTGTTGAAGCAGATAATCCCAGAGGCCGAATCATCACTTCTCTGCCCGCCCACCTGGCGCGGCATTGCCGGCTACTCGTTGGCGGGTCTTTTTTCACTGTGGGCACTTTGGCAAACAGATGTCTTTGAGCGCGCGGCGAGTGCATCGGGGTCGCTGTGGTTCCCCGGCTTTATCGACTACGCGCGCGAGCGCACGATGACAGCCACGCCCGACGCCGCCTATCTGTCGCTCGGTAAAAAGGAAACCAAGACGCCCAACCGCATGATGCGGCACGTACTCGACGATACGCGTGCGATGGAAGAGCTGTTTATCGAGCGTGACATTCCAACAACGCTGGAGCTCAACCCCGGCAATCACTTTGCCCAAACTGACCTGCGCATGGCGCGCGGCATCCACTGGATACTGGCGCATTAAAAATAGCGATCAGGCATATCGGATAACCTGCCCGAACGATACGATCCGAACCATTGTACGTGATACGTCATGTCTCGCGCGCGCCGTCACCTGCAAACGGTAACGTTACTTCCAAACGCGCTCAGCAATGCGCTTGACCAGCGCGATCTTTGCCCACTGTTCGTCCTCGGTCAGCTTGTTGCCAATCTCACAGCTGGCAAAGCCGCACTGGGGCGACAGGTACAGGTTCTCGAGCGGCACATACTTTGCGGCCTCGTGGATACGTTCGACGATGGCATCCTCGTCCTCGAGCTCAGCGGCCTTGGTGGTCACCAGTCCCAACACCACCTTCTTGCCGGGGGCAACATACCTGAGCGGCTCAAAGCCACCGGCGCGCGGCGTATCGAACTCAAGGTAGAACGCATCGACATCCTCGTGCGCAAACAGGTACGGTGCAATGGGATCGTAACCACCCTCGAAGGCATACGTGGAGTGATAGTTGCCGCGGCACACATGCGTGTTGATAACCAGATCGTCGGGCTTGCCCGCGATGGCAGCATTGTTGAGCGCCACGCCCAGCTCGCTCACCTTTTGCAGGTCAACCGGGCTCATGCCAGTCTTGAACACAAAGTCCGTATCGCAATAGATGCCCCAGGTGCAGTCATCAAATTGGATGTTGCGGCAGCCCGCGGCATACAGGTCGGCGATCACCGTGCGATAAGCGGCTGCAATGGCGTCGGCAAGTTCCTCATCGGTCTTGTAGACGGCGCGCAGACTCTCCTGCTGTCCATCGCAGCGGTCGAGCGTAACCTCCGAGAACGTCTGGATCGGCGCCGGAATGGTTTGACGCGCGACCTGGCCCTCCCCCTCAAGCGCCTTGACAAACTTAAAATGCTCGACGAACGGGTGGTTCTTGCCGCTAATGGGACCGGTAACCACGGCGGTGTCGGCCGTCGTCTCCTCGTCATGGAACATATAACCCGTGCGTGAGGTGCGGCGCTCAATGCCGTTAAGGCCCCACATAAAATCGAGGTGCCAGTAGCTGCGGCGGAACTCGCCATCGGTGATCACCTGCAGGCCGGCGGCCTTCTGCTTGGCCACTAAGTCGCGGATGGCCTCGTCCTCGACGGCCTTAAGGCCGGAAGCGTCGAGTTTACCCGCGACATAGGCGGCACGGGCATCCTTTACAGCCTGCGGACGAAGAAAACTGCCGACGATATCGGCACGAAACGGCGCGTTCGGTTGAATCGAAGTGCTCATAGATATCTCCCTTTGCATTGGTTGCTTTACTGGGACAGAGTATGAGCGCTCATATGGTCATCGTAAAATATACGTTTATAACAGTTTGATATAGATGCTTCCTATATCAGTCTGGACTGTCATAAAGAGACTTGAACCGTGCGGAGCACAGCAGCCTAGATATGCTGACGAATCGCGTCGATATAGGCCCGACCGTAGCGCGTGAGCGTCGTGTTCTTGCGCGTGATGATGCCAATCTCCATGTACTCGTCCACGTCGAGCGGAATCGAGATAATGCCGGGGCCGTTGAGCTCGTGGCTGATCACGCCCGAGCATACCGTGTAGCCGTTAAGGCCCATAGCTAGGTTGAACAGCGTCGCACGGTCGCGCACGCGGATATTTTTGCGACGCTCGAACGTCGAGGTCAGCTCCTCGGAATAGTAAAACGAGTTGTAGCTGCCCTGCTCGTAGGACAGGAACGGGTAGTCTTCCAGATCCTCGAGCGTCACGCTGGAGCGGCCCGCCAGCGGATGGTCGGCGCAGACGAAGACATGCGGCGTGGCGCAGAAGAGCCCTTCGAACATGAGCTCGTTGGCGGCAAGCATGCGCTCGATGACCTCGCGATTGTGCTCCGACAGATACAGGATGCCGAGTTCGCTTTTCATATGCGCGACATCCTCGATAATTTCGTGGGTCTGCTCCTCGCGCAGGGTAAAGTCGTAGCGCGCGGCATCGAACTCGCGGATCACATCGACAAACGCATTAACGGCAAAGGAATAATGCTGGCAGCTCACACTAAAGTGCGGCACCTGCTCGGACGTGCCTTTGTACTTGCCCTCGAGCAGGTCGGCCTGGTCGAGCACCTGGCGCGCGTAGCCCAAGAAGGTCTCGCCTTCCTCGGACACAATGACACCCTTGTTGGTGCGCTCAAAGATATGCACACCCATCTCGTTTTCGAGATCGCGAATCGACGCGGTAATCGAGGGCTGCGACACAAAGAGCCGGCGCGAGGCCTCGGTGATGCTACCGCATTCGGCAACCTTAACAACATATCTGAGCTGCTGAAGCTTCATAGCCTTCTCCCTAGACGTTCGTGACGCCAAAACCTGCCGCGTCCATTTGACGCATAAACGACGGCATCTCCCCCGTCGCGGCGCAGGCGGCAATCTGATGCAGAGCCCCGGCAACCGCATCATCTGCCGCAGCGCCAATATGCCAGCGTGCGGCAGCCGTGACGGCCTCGTTGGCATTGGCGACTGCAACGGAGTTAGGAACGGCATCGATCATGGGCAAATCGTTATCAGAATCGCCGAATACGGCCACCTCGTCGGGCGTCAGGCCCAAAGCGCGCGCCAGCTCCAGCGCAGCGCAGCCCTTGTCCCAACCAGCCGGAAGGATGTCGAACAGGCGCACTCGGTTGTTGGGAAACACAAGCGAGAGTTCCGGCACCTCAGCGGCAACGCGCTCACGTAGCTCCGCGAGCTCCTCACGCGAACGGGCACTCCAGATATTCGCCTTAAACACCGACGCGTCATCGACGACGGGACGACATGGGGCCTCTTCGCCTTTGAGCCACGCGTTGCCGCCCGACTCCATGGCGCGACGAACGCGCTCGGGGTCACTCGTCACACAATGGGCATCGTTGCCCCAAAAGTCATCGCCCAGGCTGTAGACTTTTAGAAATGTATCGTCGGTCTCTTGCTCCAGATAGTCGGCCAAACGCATCAGAGCATCGTTGTCGATTGCGCGCGAGGCGACTACTTCGCCGTCAACAAACATCACCTGGCCGTTACAGAACGCACCGGTCGAATAACACCCGGAACGGTTTTTGAACATCCAGCCCATCGCGGACGGCTGACGACCCGAAACCGGCCCAAAGTGCAAACCCGCCGCCCGCATGGCATGAATACCCTCAATGGCGTAGTCGCTGGCGCCGTCATGCCCGGCTGGAATCAGTGTATCGTCCATATCGGTCAGCACAAGTTTGATCATAGAGTCCCCCAGTCATTTTCACCGCAACCATTGTAACGGTGCGCTAGTATAGGGAACAACAGATTCGATGCGGGAGTGCCGGCGGTGCAAACCACAAGGCTGAGAGGGCATGGGGCCCAATCCTTTGAACCTGTCAGTTAATGCTGGCGTAGGGAGCATGCCGCCTTTACAGGGGCGCTGTCTATGCACAGCGCCCCTTTTCTATGCCAAGGAGGCATGTGCAGTGATTGATTCGGAACAGCTTAAGCAACATATGGTCAAGGCCGTGGAGGAGATTCGCACCACCAATCCGATGGCCGGCTCCATCACCAACACGGTGACGATCGACTTTGTCGCCAACGCGCAGCTCGCTGTGGGTGGATCGGCCGCCATGGTCTATCTTCCCGACGAGGGCGAGGCGCTCGTTGCCGGCGGCGGCGCCATCTATCTCAATATGGGCACGCTCTTCCCCATCTACGAGCAGACGATTCCCCGCGCGGCCAAGGCGGCACACGACGCCGGCAAGCCCTGGGTGCTCGATCCGGTGGGCCTGGGCATCGGCAGTCTGCGCACCCAGTTGGTAAACGAGCTTAAGCAGTACAAGCCCGCCATCGTGCGCGGCAACGCCTCCGAGATCATCGCGCTCGCCGGCCTGTGGGGTCTTGAGGGCGAGGCGGCCGATCTGAGCCGCGTGCGCGGTGTCGATACCACCGACACGGTAGACGCCGCCCGCGATGCCGCCGTGGCGCTCGCCCGCTACACCGGCGGCGCCGTTGTGGTCTCGGGCGAAGTCGACCTGATCACCGACGGCATGACCGTGGCCAAGTCCCACGGCGGCAGCCCGCTCATGTCCAAGATCACCGGTTGCGGCTGCTCGCAAGGCGGCGTGCTGGCTGTGTACGCCTGCGCTGCCGACCCGTTTACGGCCGCCGTCTGCGGCACCGCCGTCTACAACGTTGCCGGCTCGCGTGCCGCCGCTGTCGCCGACGCCCCGGCAAGCTTTAAGGTCGCCTTTATCGACGAGCTCTACCGCGCAACCGCCCAGGACATCGCCAACAACCAGCTCGACCTCGAGGAGGCATAGGCCATGTCCGAGCCCGCAACCAATGCCGGCATGAATACGCTCGTCGCCGTGGCCATCGCCCCGTGCGGCACCGGCGATGAGCTGTCCGCCGAGGTCGCCGAGGTCGTGCGCGTCATTCGCGAGAGCGGCCTTCCCAACCGCACCACCTCGATGTTCACCGAGATCGAGGGCGACTGGGACGAGGTCATGCAGGTCGTGCGCGACGCAACCTTTGTGTTGGCGAGCAAGGGCATCCGCACCGAAGTCGTGCTCAAAGCCGATATTCGACCCGGATTTACCGACACCATGACCGGCAAGCTCGAGCGCATGGAAGCACAGATCAAGAAGCAGGAGGAAGCACGATGAGCATCCGCGACAACCTTGATATCTCGGCCTATCTGGTACTCGGCCCCGAAAACACCCTCGGGCGCCCCGTGGGCGATGTGGTAGCCCAGGCGCTCGACGCAGGCTTTACCTGTATCCAGGTGCGCTCTAAGGTGGCAAGCGCCCGCGAGATCATCGCGCTGACCGGCGACGCCGCGCAGGCAATCGCACAGGCTGGCAAGACCGGTCAGGTCGCCTTACTGATCGATGACCGCCTGGACTGCGTACTCGCCGCGCGCGAGCAGGGTATTGCCGTCGACGGCGTACACGTGGGCCAGAGCGATATTCCCGTCGAGGTCTGCCGCAAGCTGCTGGGCCCCGATGCCATCGTGGGCCTTTCGGCCCGTTGCGAGGAGATGCTCGAGTACGTCAAGACCGCCGACATGAGTCTGGTCGACTACCTGGGCATCGGCCCGCTCCACGAGACCGAGACCAAGCGCGATTGCGGACGCGCGGCCGACGGCTCCATCATCACCAAAAGCTTTGAGGACCTAGCCGCACTCCACGCGGCAAGCCCCGTGCCCATCGTGGTGGGCGGCGGCGTCAAGACGGCCGACCTGCCACAGCTCAAGGCCACCGGCGTCGACGGCTTTTTCGTGGTGAGCGCCGTCTGCAGCGCCGATGACCCCTACGCCGCGGCCAAGGAGCTCGTCGACACCTGGCAGCAGGCGTAAGTCTAGGCCGAGCAGCTGATTCGCAGCCTCATATCTTCAGCAATGGAAAGCGCATCCCAGTTTGAGCCTCCATTCCGGGATGCGCTTTCCGCCGAGATGGCGGCAGCAGCCTCTACCCTGCCAGATATGCCTCCAGTGCCGGCAAGGTCGCCTCCGCATCGCGGCGACCAATCTGGTAGATGCGCTCAAGTTCATCGGGCTCGCGACACAGCGACGGCACCTTCACCGATTCGCTCGGACGCACCACAAAGATCTCGCCGGCAGCCTCGCGACGTGCCAGGTCATCGAGCGTGGCATTGTAGACCTCATGCCGGTGCTCAAGCGCTGCGACAAACTCCGGATAGTGACGGAACACGCGCCGCAGCATGGGCATCACGCTGTTGGGCTGCTTCACAAAACCCGCCGGCTGCGTGAGTACCACGATATTGCGGTCATACCCCTGCGCAAACAGCCACGCGCTGGGAATAGAATCAGCCACGCCACCATCCAGATACTTATGCCCGTCAATAGCAACAGGACGCGTCGCCACGGGAATTGCCGACGACGCCCGAATCCACTCGATATCGCGCTCGTCGCCATACGGCAGATCGTGATAGACGGCCTTGCCCGTCTCGATATCGGTACACACGCACGTAAATCGCATGGGACAGGTGCGATACGCCTCCAAGTCGATGGGATCGCGCTCGATAGGCACCTCGTGATAAGCAAAGTCGGCATTGTACATATCGCCGGTTCGCAGCCAGCTGGTCACGCTCGCATAGCGCTTGTCGGCGCAATAGGCCTTGTTATAGCGAATGGCGCGGCCGATCTGGCGCGATTTAAAGTTGTAGCCAAACGCCGCGCCCGCCGAGACGCCCACCATATGGTCGCAGGTCAAACCGTGCTCCATCCATACATCGAGCACGCCCGCTGTATACATACCGCGGTAGCCGCCTCCCTCGAGCGCCAGCCCCACCGTGCGCGTCATATTTGACTGTGCCATGCGACCATCTCCGTTCCTGCGTTTTAAAACGGGACAAGTATACCCGTCAACATATATCGTCCCAGTCGCATTTTTATCGAACATCGCATCGTCGCGCTACCGCTTGTCGAATAATAGCCGCCCACAGCATGTGCACCCATATATAATTGTGCACTATTGTTTACACTACTCAGCTGTTATCAACAGCGAACATTAGCCGACAAATTAACTCAACAACGCGGCAAGGCGGGGCCTGGATACATGCAAAGCGCTGAGCAACGACGCGTGTACACAACGAGCTCGCCCGACGCAATCCGCCCCGACCTCAGAAAGTCGCTTAGAACATGGAAACTGTCAGCAATTACACCGAAACGCTCGAAAAGACCGTCCGCGACCTTCTCGAACGGCAGGAGGATCTGATCAGGACTGCCTTTACCGACCAGCTTACCGGGCTTGGCAACCGTGGCGGCTTTGCCCGTTCCCTCGAGGAGCTCTGGGAGCAGGACGCCCCCGTTACCATGGCGTTCATCGATATCGACAATCTCAAGCACTGCAACGACGTCTTTGGGCATGACGAGGGCAACCGCTATATCTTGCAGGTAAGTCTCTATCTTAAGCTGTATATGAAGGTGGGCGAAGCGGCGTTTCGCATAGGCGGCGACGAGTTTGCCATCCTATCTACGATTGCAACCGAGGACGACCTCGCCGAACGTCTGAAACACTGCCGAACGGTTCTGCTCAAAAACAACGATTCCGAGATGCCCCACTCGTTTAGCTACGGAGTGTCACACGCCGACCCCGCCCTGGGCGAAGCTTCCAATCGCATGACGCTCGATGCCGACCATCGCATGTACGACTACAAGCTACGTCATGCCATGCACCTCGATCGACGCAATATCACGCAAGTCCACGCCGACGACTTCGAAATAAGCGATCGTATTTTTGACGCCTTTTCGATGCTCAACGAGGGCCGTTATTTCTTTATCGAGAACTTGGACAAACATCGCACCCTTTGGTCACAAGGTGCCTTGCGCGATCTTGGCCTTCCCTCGGAGCACATAGACAACTGTCGCGATTACTGGAAAACGCGCGTCCATCCCGACGACCTTGAGGTCTGCATCAACGACATCGACCAAGTCTACAACGGCACCAAGCACCGTCGCGTCATGCAGTATCGTGTGCGCAACGCCGTCGGCGACTACGTCCTTTGCCGTGCTCGCGGGTTTCGTATCGACGGCGACGGAAATGTCCCCTCGCTCTATGTCGGCGAGCTCGTCAACCACTCACTTGCCGAAACCGTCGACGCCGCCACAGGCCTCGGAACGCAGCGCATGCTGGCCAACGCCATCGACGCCTGCCGCCGCGATCGTTGCGAGACAGGGCTTATAGCGGTGCGCGTTCGTGGCACGACAAAGCTCAACGAGCTCTACGGGGCCGAGGCTGTCGACAACATGCTTGCCGAATACGCAGGCCGCATGCTGTCGATCACCCGCGGCAGGAGCCGGGTCTTCCGTTCACGAAGCGTCCAGTTCGTCGTGCTCAGCAACGATTTGGACCATGAGGCATTCGAGCAACTGACCCGCCACCTTAAAGAGGCTGTTTTCGCTCCTGTTCAAATCGCGGGCGACACCATTACTCCCGTCTGCCTTGTCGTCCCGGCCTTTTACGAGCAGTTAACCCATCAAGCGACCGCCGTTTTAGGCGAACTCGACCGTCGCCTTCGCACGGCCGGCGGGCTTGTTCCCAACGACAGCCTCCCCATACCCGAGGCGGAGCGCAAAAGCGCCATCGCCGAACGTATCGACTCGCTCACGGGCCTCTATCGACCCAGCGAGTTTATGCGGCGCGCCAACGCATTTCTCGAGGCAAGGCGCGACGACACCTGGTGCATCGCCACCGTCGACATGGGTCACATGCGCCTGTTTAATGAATGGCACGGCCAGGCCGAGGGCGACCGCGTACTCGCCGATGTGGGCACGGTCCTCAAGGACATCGAGAATGCCGATATGGGCGTCGCAGGGTACTGGGGCCAAGATGACTTTTGCGTACTCATCCCCTTTAAGCACATCACCGTCCATCAAATCTACAACCGCGTTCGCGAGGCAGTAGCCAGGCATGATGACGGCGTAGGTTTTTGGCCGTCCATGGGCATTTACCCCATCGACTCCAATGAGGAGATCACCATCGATGCGCAGGCAAAGGCCATGTTTACCAATCGACGCGCCAAAAACGACTTCAAGGAGCGCATTGCTATTTTCCGCCCCGAAGAATATGAACACGAGATTGCGTTCCACCGCACGCTGACCGAGTTCCAGTACGCGCTCTCAAATGGCCGCATCACGTACTACCTGCAGCCCCAGGTCGATATGGAAACCGGCGAGATCATTGGCGCCGAGGCACTTACGCGCTGGATTGACAAGGACGGCTCTCTCATTTCGCCCGCAACGTTTATCCCCGCACTCGAGGAAAGCGGCTTTGTGGTGACGCTCGACAAGTACATTTGGCAGGGTGTCGCCATATGGCTTCGCGAGCGTCTCGATCGCGGTCTTCGCGTGGTTCCGGTCTCGCTTAATGTGTCTCGCGTGGACATTCTTGCCTGCGACGTTGCCGAGCATATGGGATCGCTCGCCGCCCAATACAACCTGCCGCCCGAGCTCATGCGCATCGAGATCACCGAGACGGCTTATACGGGAGAGTCCGAAGCCGTGGACAAACTGACAGCCGACTTGCACACCCGCGGCTTCTCGACCTATATGGACGATTTTGGCACCGGTCAGTCCACGCTCGCGATGCTCAAGAACGTCAACGTCGACGTCATCAAGCTCGACCGAACCTTTGTGCCCACCGACCGCGATCAAGGCCGCAGCGCGCAGATCGTGTCATCGATGCTCGAGATGGCGCAGTCGCTCCATCTGCCCATTGTAATCGAAGGCGTCGAGACAGATGAGCAGGCGAACATGCTACGCCACATGGGCGCCCGCTACGCTCAGGGTTTCCTCTACTACCGCCCCATGCCGGCGAAGGATTTTGAGGCATTGCTCGATGGTGGCAATAACAACTGATACGCTCGCGCGCAAAACGCCACCGCCGAAGGGGGCATTTGTCTCCATTAGCTAACTTATATCCCCAGTTCAAACCGAATTGGGGATATGATACAAACCGTTGTTCCGCCCAAGGAGGTTATCCATCATGAACGAGTCATATCGCCTGGGTGAGCAATCGATTATTGCCTATCTTCAGCGACTTGCGAATGGCATCTCGACCGCCGAACTCGATGTTGCCGCGCTGCCTGCTGAGCTGCGCGCCGTTGGCGAGCAACTGCAAAAGACGCATGCCATCCTGCAACAAGAGCGCCGGCTGCTTGAGAGCAACGCCTATATCGACCCGCTCACCAACTTGGGCAACCGCGGCGGACTCGACCGTCACGTCGAGCAACTCTGGCACAAAGGTGACCCCTTCACCTGCGCCTATATTGACATCGACCATCTCAAACATTGCAATGATAGGTTTGGCCACGCCGAAGGCAATCGCTATATTCTGAGCATCTGCCGCACGCTCTCCGAAACCATGGAGCACGATGAGATGCTGTTCCGTATCGGTGGAGACGAGTTTGTGCTCATCTCGCTCTCCGCAAACGAGACCGAACTCGAGCAGCGCTTGGAGCAGATACGCGCCGGGCTGGTCGAGGCGAGCTCAGGTGGCAAGGCGCCCATGATCGGCAGCTTTAGCTTTGGCTGCTCGCGCGTCGATCCACTTGCCGGCGACACGCGTCGCCAGATGACGATGGATGCCGATCGCAAGATGTATCGCTATAAGCTTATGCATCGTGTACAGCAACCGGAAAACAATGACGCGCCGCAACGCCCAATCGTCGAGCAGCTTCCATGCAACGACCGCGTATTCCAAGCGATCTCAATGAGCTCCGAGACGCGCTATCCGTTTATCCTTAACCTCGATACGGGAGAATCGCAATGGTCGGTTAACGCCGTGCGCGATTTTGACCTGCCCTCCCAGCACCCTTTTAACTCACTCGACATGTGGCTCGCCCGCGTTCATCCCGAGGACCGCGACAACGTACGTGCCGAGCTCGACATGGTGATAAACGGCATGTGGCACTTCCACTACATGCAGTACCGCGTTATGGATGCTACCGGAGCGTACGCGCTTTGCGACTGCACGGGCTACCGCTTGGACGGCACCGATACCGAGCCTAACATGTACGTGGGCATTATCATCAACCGCAGCCTGGCGGATACGACTGACTCGGTAACGGGCCTGGGCGATGTCCACGCCCTGGTCAGCGCCATTGGCGAAATGCGCCGCGTGGCGCGCGAGGCAGGCTTTATTGCCATTAAGGTTGACGATATCGCCGAGGTCAACGCCCGCTTTGGCTTTGATGCGGGCGACCGCGTGCTCGCCGAAAGCGCAGCGTGCCTCATGGATTGTTCGCGCGGCAAGGGTCGCCTGTTCCGCTCGACGGGGCCAACGTTCGTGGCACTCTTCGATGAGCTCGGCCCCGAGGCAATCGACGAGATCGCAAGCGACATCGAACGGTTCCTGGGTTCTCCCGTGCTCATCGGCTCGCTTGAATATCAGCCGCCCATTCGCGTGGCCACGCTCCATCTGGACGCTGTCGATCGACAGCCCGTTTCCATTTTGAACGAGCTCAAAGCGTTGCTTAAAGAGGCAGTACAGGTACCGGGCACCAAGCTGGACTAGCGTCGTGGGGCGCATGATGGTTATTTTCCGATCTCAGGCGAACACATTGAGCAAATAGGTCGTACCCACAGTTAGCCGAACACCCCTGCAGTCCCTCCCGGGGCCCGGGGGCACCGTTTTCGATACTCTTGGTTTCCTTTACCCGATGCAAATAAGTGCTCAACAACATAAAACCTATCCCCCGCCACGGATATGCCGTCGAGTAAATCTGTTAAGCCAACCCTATCAACTTCTTTTGACAATTGGCTGTATTGGTCCATTTTGACGTCCATCCCGCTTCCGCTGTCTATCGCCTCATAAACACAAACCTAACGAGCCGCACGAACGACAAAGAGGCCAAGCTGAACAGAAGTAGAACCAAAACTTCAAAAACACTGGTATTCCAATCGCGTACCCAGCCCTCTACCGCCCACAAGAAAAACAGCAGCCCCATCCATAACGTCACAGAAGAAATCAACTTTGCGTAAGGGCGTATATCAATCCCGCTCTCCCTTTTTGTGACATCATATCCAGCAATTGAGCTGAGCCATCTTCCTCTTCTGTATTGGATTGAAAGAAGAATCAGGGCAATCGAAGTTATCAAACAGACAGCATCCTCTGTTTCCATAGAACTTCCTTTGCTTTCCGTCCTAGCTGCGCGTTCACAATCGAATCAAACCAAGTGTGAATTACTCGATAGCAACCGCCCTAGTATAAATCATAGCCTCCGCAGCAGCCCGCCTTCCAAGATCTCAAAGCTCGCCATCGAGGGCGACCCGCCCAGACCCCTTACAATCTGCTCGCACGAGGCCCCGCACTCCAACATCCTCTGGACCGTATCCCGCACGTACCTGGTGGGCGAGCCTGCCGTGGGCCCTCGGGGCCGGCATCGCGCCCCACGCCATCCGCCCGCTCATGCAATAATCCTCTGCATAAGTCATCGACAGCAGAGGGAGTTTGTGATGAAGGTTCTTTTAGTCAACGGTAGCCCCAAGGCAAACGGCAACACCGCTCGCGCGCTTGCCGAAGTCGCCGAGCAATTGCATGCCGAGGGTATCGATACCGAGGTGTTCCAGCTGGGCGCCAAGCCCATTCGCGACTGCATTGGCTGTGGTCAGTGCGGCAAGCTCGATTGCCGCTGCACCTTTGACGACGACGTGGTCAACGAGCTCATTTCCACCGCCGAGCAGGCAGACGGCTTTGTCTTTGGCTCGCCCGTCTATTACGCGCACCCCAGCGGCCGCATCCTCTCGGCCCTCGACCGTGCGTTTTATGCTGGCAGCAAGGCCTTTGCGCACAAGCCGGGCGCCTCTGTCGCCGTTGCCCGCCGCGGCGGCACGTCGACCACGTTCGATGTACTCAACAAGTACTTCACCATCAACCAGATGCCCGTGGTCGCCTCCACCTACTGGAACAACGTCTTTGGCGCTGCGCCGGGCGAGGCTGCCCAGGATGCCGAGGGTCTGGCCACCATGCGAAACATCGGCAAAAACATGGCCTGGCTCCTGCGTTGCATCGAGGCAGGCAAGGCTGCCGGCATCGAAGCCCCCGAGGCCGATCGCGAGCGCACCAACTTCATTCGTTAGAACGGGAGCCGATAAGTGAACGTGCAAATTTTTGGGACCAAAAAGTCCTTCGATACCAAGAAGGCTCAGCGCTTTTTTAAGGAGCGCCGCATTAAGGTGCAGTTTATCGACCTTAAGGAAAAGGAGATGAGCAAGGGCGAGCTCACGAGCGTGATGCAGGCGGTCGGCGGCATCGACAAGCTGCTCAACCCCAAAGCCAAGGACGAGGAGACGCTCGCGCTCATCCAGCACCTCACCCCTAGCCAGCGCTTCGATAAACTGCTCGAGAATCAGCAGGTTCTAGCCGAGCCCATCGTGCGCAACGGCAAAAAGGCCACCGTCGGTTATTGCCCCGATGTGTGGGGAGCCTGGGAGTAGCCTGTGTTATTTGCCGGCGCGTGGGTATAAGAGCAGGCGTTTGGCATAAGATTTAACTGTAAGCCATGTCTAACAAAGGAGGGCACATGCCCAACAAACCCGTGAAGATCATCATGCTTACCGGATACCTCGGTGCCGGCAAGACCACGCTGCTCAACCACATCCTCGCTAACGACGGCGGCATCCGCGCCGCCGTGATCGTCAACGATATCGGCGAGATCAACGTCGACGCCAGCCTCATCGCCGACGGCGGCCTTTCCGAGACCGACGACCTCATCCCGCTCACCAACGGCTGCATCTGCTGCACGCTTTCGGACGACCTTGCTAACCAGCTGCAGGGCATCGCCGATTCGGGCGACTTCGACTACATCATCATCGAGGCTTCGGGCATTTGCGAGCCTATCCCCATCGCCTACACCATCTCGAGCTTCTGCGACGAGGCCAAGGTGGGCGGCGAGCCCAAGCTCGCGCTCGACAACATCGTGGCTGTGGTCGATTGCGCCCGCATGTACGACGAGTTCAACGGCGGCCGCGACCTGCTGGCCGAGGATATCGACGAGGACGACATCGAGAGCCTGCTCATCCAGCAGATTGAATTCTGCTCCACGCTCATCCTCAACAAGACCGATACCGTAACGCCCGAGCAGATCGCCGAGCTCAAGGCCATCGTGCGCAGTCTGCAGAAGGACGCCGTGATTGTCGAGGCCCAAAACGGCGAGGTTCCCATGGAGGAGCTGCTCGACACCGACCGCTTCGACTTTATGCGCGCCTACAACTCCGCCGCTTGGATCGAGGCCATGGAGCATCCCGAAGAGCACGACGACCCCGAGGTGCTCGAGTACGACATCGAGACCTTTGTGTACTCGCGCCGCAAGCCGTTTGACCTGCAGAAGTTCACCGATTTTGTTGAGCAGGAGTGGCCCGACGAGGTCATCCGCGTCAAGGGTCCGCTGTGGCAGGCCAGCAATCCGGACATGTGCTACATGTTTGAGCAGGCCGGCCACCAGATGCGCCTGATGGAGAACGGCCTGTTTGTCGACTCGGCGCCCGAGGGCGAGAAGCAGAAGATCATCGACGAGAACCCCGAGATCATGCAAATTTGGGACGACGAGACGGGCGACCGCATGACGAGTCTGTGCATCATCGGCCGTCACATGGACAAAGATGTGCTCATCGCCTCCCTCGATGCCTGCCTGACCGACTGGCACCGCGCCTAGGTTTATCCAAGCGGGCATTTTTCCGCCCACGTAACCGCCTAACCACCACGAAGGTACCCTTCGTGGTGGTTTTTCGTTCTGAGCCAAGGAGATTCATGTTCAATATCGTGCTGCATGCACCCGAGATTCCGGCCAATACGGGCAATATCGGCCGTACCTGCGTGGTCACCGGCGCCCGCCTGCATCTGGTGGAGCCGCTGGGCTTTTCACTCGACGACAAGACGGTACGTCGCGCCGGTCTGGGCTACTGGCAAAACTTGGACGTGACGACCTATGCCGGCTGGGAGGATTTCCTTGCGCGCAACGGTCTCTCCCCCGCCGATGGCCGCCTGCACCTGCTGACCAAAAAGGCACGCCGCACCTATGCACAGAGTACCTACCGCGATGGTGACTACTTGGTCTTTGGCAGCGAGAGCTCGGGCATTCCCGAGCCACTGCTTGCCGCGGCGCCCGAGCGCTGCGAGCGCATCCCGATGCTGCGCGATTGCGACTCGCTCGATAACGCCGAGGCTTGGGAAGCTCACGAGGAATCGCTGGGGCATACCGAGGACAGCCACGAGGCCATCCTTCGGCAGGATATCTGCGGCAACTTCGTCAATCCGGACGACTACCGCATCAGCGCACTCAACCTTTCCAACAGCGCCGCCATCGTCCTCTACGAAGCCCTGCGCCAGACGAACTTTGCCGGCATGTAAAAACCTGCCATTAGGGGACGGGGTAGAAATGATAGACTTTCAAACTCTAGTCCTTGACAAAATGGTTTTGACATCAAATGCGGCAAAGGAACAGTCCCTTTGCCGCATTTGGCTGCTGGCAATTCACGTCAGAATTCAACTTCAAATACAAACGACTGCCGGAGTTCTCGCTTAGCTTGGCTTGTCAGGCTCGAATTCGCCCTTATGTTCAGTTTGCTGCATGCCTCATCGATAGCCATAGCAAGCGATACGGACATGGTCATGGTCGTCTCGCTTTTCAATTCAACCCGATAGCTCTTCGCCTTGTTTTTATCCTCTCCACCGCATCTCGTTTCGATTAACAAGAGAATGTCAGAGTCATGGGCATACCAATGGAGTTCAGGGCGCTGTGGAACCATGTCTCCCTCAAATTCCTGC
>CABQLK010000035.1 GCA_902465015.1 uncultured Collinsella sp.
GATTTCGGCCTCAATAGCTTCCTGGATATTCTCGGTTGAATGAGGATCATCATCGTTTGCATTGGATTCAATGACGTCGGACCTTCTCTCAAACCCGGCGGCGATAACATTCATCGCCTTGTCATCGACATATTTCGGTTTTTCTGAGTTTGCGGCATTCTGAGAACAGGCCGAGATGAACCCCAGAGAACAGATAAGTAGAGCAAGCAAGCCCATCATAGACAGCCTTTTAACAGTATTTCGTTTCACGACTATTTCCCTTCGATTGACGTTACGATTCATAGCCCCTCGTCAAATAGCAGACGAATTGGCGACGCGGTGGCACTATTTGATTCAAGGGCGTGAACTGGATAAACATCGAGGGAAGGAGTGGGCCCTGTGCAATAAACTCCCCTCGTCAAAATGTCTAGCTAAAGAGGACGGACAGACGGCGAACGGTCATATCCGTTCGCGTCCGCCCGTCTCCAACGATCAAACGTCGATGCGCTAACGTTCAAAAGCATTGCGGCCTCTTGCCTCGTAACCTCACCTCCTTCGAATGATTTGATGACATCGCGGTAGCTATCCGGACGTTCGAGCGTCGGTCTCCCAAATCTCACACCCCGCAGACGCGCCGACGCGATGCCCTCCGCCTGGCGCTGCTTTATGTTTTCGCGCTCCACCTGAGCCACGTAGCTCAAAACCTGAAGCACTAGATCGGCAATAAAAGTCCCCGTAATTCCATTGGGTTGTTCGCGTGTATCAAGCAATGGCATATCGAGCACCACGATGGCAACGCGTTTGTCCGTCGTTAGGCGACGCCATTCATCGAGAACTTCACGGTAGTCGCGACCCAATCGATCGATACTCTTAATCACCAAAACGTCCCCTTCGCGCAGACGACGAAGAAGACGCCGGTACTGAGGACGCCTGAAGTCCTTTCCACTCGCTTTGTCAGCATAGATCAAATTCGTTTGGACCGGAAACTGCTCCAGCGCATCCAGTTGGCGATCCAGGTTCTGATCTGCTGACGAAACTCGAGCATACCCATAGATTCTGTTTTTCATAATTGCCCCTATCAGCCGCACGATGGCAGCTTCAGCTCATCTGAGAGCCCACTCACAATAGGGCGTGCAAATTTCGCGAATGGGTTGAACCCATTTTCGGGCTCCAACGTAAGCTATTCAAGCACCGCTTCGATAACGCACGACGCCAACCTGATACTTTGAAATGGAGTTAATCGTTTTTAACTGAAATTAACTAGAATAAAATGAAGTTAATCTGAGACGCCAAAGGAGAGCCGTGTGAAATATCTCGAGAACCCGTTTACCCCCAGTTTTGGTGAGGTTCCTGCCCATCTCGCTGGCAGACAACAGATTATTCGGGATTTGGACCGTGCCTTCTTGAGCCAGCGCAGGCGCCCAGAATTGACCTCGATCTTCTCAGGCGCGCGTGGAACCGGCAAAACCGCTCTCATGTCGTCGCTCGCGACAAGGGCGGAATCCCATGGCTGGATTGCCGTAAAGACAACCGCGCTCTCGGGAATGCTTGAGGAAATCGAGTTCGGGGCCAAACGTGCTGCAGGCCATCTTATCGACCCGTCTAACAACTTCGAAGTCACCGGTCTCGGAATTGCACCGCTCGGCAGCATCGAGGTCAATCGCGTTCACGATGTCTCAACCTGGCGTTATCGCATGAGCGACATCATCGACCAGCTCAACGAGGCGGGCACCGGTCTGCTCGTCACGGTTGACGAGGTGGACCCGACACTCGACGAGATGATTCAGCTCGCAGCGACGTATCAGCACTTTGTGACCGATGGGAAACGCGTCGCCCTGCTCATGGCGGGACTTCCCAACAACGTATCGACGCTACTGAACCACAAGACGGTCTCGTTCCTTCGCCGCGCCCAACAATATCATCTGGGTCGCATTGCCGACTATGACGTGCGCGAGGCCCTAATTCGCACAATCCAGGAAAACGATCGCCTGGCAGATGCTGAGGGAATCGATAGAGCCGTTCGCTCGATCTCTGGTTTTCCCTTCCTATTGCAACTCGTAGGCTACCGTGCCTGGGATCTCACAAGCGATTCGAAGGAAATCTCGTCACGCGACTTTGACCTAGGAATCAAAATCGCACGCGACGAGATGGATGACCGAATCCTCGCGGCAACCTATCGGGAACTCACTGCAGAGGACAAGCGATTCCTCATCGCCATGCTCGATGACGAGGAAGAGTCCACCACCGCTGACCTTGTCGAACGCCTTAAGCGTTCGCCGCAGCAGGTCTCCCGCTACCGACGCCGCATGATAGATGCCGGCATCATTGGGGAACGCGGGCGCGGAATCGTCGCTTTTGAATTGCCATTCTTCCGCGACTATCTGGCCGCTCAATGTGTGAAATAGAAGGCGATGTGACAAAGGGGCAGTCCCTTTGTCACATCGCCTATAGATAGCGACCGGTAATGCTCTTGGAGCAGGCCGCGATGTCGTCCGGCATGCCGGCGCAGACGACTTGCCCGCCTGCGTCACCACCGCCCGGGCCCATGTCGATCACATAATCGGCGTTACGGATAAGGTCGAGATCGTGTTCGATCACGATAACCGTGGCGCCCTTGGCGACGAGGCCGTCAAACACGTTCAGCAGCACCTGAACATCGAGCGGATGCAGGCCAATCGTGGGCTCGTCGAACACGAATACGGCATCGTCCTGTACACGGCCCATCTCGCTCGCAAGCTTAAGACGCTGCGCCTCGCCGCCCGAGAGCGCCGGTGTGGGCTCACCCAGGGTGAGATAGCCCAAGCCCAGGTCGTGCAAGGTCTGCAAGCGCGCCTGAACCTTCTTGAGTCCCACCGTGGCGTCGAGGGCCTCGTCCACACTCATGTCCATGAGCTGCGGCAACGTAAGCAAGCTCCCGTCCTTGCCCTCGCGATGGATACGCGAAGCCGTGTCTGCATAACGAGAACCGCGACATGCCGGACAGACGATCTCGACGTCGGGCAAAAACTGCACGTCGAGCGATATCGAGCCCGTGCCATCGCACGTAGGGCAGCGCAAGGCGCCAGTGTTGTAGCTGAAGGCGCCCGCCTTGTAACCGGCTGCCTTGGCCTCGGACGTACGGGCGAAGGCGCGGCGCAGCTCGTCATGGATGTCAGCATAGGTCGCTGCCGTCGAGCGCACGTTGGCGCCGATGGGCGTAGCGTCAATCAGGTTTGCGCGGGCAATACCTTCGGCATCGACCCAACGCACGTGTCCCGGCAGGCGCTCGCCGGCTGCCCGCGCCTTGAGTGCTGGGATGAGCGTCTCGAGCACGAGCGTCGTCTTGCCCGAACCCGAAACGCCCGTTACCGCGACCAAGCGGCCGCGCGGAATATCGACTTCGAGTGGCTTGACGGTATGGATGGCATCAGTTGCCATGCGGATGTGGCCCTGATCGAACATTTCCTCGTCAGTCACCTGCGGACGCGAGCGCTTGGGCTCGGCGCGCAAAAACGGCGCGATACGGCTGCCCTGCAATTGCTCGACCTCGTCTACTGTACCGGCAGCGATCACGTTACCGCCGCCCGCTCCGGCAACGGGGCCCATCTCGACCAGATAATCAGCCTCCGCCAGCACACGTGTATCGTGGTCGACAACAACCACGGTGTTGCCGTCATCCACCAGATCGCGCATCACGCCTACCAGGCCGTCAACATTGGCAGGATGCAAGCCGATCGAGGGCTCGTCCAGCACATAGAGCACGCCCGTCGATCGATTGCGCACCACGCGGGCGAGTTGCACACGCTGGCGCTCACCCGTGGAGAGCGTGGCACCGGCGCGATCGAGCGAAAGGTAATCGAGACCCAGGTCGACCAGACGACGGGCCGCGCTCAAAAACGAATCGCATATATCCGCTGCCATGGGCTGCATCTCGGGCGGCAAGGATGCGGGCACCCTGCGCACCCACTCAATCGCCTCGCCCAGCGTCATGGCCGCGGCCTGCGCCAGATTGATACCGCGCACCTGGGGCTGGCGCGCAGCCTCGGAAAGACGCGTGCCACCACAGTCGCGGCATGGCCCCTCGTGCAAAAAGCGCGCAACGCGTTTTAAACCCTTATCGTCCTTGACCTTGGCGAGCGCATTCTCGACGGTATAGACGGCGTTGTAATAGGTGAAGTCGAGCGGCGTGGCGCCCTCGCCGTTTTTGGGAACATAGAGAATGTGCTTCTTAACCGCCGGACCATGGAACACGATGTCGCGCTCTTGAGGCGTGAGCTGGTTAAACGGTACGTCAGTGCGTACGCCCATCTCGCCTGCCACCTGCTTCATCAGATCCCACATGAGCGTACCCCAGGGAAGCACCGCACCCTCGTTGATAGTCTTTGACTCGTCGGGCACCAGGCTCGCCTCGTCCACCTCGCGCATGACACCGGTGCCGCCACAGGTAGGGCACGCACCGCCGCTATTGAAAGCCAAATCCTCGGCACTCGGAGCGTAGAACTCGCGGCCGCATGTCGGACACGTGAGCGACAGGCCTGCGGCCACGTTAAGGCTCGGCTCCACGCGCGCCCCGCAGTGCGGGCACACGTGATGGGCGCAACGGCTAAAGAGCAGACGCAGGCTATTGTTGAGCTCGGTCATGGTGCCAAAAGTGGAACGCACGCCCGGCACGCTCGGACGCTGGTGTAGCGCGAGCGCCGCCGGCACGTGCAAGACCTCATCCACCTGGGCATGTTCGGCCTGCGTCAGACGACGGCGAGTATAGGTGCTGAGCGCCTCCAGGTAACGGCGCGAGCCCTCGGCGTAAAGAACGCCCAGTGCCAGCGAACTCTTGCCCGAACCCGACACGCCGGCAATGCCTACGAGCTTTCCCAGCGGGATATCGATATCGATGTCCTTGAGGTTATGGACGCGCGCGCCACGTACCTCGATAGCACTTGGTTGTTGCGGCACCGTCATTGCTCCCCTTCCTGTTAGCCGAACGTGGCAAAGGAACTGTCCCTTTGTCACGTTACTCGCACTGTGCCCGCCCGCGCCAGTCTTCGCGGGTCAAATACGTAAAGTACTCGGTACGCACATCGCCCATAAGCTCGCAGGGCACGTCGTGCTCAACGTGATGTGGCGCGAACCCGCATTTTTGCTGGACGCGTAACGACTTGTTATTGCCCTCATAGTATCCGCACCAAAGCGCCTTGCAGCCAAGCGTATCGAACGCATAGCGCTGCATGGCTCGCACGGCTTCGGGAGCAAAGCCTAGACCCCAGAACGGCTTGGCGATCCAATACCCCACTTCGAGTTCGAGACCGCCTCTTTGGCTGTTCGACTCACAGCGAGGCGGCATGAGCCCGATGCTGCCCACGGGCTCGTCTGTCTCAGGCAGGCAAACGGCAAAGGTATGGGGTGCCGCAAAGACTGTCCGAATGATCTCCCTGCTCTCCTCAATGCTTCGATGGGGCGGCCAGCCCGCAGCCGGTCCCACGTCCGGGTCGCTCGCGTACGTAAACAGGCTCGCCGCATCTGCCTCGCGCCACGGGCGAAGCGTCAAGCGCTCAGTATGAATCACCATAATTTAGCCTCTCAACTATCGACGTGACAAAGGGGCTGTCCCTTTGTCACGTCACTCATGCCATAAAACTCGATCGCGGATGTACTCGCCCAGCATGGGCACGGTAAACCGGACGAGACCGTATCCGGCAGCCCCGATGACGCGCTCGCGAATCAGGCTTGCGCGATATTTACTCGCCCAGCTCTGGGTGCGATCGCAGCGCTCAATGATATCCGCCATGCGCGTCGGTTTGCCCTCGTCAACCGCCATGGCCTCGATAAAGAGGCGCTGTGGACTGCGCAGCCCGTAATACAGGGGCGCGTCGACCGCTTCGTAGAACTCGGAGACGGCGTCCGTATGGCCGGCCTCGGCATCGCACCTTTCGATGACCTGCGAACCACGCCGGACGGCAGACCGCCACATGTAATAGACCACCAGCTGAACCATATAGGGATGCCCCATGCTCTTGTGTGCCGCAAGGTCCGCTGTCTCCGCATCGACGTAAAGACCAGCGTCTTTGACCGTCTGGATATACGAATCGCGCACCTTGGGCAAAGAGATCGCCCCCAGCGTACGCTGCTGGGCACGCCGCAAAAACGTTACGCTCGGCTCTTCGAGCAGGTCGTCAACCATGCTGGGTAAGCCGGCGAGCACCAGCGCAAGACCGCGCTGGTCGCTATCGGGCAAGCCCGTGGCATCCTGGTCTCCGAGCACCTGCTGATAGAGAACGGCAAGAGCCGCCAGTTCCTCGATAGACGCCGATTGCGCCTCGTCAATCGCAAACAGTATGCCCTTGCCTGGACCGAGCCTCTTGAGGCGCTCGTTGACCAGCCCTCGCAACGTCTCGCCCTTTGCCCGCGCCGCCTCGACCGACATCCGGCCAAACGACGGACCGAACTCCATTGACGTCACAACGGGTTTATTCGAGCGAAGCGCGTCGGCCAAGCGGTCGCATAAGCCAAGCGAAGCGGAATCGGAGACAACCGCCCATCCGCGCTCATTGGCTAGACGTTGCAGCTCCCGTAGGAGAACCGTCTTGCCACAGCCGCGGTTTCCCGTAATGAGCATGAGTCTACCCGGCGCTCCGGCGCCGTTATCGAGCCCTTCCTCGAAATCTTCGATGACCGACTCGCGACCAATGAGCATCGGAGGCCGCTTGCCTGCCGTTGGCTTAAAGGGATTTGGATTCATGTCGGCCTCCTCGGATTGGCAAACCCTGGTAATAGTTATACCAACTTGTACCGAGTTATACCAATTAAATGCGGCAAAGAGTCTGACCCTCTATCACCTATGGCCGAAAAACTCGGCGTCCGCCGCTCGCCAGGGGCGGAAGGTGGCGGGATCGACCTTTACGTGAGCTGCGGCGGGTACGTCGTACCATTTGACCGTGTAACCGGCGCCGTGAGAGCAAAAGACCGAATCGGGCGTGTTGGGCAGATCGGCCTCGGGCTCATAGGCGGCCGTCTCGATGACGCGCTCGGCATCATGGCATGCCGCATAGCCGGCGAACTCCAGGTACAGATGCCCACGACCACTCGTGTAGGCAGCCACCTCCAGCGCGTAATCCTGCACCTCTGATGCCGGTACACGACCCACAAGCTTCGCCCGGTCGCCTGTCATCGTCGGCGGCTCGTACTCAGCACCCATGCGCGTGGCATCCGAGAGCGCCCGACCCACGCACTCCCCCGGCACCTCGAGCTCAAAGCGATACCACGGCTCCAACAGCACCGCCGCGCCGGCCTCGCGCGCCTGCATCAAACCCTGGCGAATCGCGCGGTACGTGGCCTGGCGAAAATCGCCGCCCTCGGTGTGCTTGGCATGCGCGCGGCCGCCCGTGAGCGTAATACGCACATCGGTGATGGGCGAGCCGGTCAGCACGCCCAGGTGATCGCGCTCCATGGCGTTGGTGAGTGCCAAACGCTGCCAGTTAAGATCGAGCTCATCGGTCGAGGTCACGGTGCCAAACTGCACGCCCGAACCCGCTGGCAACGGCTCCAGACGCAGATGCACCTCGGCATAGTGGCGCAGTGGCTCAAAGTGGCCCACGCCTTCGACCGGCTGCGAAATAGTCTCCTTATAGAGAATGCCGCCAGACTCAAACGCAACCGAAAGGCCAAAGCGATCTGCCAACACCCGCTGTACGACCTCGAGTTGCACGGCGCCCATCAACTGCAAATGAATCTGCTCAAGATGCGTATTCCAGCTTACGCCGAGCATGGGATCCTCGTCGGCAAGCTCGACCAGCGCTTGGAACACCGTATGGACATCGTGCTCATTCGGCAGCACCGTATAGGTAAGAACCGGCGCAATGACAGGTGCATCGCCCGCGGGCTCCGCGCCCAGGGCGTCCCCTGGGCGAACGTGCGCGAGGCCCGTCACGGCACAAATACCGCCAGCAGCAACTTCTTGAGCAAGCTCATACTTTTCGCCGTTATAGATGCGTACCTGGTCGACCTTCTGCTCCCACGCCTCGGCACCGGAACGTCCGTTAATCATCTGCTTGGCATGCAGCGTGCCGCCGGTCACTTTAACCCATGCCAAGCGCTCGCCGCGATCCCCGCGGCTCACGCGGTAGACGCGCGCGGCAAACTCCGGGCGCCATGTCTGTTCGCGCATCAGCGCGCATATGCCATCCAGCAGCTCGTCCACGCCTTGGTCCTTGAGCGCCGAGCCGGCAAAGCAGGGAAACAACTTTCGCTCTGCGACCAGCCGCGAAAGCGTGGCAGTCGAAAGCTCCCCTGCTTCAAAAAACTCCTCGAGCGCCGCCTCGTCCAACGCAGCAGCGTCCTCCTGAACGGCACCGCCCGCCAACAGCTCGTTGGCATCCAGGCAGCCTTCGGAAAGACGCTGCCCAAGCTGTGCCAGCAAAACATCGCGGCCGGGATTCTCCAAATCGATTTTGTTGATATAGATGAACGTCGGGATCTCATAACGTGCAAGCAGGCGCCACAGGGTTTCGGTGTGCCCCTGCACGCCGTCGTTGGCGCCCACAACCAAAATCGCATAGTCGAGTGCGCGCAGCGTGCGCTCCGCCTCGGCTGAAAAATCAACGTGACCGGGCGCATCCACGAGCATGACGTGGGTATCGCCGTGGTCGAGCACGGCCTGCGACGAGAAGATCGAAATGCCGCGCTCACGCTCGATCTCGTTAGTGTCCAGATGCGAATCGCCATCGTCCACGCGGCCGCGCTTGCGAATGCGACCCGCGTTGAACAGCATGGCCTCGGCCAACGTGGTCTTGCCGGCATCGACATGCGCCAAGATTCCAACGACTGCCTGCTTCGACATGGCTCTCCTCTTATTACAAGCCCATCGCACGCAGCAACGGGCGTTCACGCTCCACACTGGATGATACAATTTACGGGCCGGCGGGCGAAGCGGGCCCTATCCCCCGACTGAGCTCATCGCCCCGCGTTGCCGCGCGGCGATTTTCGTAGGTTCGCGCCTTGCGAAAGCCGGCTTTCAAAACAGCGCAGTAATCGAAAATGGCCCCACCCGGGGCCATTTTCGTTCGCGCGAATTATTGATACGCACCCTCGCCCTTATGCCTCACGCAGCCAGTCAAACGCAACACGCGGCGTGCCGTCCGACACATGCACGACACCGGCACGCTCAAACCCCGCTTTAATACTCGCGCCCTGCATGGGCAGGTTGTCCCGATGCGTATCGATACGCAGGTGGTCGGCACGCTCTTTGGCAAAGGCGAACATCGCAGCCGCGATACCGTGCACGGTGCCGTCGGATGCCACACGGTGCAACACGGCGTACGGAGTATCGCTGCGCCATTGCCCGTCCTCAATTACGTCATAGCACTCGTCCGGACCCGGCAAAAAGGCAAACGTCGCCACCACGCGGCCGTCGACTTCGCACACATAGCTGCCACCGGCGGCGATATCGGCAGCCAGTTGCTCGGCAGAAGGCGTGCCCTCGGGCCACTGCGTGGCGTTGCCATGTGCGCGCATAAAGGCGCGGGCCGCGTCATAGATAGCCATGACGGCTGGAATGTTGGTATCGAGGGTTTTTCTGATCATCACGCGGCGACCTCACGTTTATTGGTATCACTTTGATTGAGCAATGATACCAACGTTTGGAGAAGGGCGCGAAGCAGATGGGGAGCAAAAAGCGAGCCGCCTGGTCAAAGGCCAAAAGCGAGTTTTTGGGCGCTGCTACGGGCGGCGATATGAGTGACCTGTTTGCGCGCGAGGACGAGCGTCGCGACGCCCTGGACGCCGAACGCGATGAAGCCTGGCGCTACAAGTCGTGCGAGCGAAAAAACCGTTACGACACGCGCGCCGAGGCCGAGGCCGTTATGGCCGACTGCGAAAACCGCGGGCGGCGTGGTTTGGCCTGCTACAAATGCGAGTACTGCGGCGGCTGGCATCTGACGTCGCATCCTTGGAAATAGACGCCGCATCGGCACGGCATTGACGGAGTGTCAGCCATCGTACGCAAGCTACGGGCGCGGCGGCACCAAAACATCGTAACGAACGGCCTTGCCCGCAAGTTGATAGCTCGGCTTAACGCCGGCAAGCAGTGGCCCCTTCACCGGTCGCTTGATAACGACCTTGCGCGGGTGCACCGCAAGCGTGGCTTCGACCAGCGCCTCCTCATCGGCGCACGGCTGCTCCAAATGGTGCAAGAGTTGGAACTTCTTTTTCACCGCCGCGCTCTTGGTGCGCCCGGGAAACATGGGGTCCAGATACACCACGTCGGGGGCGGCAAGCTCGCCCCGCCCGATCAGCTCAGCTACATGGCGAAGGCCGGCAATGCTGTCCTCGCCCGCATGCAAGCGCATGCGCGACACGGCAGCCGCAAGCGCCGGATCATCTGCCGCCCGATCCAAGGCATCCTTGAGGAGCGCCGCAATCACGCAATCCTGTTCATACAGATCGACGGTAAAGCCCGCGGCCGCCAGCAGCAGCGAATCCTCGCCAAAGCCTGCCGTGGCGTCAATCGCCCATAGTCGCTCGATGCCCTTTGTGCGCGCAGCCTTTACCAACAGCTCTTGCTGCAGACGGCCCTGCTTGAGCCGTGGAAGCATGCGGCCAAAATCGGCGCGCAGCTCCATCGTGCCGTCGGTGAGCGTGAGGCCCTCGGGCTTCCCGGTCAGCTCAAGCCCCGCGGCCCGAGCAACAGAAAAGGGATCGACGACGCCCATGGGCACTCCTTAGCAAGCAAAACGAATACGCGGGGCGCCGTTTATGCCAGCACCCAACCGTCCGCTATTGTCCCACATGCGACATGGCCCACAGCATCGCAATGCAAAGTACCGCCATCAACCCCGTGCACACGGCAGCGATCACGGAATCGCCCATGCGCCTTCCCAACGACCGCGGCTCACGCACTTGCCCTGCTCCGTACATCATGACTCCTCCTTGAGACCAGCTCCTTGTTACGGCCTCATCATCGCAGCGCCGCACATGGGCTGCCATCGATTTGCCTTACAGCTGGCTTTCCTTTTTGAAAGGTTGGACCGTGCGGGCAAGAGACGCTTTCAAACGCATGCATCGCCCCGTTGAACTACAATGTGCTTCACCATATGTGCAGCACATTGGGTGCGCCAGGTTGGCGTACTCATATCGAAAGGACCAGCCATGAGCTTCACTCGCAAGACTCTCAAAATCCTTGCCCTCATCTATTTTGTTTTGGGCATCGTCAGCCTCGTCATCGCCGGCGTCGGTATCGCCAGTGGCAACCTCGATTCCACGTACGGGCCGAACGCCATGCTCGCCACGGTCGTGCTTGTCGCCAAGGGCGTTGTCGATCTTGCCGCAGGTGTTGCGGGCATCAAGGGCGCCAACAAGCCTTCACAGGTAGATGGCGCGTTTAAGCTCGGTATTGTTGCCGCAGTCGCCACACTCGCCCAGGCTGTGCTTACGCTTCCCGCGTTCGGCGGCAATGTCATCAACTATGGCGCCTTTGTCATCGTGGTATACGACCTGTTCTTTGTTCAGCAGGCACATGAGGTTAAGGCCGAGAACAAGGACCGCCTGTAAGCGCTCGCTTCTCATAACCTCTGCAGCCAAGCAACTAAAAAGGGCCGATCGCGCATCTCCGCGGTCGGCCCTTTACGTTTGCCCAGATAAAGCCGGTTGTTAGCTATGGCGGTACTCGGCGATGATGAAGTCGATGTCGGTCTGAAGGGTATCGAGGTTTGCCAGTCGCTCTTTGTCGGCAGGGCGCGTGCGATAGTAGTACGGCGTCATCTGGAACACCGCCTCAATGTCGGCCTGCGTCTGGAGCGTAATATTCGCAGATACCCGCTGCGTTCCGACTAACTCGAGCTCGGTGGTCTTCGGCAGCTTCTCATCGTTAAGGTACGGCGTGTCGTAGAGTACCTCCTTGAGACCAAAGAGATGACGGGCGCCCGGCACCACGGTGTAAAGCGAGCCCTCGGGCGCCAGCACGCGGGCAAACTCGCGCTCGTTAAAGGGAGCGAAGAGCTCGGTCACCATATCGAAAGCGCCATCAGGCACGGGGATGTCCTTCATGTTGGCCACGAAGTAGGTCGCATCGCCGCGCTTGGCGGCAAGGCGCACCATCTCTTTGCCCAGGTCGAAACCGTAAGCATCCACGCCCGGCACCGCGCCCATGGCACTGGTGTAGTAGCCCTCGCCGCAGCAAATATCGAGCAGCGTCATGAAGCCGTTCGCAGACGCTGCACGACCAGACACCCGCTCGCGCACCAGCTCAACCATCGCATCGCGCAACGGCGCGTAGTATCCGCGGTTCAGAAAGTCGCGACGGCTGCGTGCCTGCGACTTGGGATCGCCCATGGAGTCGCCGCTCTTGGACGAGCGCAGCAGATATAGATAGCCCTCGCGCGCACGGTCAAACCGGTGCCCGCCCGCGCATACAGCACCGCGCTCATCGTCCACCAACGGCTCATGGCAAACGGGACACAACAACATGGCAACTCCTTAGCGCGAACAACACAACGCCCACCATTGTCGCACGCCTTCCCCACCTAGTCATTGGGGACGTTCTTGAAGGACTAATCGTTTAAGAACGTCCCCAATGACTAGTCGATTAGGAGTATCATCGTCTGCGCAAATGAGCACGAAAAAGCATATTAGAGATTGAGAGCGTATGGCTGACACCGTATCTAAGCACATTGACATGATCACCGGCTCGCTGTGGCGAAATATTCCCCTGTTCGCCTTCCCCGTGGCCGCCACGAGCATCTTGGAGCAGCTGTCGAACCTCATCGCCACGGTCATCATCGGTAATTTCTCGGGCGACCAGGGAACCCTCGCCATGGCGGCGGTCGGCTCCAATGTTCCGCTTACCAGTCTTATGCTCAACCTGTTTATTGGCATGTCACTTGGCTCCAACGTGGTCATCGCCAACGCTATCGGCCGCAACGATCAGAACATGGTCAAACGCGCCGTCCATACCTCAATTTTAATGGCACTCGTGGGCTTTGTCGTCATCGCACTGGGCGAGATCTTTGCCGAGCCCATGCTCGCCGCGCTCAACGTTCCCGCCGAAACCATGCCGCTCGCTTCGCTCTATCTACGCGTCTTTTTGCTCAGCATGCCCTCAATCTTGCTCTACAACTTTGAAGCCGCAATCTTCCGCTCCGTCGGCATCACCCGCATGCCGCTGCAGGCGCTTGCCGTGTCCACCGTCCTCAACATTGGCCTGGACCTCATCTTTGTCCCCGTACTTCACTGGGGCGTCGCGGGCGTCGCCATCGCCACCGCCATCGCCTACACCGTCAGCGCCGCTACGCTCTTTATCCGCCTGCTCAAGACCGACTCCGTCGTCCGCGTCACCCCACGCGACTTGGCTATCGACCCCGTCGCCCTCAAGCGCATCGTCAAGATCGGCCTGCCCGCCGGCATCCAAAGCGCCGTCTTTGCCGTCGCCAACATCATCATCCAGTCCGCCATCAACAGCCTGGGCACCGAGGTCATGGCGGCATCGAGCGCCGCCATGAGTCTGGAGTACGTGTGCTACAACCTGCTCAACAGCTTTAGCCAGGCCTGCACCACCTTTGTGGGACAAAACCACGGTGCTCGCCAGATCGACCGCTGCACCAAAACGCTTAAGGTCTGCCTGGTCGAAGGCGGTATCGTTGCCCTCACCACGATTATCGTTATTGTCGGCCTCGGGCGCGAAATCCTATCGCTGTTCAACAGCGATCCCAACATCGTTTCGATCGGCTATATCCGCGTGTGCTCGATTTTCCCGGCGTACGCCTTTAGCATGTTCTACGAAAACATGTCCGGCTACCTGCGCGGCTTTGGCATCTCGCTCATGCCCGCCCTCATCACCATGATCTGTGTCTGCGGCATCCGCTTCTATTGGGTGTTCTGCGTGTTCCCGCACTTCCGCACCTTTGCGAACATCATGATGGTCTACCCCATCAGCCTGGGCACCACGGCGTTCTTTATGGTCGTGGCGGTATTACTCTGCCACCCGGCACGCACCTATCGCGCCACCAAAGCCAAAGCGACAGCCCGCTAAACACCGCACTCGACGCCATGCCAGTCATTAATTGACAATATGCGAGCTCATATAGTCGATAAAGCGCCTCGTGGCGATGGGCATGGTGTCCCAGCTGCGCCAGGCTGCCACCACGTCGCGCGAAGGAGCGTGCACGATGGGCCGCACGCGAATATCGGCCCGCATGCCCTCAACGGTACGGCGATAGAGCATACTCACGCCTAGGCCCTCCTCCACCATCGCCATGATGGTGTAGTCGTCGGTTACCTCGCTCGTCACGTGTGGCGACAGTCCATGCGCCGCGAATGCATCGAGCACCAGACTCTGTTCGCCCTCATCCAGCAGCACAAACGGCTCGGACGCCAGATCGGCGAGCGTCACCTTTTCCTTTGCCGTCAGCGGATGCGCGGCCGGCAGCAATGCCACCAACTCGTCGTGATAGACCACGCGCTTCTCGAGCCCAGCGGTAAATCCGCGCGCCGTAAAGCAAAAATCAACCACGCCATCGTGCACCCACTGGGCGTTGCGCGTGTAATCGCCCTGCTTGAGGGTAAAGTGCACGCCCGGGTGCAGCGCTCCAAAGTCGCGGATCACACGCGGCAGCACGGTACGACTCACGTTGGTAAACGTCGCGATGCGAATATCAGTCGACGAAAGCCCCAGCAGCTCCTGGCGCTTGCCCTCGAGCTCGGCCTCGGCGGTCACAATCTGGCGCAGGTACGGCAGATATTGTTTACCGTCGCGCGTAAGCGAAACGCCCTGCTTTCCGCGCTCGATAAGCGTGGTGCCCAGCTCGCGCTCGAGCGCCTTGACGGCCTGACTCACCGCACTTTGCGTATAGCCCAGCTCATCGGCCGCGCCCTTAAGACTGCCGCGATCGACCACCATACACACAATCTGATACCGCGATGCCATCGTGCCTCCACATCAATGCAGCCGTAAAACGTTTTGCCAGGGCTTTTTCTGTCAACATTAGCATTTCTTAATCATACTGAAGATACATTCGCTTTACTACATCCAATTCTGGGAGCAGAATCCTTTTTGCGAAACCGTTCTGTAACAAAAGGAGTCCCATGGATCGCAAAAAAGCAATCGCGCTCTCATTTTCCGTTCCCGTCGCATGGGGCTTTTCGTACCCCCTCATGAAAATCGGTATGGACAGCATGAACGCCACGAGTATCGTCGCGCTACGCTGCATCATCGCCTTTGTGGTCTGCCTGCTGCTCTTCCACAAGCACGCATTGCGCATCAACCGCGACCTTATGGTCCGTGCCGCCATCATCGGCGCCATTATGGCAACCGAGCTCACCTGCATGTGCCTGGGCTCCAGCCTCACCTCCGCCTCCACCGCCGGCTTTTTGCAGAGCCTGACGGTCGTGATCGTGCCGTTTGCCAACGCCGCCCTGCTGCGTCGCGCCCCCGAGCGCAAAGTGCTCGTCGGCACCGCCATCGTCACCTGCGGCATGCTGCTGCTCTCGGGCGCCGACTTTACCAGCCTGAACCCGGGCGCGCTCATCATGCTGTTATCCGCCTTTGTCTACGCCGGACACATCATTGTGGCGAAGCGCTTTGTCGAAGATGTCGACCCGCTGGCTCTGGGCGTTTGGCAGCTGGGCTTTGGCGGCCTGTTCTCGGGCATCGCGGCATTCACCTTTGGCGGTTTCACGCTTCCCGGCACGCCGGGCGAGGTCGTAGTCGTCGTCGCGCTCGCACTCATCTGCTCTGCCTACGGCTTTATCACCCAAACGCTCGTGCAGCCCCACGTGCCCGCCGAGACCACCGGCTTTGCCTTCTCGCTCGAGCCGGTCTGCTCCGCTGTCTTCTCGTTCTTCCTGGTCGGCGAGGTCCTGAGCCCCATCGCCTTCCTGGGTGCAGCTCTCATCCTCACCGGCGTCATGGCGGCAACCGTCGAGCTTCCGCGTCTCCGCGCACATGGACAGGCTCGCATGGCAGGAGCGCCCGAGCACGTCTCGTAGACCCCACCCTTCATACAGCCGCGGCATAAAGGCAACCGGTGCCCCTTTACAATAGATGCCAACAGAGCATCTGCCATAAAGGAGCCCCATGGACACCGTAACCCGCGACCGCAACATAGCAACTTGGTTGGGCGATGCGCCACAGCCGGTACGTGACACTACGAACCAGCTGCTCGAGCGCATCGCCCTTTTGCGTGCCGAGCAGACTATCTACCCGGCACAAGACGACATCCTCAATGCCCTCGCCTACACGCCGGCCGACCAGGTCAAAGTTGTCATCTTGGGTCAAGACCCCTATCACGGGCCCAACGAGGCCATGGGACTGTCGTTCTCGGTCCCCGCGACGCAAACCAAGCTGCCGCCGAGCCTGCGCAACATCTATAAGGAGCTCAAAGCCGATCTGGGCTGCCCCATTCCCGCCACGGGAGACCTAACCCCATGGGCACAACAGGGCGTTCTGCTCCTCAACACCACGCTCACCGTGCGCGAGCATGCCGCCAACTCGCACGCCAAACTGGGCTGGAGCACGCTCACCGACTACGTTATCGAACGCTGCTGCCAGCTGCTCCAGCCGGTAGTCTTTTTGGCATGGGGCCGCTTTGCCCAGCAGATGGTCGAAGGCAAGCTCGTCGCAACTGGTGCGGGCAAGGCAACCGGCAAGTTCTGCCTGGCCTCCACGCACCCCTCGCCGCTTTCGGCCAACCGCGCCACGGCAGAACTCCCCGCCTTTATGGGGTCGCGTCCCTTCTCCGCTGCCAATCGGCTACTCGAACAGCACGGCTCGACCCCCGTCAACTGGACTTGCCTCGGCTAAAAACCGATACATCAAAAATAGCGCCCGACGGCTTCCCATCGGGCGCTTTTCCTATTCGGGCCAAATAAATTGTGTGCGGCCGGCCTCGCCGCCATCGATCAGCAGGCTCTGCCCGGTCATAAACCGGTTGGTCACGCCCACAAAGTAGATCCACTCGGCAATCTCTTGGGCAGTGGCCCAGCGCCTAAGCGGCGTGAGCTCCATAATCTGGTTCCACAGATGTTCGTCTTCCATCACGCAACGGTTGAGCGGCGTGATAACGCCACCCGGGTCCACACTGTTGGCGATGGCCTGCGGCGCCAGACGGTTTGCAAGGTTCTTGGTGTAGGCGATAACGCCGCCCTTGCTGGCGGCATAGGCGGGAAACTCCGATCCCGTATGCCCACTCGCCGACCCCACATTGACCACGGATTTGATAGCCGGCGCCGGCTTGGCGGCAAGCCCCTCCCCCACAAAGGCATAGCGCTCGGTCACGTTGATGGTGCCACACAGGTTGGCGGCGATGTCGTCGGCCGAATCCTGCGTACCGGCAACGTTCACGATCACCTGGGGTTCAAGGTCGCCTGGAAACGAGCCCGGCTCGCGGACATCAACGATCAGATGGCGGTAGCGCTCGTCTTCGATCGCCGCCGACAGCAAATCAAAGCCTACGACCTCGTGACCCTCGTCCAAAAATCGCTGCACGCACGCGGCTCCGATACCGCCCGAAGCGCCCGTGATCAAAACCCGCATACTTGCTCCTTAGGCGGTTGCGTGGCGCTCAAGGTACTCGGAGCCCACGTTCTCGCGCTCCCAGCCGCGCACGACCTTGTAGCCCACGGGGCTCAGGAAGACCTCGCACAGCAGCTCGGCAACAGCGCCGGTCAGCGAGCACATAAGGACCTGCACCCAGGTCCAGCCAAAGAACGTGTGGCTTACCACAATGGCAAAGACCAGGTTGTCGATAAACTGGCCAACGCCCGTGGACACATAGGAGCGGAAGGCAAAGCTCGCGAAGTTGTTCTTCTTGAGCATACGGCCGAGCGACTGGTTGAGCGTGGAGTTAACCACGGCAGAAACGAGCATTGCCAGCGAAGAGCCCAGCACCACGTACCAGGTGCCGCCGATGGTGGCGTTAAGGGCAGTGTTGACCTCGATCATGCCCGTGTCGTAGTAGGCGCCCCACATGCCGGGCGTGAGCGAGCATGCCCAAAAGCACAGGCTCACGGCCAGGTTGACCAGCAGCGCGAGGATAGAGATTTTGATGGATGCCTTGGCGCCAAAGCGCTTGCAGATCATGTCCTGGCACAAAAACGAAACCCAGCTCACCACAAAGCCGCAATCGAGTGCCAGATACGGCAGGCTGATAAGCTCTTTGTTGGCCAGCAGGTTCATCATGATGACACTCACGAAAAACAGCGAAACCGTTGCCGCGGGAATGCTCCGCAACAGGACCTTGTAGTCCTCCATGACCTTCTTGATCATTATGTACTCCTTTGGTTTTAGGTTTAACGAGCAGGATATCGGACCCGAACTGCTCGGACGCCCCGGTCTTGAGACGACGGTGGGTATAATAGCCGCTCACACGGCATAAGGCAAGCAAACGGCGCGGCAGCCCCGCAGGACCACCGCGCCGATACGTTAAAAGGCTACGTTGCCAAACTCCGACAGGATCAGGTCGGGGTTGTGGTCGGTTGCCCAATCCACGTTCCACGGGCTCGTGAACAGCAGCAGCTTACCGCCGCGCATGTCCTCGACGCGCAGCGTGTCGCGCGTGAGCGAAAGGCCCGGGATATCAATAGTGTCGGGGTCATTCTGGATCCAGCGGATGTCCGTATAGGGCAGCGGCTGGCGACGAACCTCAACACGGTACTCGGCCTTGAGACGGCGCTCGAGCACCTCAAACTGCAGCACGCCGACCACACCCACGATGACGCTCTCCATGCCGGCACCCAGCTCGCGGAAGATCTGGATGGCGCCCTCCTGGGCAAGCTCCTCCATGCCCTTGACGAACTGCTTGCGCTTGAGCGTGTCGACCTGCGTAATGCGAGCGAACATCTCGGGGGCAAACGTCGGGATCTGCGGATACTGCACGTGGCGCTTGCCGGAGCACACGGTGTCACCGATGCTAAAGATACCCGGGTCGAACAGGCCCACGATATCGCCCGCGTACGCCTCGTCCACGATGGCGCGGTCATCGGCCATCATCGAGGTGCCCGTGGCAAGCTTAAGTTTGCGGTTGCCCTGCACGTGGAAGGCATCCATGCCGCGCTCGAACTTGCCCGAGCAAATGCGCACAAAGGCGATGCGGTCACGGTGGTTCTTGTCCATGTTGGCCTGGATCTTAAACACAAAGCCGCTAAAGTCGTCGCGGCAGGGATCGACCGGCTCGCTGGTGAGCGTATCGGTATAGGCGCGCGGCGTCGGGGCCAGGCGCAGAAACTCCTTGAGGAAGGGCTCCACGCCAAAGTTGGTGAGCGCCGAGCCAAAGAACGCCGGGCTCAGCTTGCCGCAGGCCACGGCATCCAAGTCGAGCTCGTCGCCGGCGCCATCGAGCAGCTCGATGTCGTCCATCAGGTTCTTATGGTTCTCCTCGCCGATGAGCTCATCCATGGCGGGGTCGCCCAGCTCGGCCTCGACCTCGGCGACCTTCTTGGTGGCGTTGGCGTGGCCGTCGCCCTCAAAGGCGATAACGCGACGGGTCTGACGATCGAACACGCCGCGGAAGTTGCGGCCGCTGCCGATCGGCCAGTTCATGGGATACGTATTGATACCCAGGACGTTCTCGATCTCTTCCATGAGCTCAAACGGATCACGAGCCTCGTGGTCGAGCTTGTTCACAAAGGTGAAGATGGGAATGTGACGCAGCGTGCAGACCTTAAAGAGCTTTTTGGTCTGGGCCTCGACGCCCTTGGCGCCGTCGATGACCATGACAGCGGCGTCGGCGGCCATAAGGGTACGGTAGGTATCCTCCGAGAAGTCCTGGTGGCCGGGGGTATCGAGGATATTGACGCAGGCGCCGTTATAGGTGAACTGCAGGACCGAGGAGGTAACGGAAATACCGCGCTCCTTCTCGATGTCCATCCAGTCCGAGACGGCATGCTTGGCCGAGCTCTTGCCCTTGACCGAGCCGGCGGTCTGGATGCTGCCGGTATAGAGCAGCAGCTTCTCGGTAAGCGTGGTCTTACCGGCGTCCGGGTGGCTGATGATCGCGAATGTGCGGCGCGACGAGATTTCATCCGACAGGCTTGCCATGCGGATCCTTTCTTGCATTGAGTGCATTACGTCGTTGTAACCGCACTATTGTAGCCGCGAAATCTCGCTCTAGGGCGCCTATCAGGACAAATTCATCAGTCAGAACATGAACGGCTAGTTATCGAAAGTATTCTGCAGCAGACTGTCTCAATCTGTAACAGCATGCGACTCAAAACGGACCCAGATGTTACAGATTGAGACAAACGAACTTGTCCGCCGGCACAATCTCAATCTGTAACACCTGACCGCCCAAATTGGGTCTAGCTGTTACAAATCGAGATAAACGGAAAGGCAGGCAGCCAATGTCTCGTTCTGTAACATCTAGCCGCGCAAATCGACTCTTACTGTTACAGATTGAGACAAATAGGCAGGCGGGAAAATAACATCTCAATCTGTAACAGCTGGCGACCAAAAACGGACTCAGGTGTTACAGATTGAGATTGTTTTGGAGCAAGCGCGGTGCCGATGGGCTATTCCACATTTAGCTCTTGCATAACTGTGCATAGTGTATATATACTGTGCTTACCGGTTATATACACGTGTAGCCCACCAGCTAAGTAGCCGCTGTGGACATCATCCTATCCAATTCAAGCGACAAGCCCATCTACGAGCAGATATCCTCGCAGGTCAAAGCTCAGATCCTTTCGGGCACGCTCGCTGCGGGAGCCAAACTCCCCAGCATCCGTGCACTCGCGAGCGACCTGGGTGTGAGCGTCATCACCACCAAGCGCGCCTACGCCGACCTAGAGCAACTCGGGTTTATCTGCACCGTGCAGGGCAAGGGCTGCTTTGTCGCCGAGGGCAACCAAGAACTCTAATATGAGAAAGCCATTGTCAATAGGCGTGTTTGTTCGAGCCCGGTTTTAAACC
>CABQLK010000036.1 GCA_902465015.1 uncultured Collinsella sp.
AATAATCTAATTTCAGCTGCATAACCTGCAAGTTCGTTCGGAGTCTCCAAAATAAACGGCAGCGAACACAAACGGCCATTCGATACAATATTCTGCATAACCTGCATACCGCCACCAAATTCCTCGCTGCCAAGGTATCCCTTGCCGATGCACTCGTGACGATCTTTATGGGCGCCGCAGGGGTTCTTCGAATCGTTGATGTGTACGGCATGCAAGCGATCGATACCCACCACGCGGTCGAACTCGTCGAGCACGCCGTCCAGATCATGGATGATGTCGTAGCCGGCATCGCTCACATGGCAGGTGTCCAAACAAACGCCCAGCTTATCGGACAGCTCTGGGCACTTGGCGGCAACGCCCTCGATAATGCACGCCAGTTCTTCAAAGCTACGGCCCACCTCGGTGCCCTTGCCGGCCATGGTCTCGAGCAATACCGTCGTCTGCTGTCCCTCGAACATCACCTGGCACAGCGTATCAACAATCATCTGAATGCCGACGTCTGCCCCCTGTCCTACATGCGCACCGGGATGAAAATTGTAGTAGTTGCCGGGCAGTGCTTCCAGACGCTGCAAATCTTCCGCCATAGCCTCCAAGGCAAACTCTCGCGCCCGCTCCTTAGCGGAGCAGGGGTTATAGGTATACGGGGCATGCGCCACCAGCGGTCCAAAGTCGTTTTGCGCCATAAGCTCGCGCAGAGCCGCCACGTCATCCATGTCAAGTTCTTTTGCCTTGCCACCGCGCGGGTTGCGCGTAAAGAACGCAAAGGTATTGGCGCCAATGGACAGCGCCGTCTCCCCCATTGCCCGATAGCCCTTCGTCGTCGAAAGATGACATCCGATCGTCAGCATCTCCAACTCCCCCTCATCAGTTGCGGTGAAATACGGTCTATTGGTGCCTTATTTTGGCGCAAACAGACCGTATTTCACCGCAAGTTATAAAAGGGGCATCAGGGGCGAAGGCCTCCAAGGCATTCCAGGCGCTGGCGCCATGCCCCCACGCCCTAAAGTTTCAAGCGAATCGCATCGATGATGCGTGCGCAGCGCTGTGTGGCGGCTAGGGACATGATGGGGCTTTCGAGTTTCCCCGTCTGAATGAGCTGCGTCGCATGCGACGCCTCGCCGTAAAAATCATCGACCTCAAATGGTGTATCGATTTCGAGTACTCGACCGTCGGAATACTTCACATGGGCGAGCTCGGGGCGATGGAGACGCTCGATTTCCAATGAGCCCCGCTCACAGGCAATCGTTAAGCGGCTTTCATATGTTGCTTTGCCGTCGCACACCATATGAATGGGTATACCGCCGACGCTCATATGGATCTCGTCGGCCCAATCGACGCGGCCGCCCGATACGTCACGCCAGCGAACTTCACGGGACGAAACCTCGCACGCGCCCGCGAGCAAATCCTCAAACCAACCAACCGCATAGCAGCCCATGTCATATAGACAGCCGCCCTGCAACGGATCAAGCAGATAGCCCGAAGGAGACTCGCCGTAATCGAGCTTTTGTACGCTTTCAATCGAGACAATACGGCCAAGCTCACCCGACGCAAGCAAGTCTTTCACGCGAGCGTGCATCGGGCAAAACCGATTCTTCATCGCCTCCATAAACAGCATGCCGCGCTCGCGAGAGGTGGAGGCAATCGAGAGAGCCTCTTCCTCACTCAAAACGGCCGGCTTTTCGCACAGCACGGCCTTTCCGGCGCGCAGCGCGCGACAGGCCCAACGCGTATGCATGCCATGCGGAAGAGCCAAGTAGATTGCGTCGACATCGGGGTCGGCAATCAGCGCATCATAAGCCACATCGCCGCTATCGTCAGCCGTGGCATAACTGTGCGCGGCATCAATCGAAAACGCCCTGCAAAACTCCTCAACATGCGAAGGAGTGCGGCCGGCAGCAGCCACAAGCCGTGCCCCGTCCACCTCCTTGAGCGACGATGCAAATCGATGCGAAATGTGTCCAGCGCCCAAAACGCCCCAACAAACCTCACGCAAATCATCACATGAATCCCGATGACCCACGACAGCCCCCTTCAGTTGCGGTGAAATAGTTCCTGTTTGGCCCCTATTCTGCCGCAAACAGGAACTATTCCACCGCAAGTTATAAAAGGGTCATGAGGAGCGTGTTTTGCCGAAGACTTTAAGCATGGCCGTTACGGGGCCCGGCTGGAAGCGCCGGCGCACGTCATCGAGACGCTCGGGGATATCGATATGCTGCGGGCAGTGGCGCGCGCATTTGCCGCACTTGACGCAATTGCTCGCCAGCTTGGCCTCGCTTGTGCGCACCGCACTCGCCGTAAAGTATTGCGACAGCCCCGTAAACCAGCTGTGCGCATAGCTCGCGTTGTAGGCGGCAAAGCAGCCGGGAATGTTGATACCCTTGGGACATGGCATGCAGTAGCCGCATCCCGTGCAGGGCACGCGATTCGATTTTTCAAACTCATCCAGCACGTGCGCGATCGTGTCGAGCTGGTTGGCAGTCATCGAATTCGGCAACGCGAGGTCTGCCAGTGACGAGTTCTCATCCACCTGCGCGGTATCGGTCATACCCGAAAGCAGCATCGTCACCTGAGGATGATTCCACACCCACGAGAGCCCCCAAGCGGCAGGCGTATGCAAATGCCGATCGCATGCACCATCGAGAACAGCGCGCGCCCGCGGAGGCAATTTGCCTGCCAAGCGTCCGCCCAAAAGCGGCTCCATCACAAACACCGCGAGACCTCGCTCGGCGGCGGCCATGAGCCCCGCCGTTCCCGCCTGATATCGCTCTCCAGCGTAGTTGTACTGGATCTGGCAAAAGTCCCACTCATACGCATCGAGCATCGTAAGGAAGTCCGCCGCGCTGCCGTGGTACGAAAAGCCTATCTGACGAATACGCCCTGCAGCCTTTTGCTGCGCGATCCAGTCCTCGATGCCCAGCGCCACCACGCGCTCCCACTGCGCAGGCGAGGTGATGTTGTGCATAAGGTAATAGTCGATATGGTCGGTCTGCAGGCGGCGCAGCTGCTCGTCGAAAAACCGATCGAAATCCTCCGCGCATTTGCACGAAGCATGCGGCAGCTTGGTTGCGAGCAAAACCTGGTCGCGCAAGCCCAGGCGTTCAAGCGAAGCGCCCACGCAAGCCTCGTTGCCGGAATAGAGATAGGCCGTGTCCAGATAATTAATCCCCTGCTCCACCGCACGGGAGATGATGGCATCGGCCGTCTTCGCATCGGGGTGTCCCGGCGCACCGGGAAACCTCATGCAGCCCAGACCCAGAGCGGATATTCGGTTACCACTTTTAGGGTCAACGCGGTATTGCACGGCCCCTCCCCTCCCATCGAAACCCTGACAAGGCGAAACAAACCCGTCACGTCATCGAAACACATCGGAATCGCAATTGAGAACGTATCGTAACGCAGCAGAAATCGAGCCGTCACGGCACCGCTTTAACATCAGCAAAAAGCCCGATGAAAGGAGCCGGGCATGACCACGCGCGTGTCTTTGCGGTCTGCCCTGCAGCGTAGCGTCCAGGCAAACGTTTCTTTTTTATAACAGCCGCCCCGCGCACCCATCAATCACCCCGGCAGCATACAATCCATCAGGCGCCCCTTACGCGGGCGCCTTTTACATGGGGAGATGATTCACATGCAGATCAACAAGGTCGCCTTTATCGGCAAGGGCGGCGTCGGCCTGCTCTACGGCAGCATGATCGCCCGGGCGCTCGGCAACGACGCCGTCGAATACGTCATGGATGATGCCCGTTTTGAGCGTCATGCGAACGACGCGCTCACCGTCAACGGCAAGCCCTGCGATCTCACGTCCGTCCGTGCCAGCGAGGCGACGCCCGCCGATCTGGTCATCCTGACAGTCAAGACCACCGGTCTCGACCAAGCACTCAAGACTATGGAGCGCGTCGTGGGACCCAACACGCTCATCGCCTCGCTATGCAACGGCATTACGAGCGAGCAAAAGATTGCCGAACGCTTTGGCTGGGAGCATACCGTTCTTGGTATCTGCCAGGGCATGGACGCCGTGTTCCTCAACGGCGCGCTCACCTTTACCAATGCGGGCGAGATCCGCTTTGGCGCGGCGGCCGGCACGGACCCCGCGACCGTCGCCGCTATCGACGGGCTCTACACGCGCTGCGGCATCGCCCATACCGTCGAGCGCGATATTGCGCACCGCATGTGGGCCAAACTCATGCTCAACGACGGCATCAACCAGACCTGCATGGCCTACGGCGGGACCTACGGAAGCGCCACGGAGCCGGGCTCCGAGCAGCGCCGCTGTTTTGTCTCCGCCATGCGCGAGACGCTTGCGGTTGCCAACGCCGAGGGCGTTGAGCTGACCGAAGCAGACCTGACGCAAATGGTGCACCTCATCGAGGGAATCGACCCCGCCGGTATGCCCTCAATGGCTCAGGACCGCATCGCGCAGCGCAAAACAGAGGTCGAGGAGTTCGCGGGCACCGTCCGCCGCCTCGCGGCCAAGCACGATATCCAGGTTCCGCAGAACGAATGGCTCTATCAGCGCATTCGCGATATCGAGGCAAGCTGGTAACGCCAACGCGCCGCATTCAACAGCCTTAACAGCAAAACCGCCGCAAGGAGCACTCCCCTTACGGCGGCTTTCATCTTCGTCTATGACCGGCGGTCAATCTCACAACAGCTAGCGTTGCGACTCCGGAACCTCGTCCTCATCGTCGCGACAAAGGACAACACCGGCGCTTCCCAGCAGCGTGGCCGCGATTAGCACGCCGACCACGATAGGAGCAGCCCCGCATGTCCCCTGCATGCCCGCGACGAGCGCGGCCGTGGGACCAAGGCAGCCAAGCATCAACGCGACGGCGGCAACGGTAATATCTCGAGCATTCACAAGACCACTTCCTCCAAGAGAAAGACCTTATTTCTCAAGAACCAGTGTGCTCCGCATCCATTCGCCCAGCGTACCGCCACGGTAAGGGCTCTGTTAACTCAAACACATACATAGAACGGACGTCCTTACGTTGCCCTAAAGCTCGGTAAAGACGCCCGTCCGCCAAATATCCGTGATGCAGAAAAATTACCAACCGGTGTAGTAGTCGGTGGTTCCGGCAGCGCAGCCGGAGTCATAGACCTTGCAATCACCCTTGGAGCCCGTAAAGGTCGAGCCCTGGGCCATATCGCCCGCGGCAACAACGTAATAGCCGTCGGAATCGCGCCAAAAGCCCTCAGAATCCTGAGTCCATTCGCCCGTGCGATAGTGATAAAGCACATTGCTGCTGTAATAGGTCTCGCGGCGCCCGTTGTAGTTATTGACACCCGCAGAGCGCGTCAGGCCCGATCCGTTCGCGCAGGACGCGGCAGACGCGTAGGACGAAGTGTAACCGGCGTTGTAGTACGAAGCCTGGGCGGCCTCGGCAGCCTCCGCCTCGGCGGCAGCAGCCTCGAGCGCTTCGCGCTTGGCATCCTCAAGCGCAGTGCGCAGCTCATCGAGCTCGGTCGACTTGGCGTCGACCTCCCCCATCGTCAACAGGCTACCCGCGCCGTCGATGCAACCCTGCAGCACAGCGCGCTCGTCATCGGTGGCATAGTCACCGTACATGTTCATGATGATCTGAGCGCGCATCTCCAGGGAATCGCGCTTGGCCTCCATCGAGGCGTTCCACTCCTGCATGGAACCATAACCATCGCCGCGATAGTCAACGGGCTGTACCAGCGTCGTCTCGGACGGCGTAGATCCAACCGTATCGGACAGTGTTGCGGCGTGGGCATCAGTTGCACCGGCGCCCGCCAAAAGTGCCACGGTCAGAGCGGCGGAAAGGGCGGCGGCTTTCGGTTTTCGTGAATCGATCCTCATGTAGCTGGAAACCTCCGTAGTGCGTTTTTGCTGCGTTTGAGCTGCGTGTGATTCGATCGCGCTGCATAGTACCCCGAGCAAATCGCGACCTGCGGTTTTACTCAAAAGGCGCACGTCAATTGCGTAAAACTCACATCCTCTCAACAGGAGTTTTCCACAACTCAAATGCATAAAGCGTGTCAAAAACCCTGTTTTTGCACCCTCTCTATGCAAAAAAGGCGCCTGTGCAACCATTGTTCGCACAGGCGCCTTGAGCAGGCATTTTATGCAGTTATACCTATCGAGTCGCAAGGGGTCCTTGCACAAGTCGCCCTACTCGTCCAGCGCGGCGAAGGCCTGCTTCAGATCCCAAATGATATCCTCGGCGTTCTCGGTACCGATGGAAAGACGGATCGTGGAGGGCGTGATGTTCTGCTCGGCGAGCTCCTCGGCAGAGAGCTGGGAGTGCGTGGTGGTAGCCGGGTGCACGACGAGCGACTTGACGTCGGCCACGTTGGCGAGCAGCGAGAACACCTGCAGATGATCGATGAACTTCCAGGCGGCCTCCTGGCCACCCTTAATCTCAAAGGTAAAGATCGAGGCACCGCCGTTGGGGAAGTACTTCTGATAGAGCTCGTGATCGGGGTGCTCAGACAGGCTCGGGTGGTTCACCTTGGCGACATGGCTGTCACCAGCCAGGAACTCAACGACCTTCTTGGTGTTCTCGACATGACGGTCAACGCGCAGCGACAGAGTCTCGGTGCCCTGGAGCAGGATCCAGGCGTTGAACGGGCTGATGCAGGCGCCCTCGTCACGCAGCAAGATAGCGCGGACATAGGTTGCGAAGGCGGCGGGACCGGCAGCCTCGGTAAACGAGACGCCATGGTAGGAGGGGTTGGGCTCGGCGATCTGCGCATACTTGCCGCTCGCCTTCCAATCGAAGTTACCGCCGTCGACGATCACACCGCCCAGCGAGGTGCCGTGGCCGCCGATGAACTTGGTTGCGGAGTGAACGACGATGTTGGCACCATGCTCCAGCGGACGGAACAGATACGGGGTGCCGAAGGTGTTGTCGACGACAACCGGCAGACCGTGCTTCTTGGCGATCTCGGAGATGGCGTCGATGTTGGGGATGTCGGAGTTGGGGTTGCCGAGCGTCTCGAGATAGATGACCGTGGTGTTGTCCCTGATGGCACCCTCAACCTCTTCCAGGTTATGGGCATCGACAAACGTGGTCTCGACGCCAAACTGGGAGAGCGTATGCTCCAGCAGGTTGTAGGAGCCACCGTAGATGGTCTTCTGAGCCACCACGTGGTCACCGGCCTGGGCAAGAGCCTGCAGGGTATAGGTGATGGCAGCAGCACCGGAGGCGACGGCAAGACCTGCCACGCCACCCTCGAGTGCGGCGATACGGTCCTCGAAGACGCCCTGGGTGGAGTTGGTCAGACGGCCGTAGATGTTGCCGGCGTCGGCAAGACCAAAGCGGTCGGCGGCGTGCTGGGAATTGCGGAACACATAGCTCGTGGTCTGGTAGATAGGCACGGCGCGGGAGTCGGATGCGGGATCGGCGCTCTCCTGGCCAACGTGAAGCTGCAGGGTATCGAAACCAAAGGTGTGCTCGGGGTTGTTGATGAACTGGCTCATGATGATCTCCTTGATCGAACAAAAGTAAATAAAAAGAGAGAAGTAAGTCGCTGTCTCCTGATCACGCCGACGGGCGCAAACAGGAGCCCGGCATTCGTCTTGGTAAGCAATTCATATGCGGGCCTCCTTTCGCATCCCGGTTCCGTGGTTGGCTTAATTACCTACCGCCTTTGTGTGTTTTGAATAGTACGAGCATTATTTCCCTCGGTCAATCACTTAAAAGCGCTAACCTGTTATCGGTTATATAGATAACACTCGAAAGGATGGCGCCGATGACCCTCCAGCAGCTTCGTTTCCTGATCGCCGTAGCAGAGTCCGGCTCAATCAATGCCGCAGCTCAGCGCCTCTATACCGCTCAGTCCAGCATCTCAAACGCCGTCAAAAGCCTGGAACAGGAGCTCCACCTGGAGATCTTTACGCGCTCCAGCCGCGGCGTCACGCTCACCAACGACGGCACCGAGCTTTTGGGCTATGCGCGCCAGGTCGTAGAGCAGGCCGATATGCTCGAGGCGCGCTACGAGGACGGCGGCACCCCGCAAGCCCGCCTCGCCATTTCCGCCCAGCACTACGCCTTTTCGGTCGAGGCCTTTGTCAACGTGGTCGAGCGCTGCCGCGACAGCAAGTTCGAGTTCATCATGCGCGAGACTACCACATCGCAGATCATCGATGACCTCCGCGCGTTTCGCAGCGATATCGGCATTCTGTATCTGGATGACTTTAACGCCCGCGTTCTGCAGAAGGCCTTCGCCGATGCCCGCGCAAGCTTCCATCCCCTCTTCGACGCGACGGTCCACGTCTTCGTTAGCGAGCGCCACCCGCTCGCACGCCGCCCTCAGCTGTCCCTTGCCGACCTTACACCCTATACGCGCTACAGCTTTGAGCAAGGCACCTCGAACTCCTTCTATTACGCCGAGGAACCTTTTAGCTATATCCCTTGCGACCGCAACATACGAATCTCGGACCGCGGAACACTTACTAACTTACTTATCACGTCGAACGGTTACACCCTGTCGACCGGTGTCCTCTCCAATGAAATGCAATGGGGTATGGCATCGATCCCGTTAGCAGACGCCCCAACGATGCACGTAGGCTATATCATGCACGACGAGCGCAAGCCCTCTCCCCTCTTGCAGCAATACCTCGACGAGCTCAACCGCATCATCCATGCCAACTAACTGTCGGAAGACGGGGTAGAAATCGTAGATTGCTAGCCCCCGGCGGGCATGGCGCTACAATGGTCACCCACACGAAACGTACCCAACGAAAGGAAGCCCGTGAAGGTCATCATCTATACCGACGGCTCGGCCCGATCAAATCCGGGACGCGGCGGCTACGGCGCCGTACTCAAATACACCAACCCCGCCGGCAAGACCTTCACCTCCGAGCTTTCACGCGGCTACGCCAAGACCACCAACAACCGCATGGAGCTCATGGCGGTCATCGTGGCGCTCGAGGCGCTCAACCGCCCCTGCGAGGTCGAGGTCCATTCCGATTCGCAGTACGTCGTCAACGCTTTCAATAAACACTGGATCGACGGCTGGAAAAAGCGCGGGTGGAAAACTGCCAACAAGCAGCCCGTTAAGAACCGTGACCTGTGGGAGCGCCTGCTTGCCGCAAGGAGCAAGCATAAGGTGGAGTTCATCTGGGTTAAGGGCCACGCCGGCCACGAGCTCAACGAGCGCTGCGATGAGCTCGCCACCACGGCGGCCGACGGCAGTAACCTCGATATCGACACCGGCTTTAACGAGAGCGACCTGTAACGGCGTTTTCGCACGCTTTTGTGTCCTCCCGCGCTACACTCGTCCTGTAGGCCAAACAACGCAAGGGGGACACATGCTGCGTATCGCAACCATCGGCACGTCCATGATCACCGACGACTTTATTCAGGTCGTCAATGCCAACGACCAGGCCGTATTCGTAGGCACGCTCTCGCGCAATGCCGAGCGCGGCGCCGCCTTTACTGCCGAGCACGGCGGCGAGCGAAACTTTACGTCACTCGATGAGCTTGCGGCAGCCGCCGGCGTCGATGCCGTCTACATCGGCAGCCCCAATGCGCTCCATTACGAGCAGGCGCTCGCCTGCATCGCCGGTGGCAAGCACGTCATCGTCGAGAAACCCTTCTGCGCCACCGAAGCACAGGCGCTGGAAGTCTTCCGCGCTGCCGAGGCAGCAGGTGTCGTGGCCCTCGAGGCCATGCGTCCCCTCCACGATCCCGCCTTCCACGCCATCGAGGACGCCCTGGGCGAGATCGCCCCCATCCGCCGCGCCTCATTGCGCTTTGGCAAGTATTCCTCGCGCTACAACGAGATTCTCGCGGGACGCGCCACCAATATCTTCGACTGCAATATGGCATCGGGTTCCCTCATGGACATTGGCGTCTACGCCGTCGAGCCCATGGTCGAGATTTTCGGCATGCCCTCCGGCCTTACGAGCATGACTACTCTGCTCGACCCCACCACGCGACAGCTCACGCACGGCCCCATCGACGGCTGCGGTTCCATCCTCGCCAGCTACGGCGGAGGCCGCATCTCCGTCGAGCTCGCGCACTCCAAAATTACGAATGACCTGCTGCCCTCGCAGATCGAAGGCGAGCGTGGCACTATCCAGATCGACCATCTGTCCACGCCCCGCAACGTCCGCATCGACTATCGCGGCGATGTCGTACGCGGCTCGGCGACCGAGGCACCGCGCGAACAGGGCGACAACGGCCGCGTGCTCGACCTGCCCAAATCGAGCAACACTATGGAATACGAACTCACAGACTTTATCACCGCCATCGACGGCATCGATAACGTTAAGGAAGAGATTTGGGAGACCCCGGCGGGACGCCACGAGCTTGGCCACTACCGCGATGTCACGCTCGTCTCACTGCGCATCATGGATGCCGTGCGCCAGCAGGCCGGCATTACCTTCCCGGCCGACGCAGGCAAGCAGGCATAGCGATGGGCCTCTTCGATACGTTCTTCTCCAGCGTCACCGGCGGCAGTCGAGAGCCTCAAAAACCGTCAAACGTCGAGCTCGAGCTGCGCCGCAGGCTTACCGTGCTTGCAAGCGACGAGGCCACTCAAGACACTCCCCTGCGTTATTTCCTGCGCTGGGCGGGGCAAGTCCAAGGCGTTGGTTTTCGCTTTACCAACACCAACCTCGCGCAGGCGCGCGCACTCACCGGCTGGGTGCGTAACATGGAAGACGGCTCAGTCGAGATGGAGATACAGGGAGCTCCGGCAGACATCCTATCTCATCTCGAGGCACTTCATGCCTCCTACGAGCGCATGGGAACGCGTTTTCGCCTTGTAGATGCCCAGGCCCGAGCCCCACTTGCCAATGAAGACGGTTTCAGTCCTCATTATTAGTATTGTGTGCTAAATACGGTATCATTTACCTACGACCGTTGATAGAAAAGAGGCGAGGCGCATGGCGGTGCAAAGAAGGAATACCAAGCAGCGAAAGCTGGTTCTTGACGCCGTGCGCCAAAGCTACAACCATCCCACCGCCGACGAAATCTACAACGTCGTGCGCGCGCAGGATGACAAAATCAGCCGCGGTACGGTCTACCGCAACCTCAATCTCTTGGCAGATGCCGGCGAGATTCTCTCCATCAAGACGCCGGGCGGCAGCCGCTTCGATCGCACGATCGAGCCGCATGCGCATATCATCTGCACCTCGTGCAGCCGCGTCATCGACGTACCGCTCCCCTTCGATGCCCAGCTCGACGCCAAAGCGTCCGAGCAAATCGGCTGGCACGTCACGTCGCACTACACCATCTTCGGGGGTCTCTGCCCCGACTGCCGGTAGATGTTTGGAACATGCCTTAAAATCCACCTTTCCGCACTTTGCAGCAAAAAGTAGATTCCTAGACATGTCCCAAATGTCTACTCAGCAAGTAGACGACGCAGCTCTTCTTCGACCGTGCGCACGTAGCGGACGCGGTCGTTAATGCCACGCATAGAGGGGTTGCAGCTCTCCATCAGATAGGGATGGCCCACGACGTTGAGCATGTCGCGATCGTTCTCATTGTCGCCAAACGCCATCATCTCATCGGGCGAAATACCCAGGGCACGACCGTAATCGGCAAGCGCGGAGCCCTTGCCCGAACCGAAACCGATAAAGTCCGTCCATTCGGTTCCCGACGTCATCACGTCAACACGGTCGCTAAAGAGGCGCTCAAAATACTCCAGGGCCGCCGGCTGATCCACCTCGGGCGTCTGGAAGGCAATCTTAATGACGTCCTCGTCGATGTCCTCGGGGCGGGCGACCACCGCCACATCGCAGTGGACCTCATAGCGCAAATGATCGACGAACGCATCGTTGCCGCTCATGGTGTAGAGGTGTCCCTCACACGAAAGGGTCACGTCGGCATGGGGATACGCAACCACGGCATTCGCGATATCCATAGCAAGGCTACGCTCCATGGAACGCTTGACAACGGCACGTCCCTCGCTCATCACCAGGGCTCCGTTTTCGCATACATAGACGAGCTCATCGGCCACCGGGGCAAACAGATAGCGCAAGCTCGCATATTGACGGCCGCTCGCCGGCATAAACACGATACCGCGACGATGCAGCTCATCGATGAGCTCAAAGGCCTCGGAACGCGGCTCGCGCTCCCCCGGATGCAGCAACGTGCCGTCCAAATCGCATGCAATCAGCTTGATTCCTTCAAGACCCATATGCTCCCCCACAGCATCTCATCAACAGAAAGGCGGACTTTGAATAGTTGTCTCTCAAAGTCCGCCTTACTTATACGCACGTTAACCGCGCGCCTTCTTTACGATCGTAAAGTCTGGTGCCATACTCACAACGGCATCCGCCGCACTCGACGCAAAGCGCCGGTCCGAATCGAGTTCACGGGTAACCGTCGAGAGCCGAACGCCCTCGACGCCCCGGAGCATGCGGCCCAAAACAGGCTGCACCGGCGTATACATGCGCACGGTATACTCGTCCGAATCGCCTCGAAAAAGCGGCGCATGCATATTGCCGATCTCCCAGCACGCATGCGCGAGCGCAATCGGGTCCATGCGGTCAACTTCGACCAAATAAACCTCGGCGCTGCGCAGGCGCACGACAACCGCCACGGGCACCACGCCCGAACGGTCGACGGCGAGCACGTCGCCGTCGACAAAACGACCGCCGTCGGCTACATCCAGCCGAACATCGACCGTGCGCCCCAGCTCCGTCACGCCCACAAACGCGCATACATCAGCCTGGTCCCAATCGAGCAGTAGCTCGTCAACTTCAAAGACGCCGCCCAGCTTCCGGCGAAGCAGAAGTTCATAGGACGGATCGTTGAGATTTCCCAAGCATGTCGTCGAAACCAAGCGCTCAGGCATGCTCTAACCCTCGACCTCGACGAGCTCGATATCAAAGTTGAGGTCCTTGCCGGCAAGCTCGTGGTTGGCATCGAGCGTCACGGCCTCGGGCGTTACGTCGATGACGACGGCGGGGACAGGCATGCCGCTCGGCGTGGACAGGAAGAGCTTCATGCCCTTCTCGATCTGCTCGATGTTGGGAACCTGCTCGGCCGGGAAGGTAATAACCATCTCGGGATTGTGCTCGCCGTAGGCATCGGCAGCAGGAATGTGCACGGTCTTCTTCTCGCCCACCTGCATGTCGACAACAGCGGCGTCGAAGCCCTTGATCATCTGACCGGCGCCGCAGGTGAACTCCAGCGGCTCGCCGCGATCGTAGGAGCTATCGAACTGCGTGCCGTCGTCGAGCGTGCCGCGATAATGAGTCTTGACCTTCTTGCCCTGGTTGGACATGGTAACCTCCGTGATAAGGGCGGCGCACAACGCGGGCCGCCGTGAACATATGGCGCTAACTATACCCTAGTCATACAATTCAATGACAGTTTGCAAAGAAACGCTGCAACCGGAGGAACCATGGCATATCCCGTATTTGACCTACACTGCGACACCGCCGACCGCATCGGCTGGGCCACGCTCGATCTCGACCTGCGCTTTACCGCCGGCACCGACGGTTATTTCCCCGGCGACGAAACGCATCCGCAAGATTTCGACCTCATCGAGGGCAACGCCTGCGCCATCTCGCTCGCAAAGATCGGCAACACGCCATGGGCACAGTGCTTCGCCACGTTTGTCCCCGATGAGATTCCCACCGCCCACGCCGCGCGCTTCCAGGCGCAGATCATGGCGCATATGAGCGGCCAGGCAATGCTCAACCACGACCGCATGGTCAACGTACGCAGCGCGGCAGACATTCGCCCCGCGCTCAAAGACGGCAAGGTCGCCTGCATCCACACCATCGAAAACGCCACGTTCTTTGCCGAGGACCCCGCGCTGATCGAGGTGCTCAAGAGCTTGGGCGTACTCATGTCATCGCTCAGCTGGAATGCGCAGGGACCGCTCGCGAGCGGACACGATACCCACGCCGGCCTCACCGCCGCCGGCATCGAGGCACTTACGCAGATGGAGCACGCCGGCATGGTGCTTGACGTCTCCCACCTCAACGATGAGTGCTTTGACGAGGTTGTCGCCCACGCCACACGTCCCTTCGTCGCCAGCCACTCCAACTCTCGTGCAGTTTGCGGCGTTAAGCGCAACCTCACCGACGACCAGTTCCGCACCATTCGCGACATGGGTGGCATCGTCGGCCTCAACTACTGCAGCGAGTTCCTTTCCAACGACGCAACCGACAAGACAGCCGCAGACGTCACCTTCGACCAGCTGGCGGCACATATCGAGCACTGGCTCGACCTGGGCGGCGAGGACGTCATCGCGCTCGGCGGCGACTGGGACGGTGCCACGGTGCCCGCCTTCCTCTCCGATGCCAGCAAGATGCCCGAGTTCCAGAACATGCTCTCCAAGCACTTTGGCAAGACCGTGATGCAGAAGCTCTGCAGCGATAATGCCCTTGCCTTCTTTGAGCGTTATTAATTTCACATCCCCTGAGCGGGCCGGCATGCCGAACGGTCGACATGCCGGCCCGTCCCCAATCTGAAGGACCACTTTTGACGCAGCAATTTACGCTTTTCCTACCCCAACCGGATGGGACTCCCATCCCCGTCGTCGTTACCAAAAAGCGCGTCAAAAACTTCAACCTGCGCGTCACATCGAGCGGTGAGGTCCACGCCAGCGCACCGCTCGGCGCCAGCCGCGAGCGTATCGAAGCGTTTGTGAAGCGCAACAGCGCCTGGATTATCAGACGACTTGCCCAGCGCGAGCAACGTCAGGCGACGGCGCGAGAGCCGCTCAGCCCCTCGTCCATCATTGCACTTTGGGGCAAGCCCATCACGGTACAAGATGCGCTCGATCGCAACTTTGCATCACCCGCACCGCGGCCCAAGCAGGCCACCTTCGCAAGTTTTATGGGTGCCGACAAATCGAACGAACGCCCACAGGCCAAGCGGCGCGCAACCCTCGACGGCCTGACGTCCGATGAGCTCCAGACCCGCATCGACCAGCTCTATGCATCCGAGGTCACCACGGCGCTGCGCGATATGGTGCGCGCGTACGAAATCGCAATGGGTGTCGCCGTTTCCCGCGTTTCCGTACGTAGCATGAAAACGCGTTGGGGCTCATGCACGCCCAAATCCGGTGCCGTTCGCATCGCACGCGAACTTGCCGCCTATCCCATCGAGTGTCTCGGCATGGTTGTCGCCCACGAGCTCGTCCACCTGCTCGAGCCAAGCCACAATCAGCGGTTTCACGCCCTGCTCGACACGTACTGTCCCAACAATAGAGCTCTATCGCAGCGGCTCAAGCAGCCGCCCATAGAGACGTATTAGAACCGGTTAGCGCACGCGCTCGATCTCGACGCCGCAGCTTGCCAGGGGAAGACCGACGGGAGCCCAAGGCTTATCGAGCTTAACACGCACGCCAAGCAGCAAGGGGTAACGACGCAGCAGCATCTGGGCCACACCCTCGGCTGCCGCCTCGATGAGTTTAAACGTATGCTCGCGCAGATAGCCATCGACATCGTGGCACACCGAGCCGTAGTCAATCGAAGCGTCCAGGTTATCGTGCTCCCCCGCTGCACGCAGGTCGGCATAGAGCACCAAGGACACGATGAACTTCTGGCCCAGCGCATTCTCTTCGGGATACACGCCGTGGTTGGCAAAGACCTCGAGACCGTCGATAGTAATGCGGTCAGCATGGCGCAGATCGTCATAACTCACGTGGGGCACCGCCGTTGCGGTGGATATTTCGCCCCTTCCACGGCGGGCGAGCTCGGCGCCTTCAGTCTTGGTTGCATTCTCGGGCAGTTTCTTGTTGCTCATCGCGATCGTCTCCTTCGTTTAGAACCCCGACCGCGCAAACTAACTACACGCGAATCGACAGGTTCTTTTTATCATCGCTCCAATTGCAAGCATTGCGCGCGGGGCATGCAAAGCAGGCGCGCGACGCTTTGTCGGCTGCATAGAGCAGACGCTCAAGCGGTTGGCTGTTCACACGCAGCTTTCGATGGCCCAGAATGGCCGTCTTAATGGCTGCGGCATCGGCCGGCTCAAACGCCACATCATCGGGCATGCCGCCGAGCATCGCATCAGCGACGCGTTCGCTTGCAACATCATGGGATATACCCGATTCATACTGTTCATCTTTGCCGATATCGTGAAGAAGTGCCGTGGCGTAGATGACCTCACGGTCAAATTCGAGCTGTTCCTCGAGATTCTTGATCCACATAATGCGAGCGACATCGAGAAGATGGTCAATACCGTGGCGGCAGAAGATGCGCCCCGATTCCAACTGTGCAATGTTACCCAGGTGCCGCCGGAACAGCCCGTTGGCGCAAATGTAATCAATGCGAGGCATGGCACCAAAGGGAGCCAAGCCCGAAGCCATAAAGCCGCGACGCGACGTCCCCTCATCGGTCTTCGATGTAAAGTCGTTGACGACCCTCATGCTAACGGCCCAGCATCCTAAAGAACCGCTCCTCGAGCGCGGGATCAGTCTCAAAGACGCCGCGGCGAGCGAGCGTCACGGTCTTGGTGCCGGGCTTTTGCACGCCGCGCATCGTCATGCACATGTGCTCGGCTTCCATCAGCACAATCGCCCCTTGGGGAGCAAGATATTCCATGAGGGCATCGGCAACCTGTGCACACAACTGCTCCTGCAGCTGCAGACGACGGGCGTAGACCTCAACCGTGCGGGCGAGCTTGGAAAGCCCGGCCACCCGACCGTTAGGGATATAACCAATGGCGGCCTTGCCATAAAACGGCAGCAGATGGTGCTCGCACAGCGAGTAAAACGTAATGTCGCGCTCAATAACCAAGTCGTTCGAAGCGACGGCAAAGGTTTTGGACAGGTGCTCCTCGGCACTCTGATCCATACCGCCGGCGATCTCACCATACATACGGGCAACGCGCGCCGGGGTCTCCAGCAGGCCCTCACGAGTTGGGTCCTCGCCTATGCCCTCAAGCAACAGCTTAATGGCGGCCTCGACTTTTTCCTGATCGACCATCTGGGCCTCACTTTTCCGATTTTGCGTTCGCGCTATGGTACCACGCCCTTTGGCATCGGCCACAAGCTACATAGTATGGGTCGAATAGACCGGATCGTCCCGCCAAAGCTCCACAGCGTCGCAAAGCGCAACGCCCTCGCGCACAGCACGGGCGCGCGTGGCGCTCATATCAATCACGCGCTGATTGCTCGAGCCCCTAAAGCGCAATGAGATATCGTACAGATCCTGAACAAACGGGCCGTCCACCAACATGTCGAGGCAGGCCAGGATACGGTCCGTCACCTCGGTATGATGACGGCCACCCGGCATAAGCTCCTCGAGCACGTCGCCGGTAAAGCACCAAATGGTCTTGCCCGACCCCTCGGGATAGACCGCACGCACGCGTTCGATAAAGTCAACAAGTCCCGCCTGATTCTCGGGCTCCATAGGCTCGCCGCCCAGAATCGTCAGGCCATCGATAAAGGGATGGTCGAGGCTCTCGATAATCTTGTCCTCGACGGCACGATCGAACGGCTCGCCCGCAGCAAAGTCCCACGCGACAGAGTTAAAGCAGTTCTTGCACCCACGACGGCACCCACTCACAAACAGAGAAGTACGAACGCCTTCCCCATCAGCAATGTCGAAATACTTAATGTTCGCGTAATTCATAGGTAACTCTCCCGGGAGGCCGGGACATATCATCCCGTCCTCAAACATTCTCGGCCTTCGGCCTGCGAAACTGCGGGCGGGACGATATGTCCCGGCCTCATGCAAAGGGTAACTCAATGAACGAAGCGAACATCGAGTATAGGGTTCGAGGTCCAATAAAAACTTTGTTGCAGCTCAACCGCCATCGCAAGCAAAGCGTTGTTGCAAGTCAACTCATTTCCGCTAAGAACTTCGAGGAGTGAGCAGGCCGCATGCTACATCTCAACTACGTCAACTTGGCTGAACCGAGAGGGCCGCTTGGGCTTTTGCTCGATATGAGTTCCGCACGCAAAGAAGGCCACTTAATGTGGCCTTCGTCTTGCGCAGGACTGTCCGAAATAGCGAGCAAATGCCCAAGCGGCCCTCCCGGCTCAGCCCCGGAGCGGTATTAGAGATGCAGCACGCGGTCGCGGATCTCCTCGGTTCGACCCTGGTTCCAGAACTGGGTACCGATGTAGCCGCACGTACGACGGGCGACGTTCATCTTCTCCTGATCGCGGTTGCCGCAATTGGGGCACTCCCACACCAGCTTGCCGTCATCCTCGACAATCTTGATCTCACCGTCGTAGCCGCACACCTGGCAGTAGTCGCTCTTGGTGTTGAGCTCGGCGTACATGATGTTGTCGTAGATGTACTGCATCACGCGAATGACAGCCTTGAGGTTGTCCTGCATGTTGGGAACCTCGACGTAGGAGATGGCACCGCCCGGCGAAAGCTGCTGGAACATACCCTCGAACTTAAGCTTGTCGAATGCGTCGATCTCCTCGGACACGTGGACGTGGTAGCTGTTGGTGATGTAGCCCTTGTCCGTCACGCCCGGGATGATGCCAAAACGACGCTGCAGGCACTTGGCGAACTTGTAGGTCGTCGACTCAAGCGGGGTACCGTACAGCGAGAAGTCAATATCGCTTTCGGCCTTCCACTCGGCGCACTTGTCGTTCATGCGCTGCATGACGGCCATGGCAAAGGGCGTGCCCTCCTTCTCGGTGTGGCTGTGGCCCGTCATGTACTTAACGCACTCATACAGGCCGGCATAACCCAGACTAATGGTGGAGTAACCGCCCACGAGCAGCTTGTCGATCGTCTCGCCCTTCTTCAGACGGGCGAGAGCACCGTACTGCCAAAGAATCGGTGCGGCGTCAGAAAGCGTGCCCATCAGACGCTCATGGCGGCACAGCAGGGCGCGGTGGCACAGCTCAAGGCGCTCGTCGAAGATCTTCCAGAACTTGTCCATGTCCTGATGCGAGCTCAGGGCGACATCGGGCAGGTTGATGGTCACAACGCCCTGGTTAAAGCGACCGTAGTACTTGGGCTTGTTTGGGTCATAGTTCAGCGCGTTGGCCACGTTGTTAAATCCGTTACCGGAGCGGTCGGGCGTCAGGAAGCTGCGACAACCCATGCAGGTATAGCAGTCGCCGTTGCCCGCGGTCTCGCCCTTCGACAGCTTGAGCTCGCGCATCTTCTTCTCGGAGATGTAGTCGGGAACCATGCGCTTGGCGGTGCACTTGGCAGCCAGCTGGGTCAGGTAGAAGTACGGGGAATCCTCGTGAACGTTATCGTCCTCGAGTACATAGATAAGCTTGGGGAATGCCGGGGTAATCCAAACGCCGGCCTCGTTCTTAACGCCCTCGTAGCGCTGGCGAAGCGTCTCCTCCACGATCATGGCAAGGTCGTGCTTCTCCTGAGGCGTACGGGCCTCGTTAAGATACATAAAGACCGTCACGAACGGCGCCTGGCCGTTGGTGGTCATAAGGGTCACGACCTGATACTGAATCGTCTGAACGCCGCGACGGATCTCGTCACGCAGGCGGTCCTCAACAACCTCGCGGACCTTTTCGGGAGATGCGGAAACGCCGAGCTCCTCGAGCTCGCGGGCGACCTCGCCGCGAATCTTTTGACGGCTCACCTCGACGAACGGGGCAAGATGGGTCAGCGAAATCGACTGGCCACCGTACTGGGAGGAAGCAACCTGGGCGATGATCTGCGTCGCGATGTTGCAGGCGGTCGAGAAGCTGTGCGGCTTCTCAATCAGCGTACCCGAGATAACAGTACCGTTCTGGAGCATATCCTCCAGGTTCACCAGGTCGCAGTTATGCATGTGCTGGGCAAAGTAGTCCGAATCATGGAAGTGAATCAGACCCTCATTGTGGGCATCCACAATCTCCTGGGGCAGCAACACACGCTGAGTCAGGTCCTTGGAGATCTCGCCGGCCATGTAGTCACGCTGAACGGAATTGACGGTCGGGTTCTTATTGGAGTTCTCCTGCTTGACCTCTTCGTTGTTGCACTCAATCAGCGACAGAATCTTGTCGTCGGTCGTGTTCTTCTGGCGCTTCAGGCTCTGAACATAGCGATAGATGATGTAATGGCGAGCGACCTCGTAGCAGTCGAGACGCATAATCTCGTCCTCGACCAGATCCTGAATCTCCTCGACCGACACGGTGTGGCCCGCGTTCTCGCATGCCTCGGCGACGTTTTGTGCCGCGTAAACCACCTGGCGGTCGGTAAGACGAGAGCTCTCCTCGACCTCCAAGTTTGCGGCGCGGATGGCATTGACGATCTTATCGATGTCAAAGACAACCTCGGTGCCGCTGCGCTTGATGATCTTCATCCTCTTGCCTCTTTCGCATCGTAGCCTCATCGCGCTTCAGAGCCAAACGATACCCGGCAGGGCTTGCCCCTGTCTTGCGGCGCCGTCGCGCAATCTGTGTTCTCGATAAACCATAAGCCTCCATGCGGACATTCCCTGGAGCCGATCAAGCGGCTCAAGGACACGTTCAAAAGAGGCAGTTAAGGTCTTCGTTCTCTGTCCGCCAT
>CABQLK010000037.1 GCA_902465015.1 uncultured Collinsella sp.
TGGACCGAGGCTTCTTCAATCGTGCTGTCCTCAGAAACAGTGAAAAGGTTCTTCCTTATGGCTGCGAAATTATCAAGTTGTTGCATATCCTCTATGAGAGATTCGCAGTGCGGACACCACGATGCCCAGAACAACAAGATGTATTCCTCATTAGGTTTTAGCTTGTCAAAATAATTGACGTTTCGGCCGAGGCTGAAATCTTGGCCCTTTTTAATGGACAAAGAAGAGGGATAAGCATCGTGTTGCGGTTTGATATTGACGGCGATTAAGGCGGCGAAACACGCCAGAGCCGCCAAAGTCAGTAAGGCGATAACGCATTTTCTCGGTTTCCAGCTCATGACAGATCCCTCTCTAGCAGCCACACGGGCTTCCGCTGTGTCTATTACAACTGCGCTTGGGACTACGGCGATGCGACTACCACTGCCTGCGCGTTTGCCGCTTGGTGCTTTTAATTCAGCTGGCTGATTCTAGATCCATCTGTATCTAGCAAATAGCCCCTGCATTTCCGCAGGGGCTATTCTTTTGGCAGCCGCACGAACGGTTTGAGGCTCGTGGTTCAGGTTATTGGGTTGAGGAAAAATGGGGTCATACAGCGGCTCTCAGAGGGCTTGCCGCACTCCCCCGCCATTGCCTCTGCGGCGTCCTCGTATAGAGCCCATCCTCCTTGGCGTTTCGTTGCAACACCCCACTCGTCCACCGATCAAGTGAACTGCTGGAATAAAGACAGCGACACGCCTGTTCGTTACAGTTGCTTTATCTATATAAATCGCCGCGATAAATACAGCCCGTACTCGGCTATATACCAGCTACGCGTATGTAGATTCATATCGCGTTAACAAATCGGCTCAAGCGTGTGCAAAACGCGCAAATAACCGCAAAAAGCGATTATCGCGTAGGTAGATTATTGGCACCCTGTTGCTTAATCAAAATTAAGCAATTGCTTAAAACAAAAAAGGTCAGGCACTAGGTGCCTGACCTGCAAACTTCTGGTCGGGACGACTGGATTCGAACCAGCGACCCCTTGACCCCCAGTCAAGTGCGCTACCAAGCTGCGCCACGTCCCGAAGCTTTTGTTTGTTGCTCTGCTCTCGCTCGCAACAGGAAGTATATTAACCCGAAACTTTAGACTTGTGCAAGAACTTTTTTATAAATTTTGAAGCAAGTCCAAAATTGTATCTGCGAGCTGGGGTTTTGCTAGCACGGGAAGTTCTTGCGTGCCCGTTTTGCTCACAATCCAGACCTTGTTCGTGTCGGTTCCGAAGCCCGAATCGGCGCGCGAGACATCGTTAGCGATAATGGCATCGCAACCCTTGCGGGCCAATTTGCGCTCGGCGTACTCGACAACGTTATCGGTCTCGGCTGCAAACCCGATCACGCATCGCTCGCCCTTCTGACGCGAGAGCTCGGCCAAAATATCGACCGTCTCGACAAGATCGATGCGATCCAGGCGTTCATTGGCTTTTTTGAGCTTATGGTCGGCAGGGGCCGCGGGGGTGTAGTCGGCGACAGCGGCCGCACAAATGGCCGCATCGGCCGTCTGGAAGGCGCTCAGCGTCGCCTGCAGCATCTCTGCGGCGGTCTGCACGCGCACGCACTCCACGCCGCGGGGAACATCGAGCGATGTCGGTCCCAACACGAGCGTGACCGCAGCACCGCGGCGAGCAGCCTCCCCCGCCAGGGCGATGCCCATCTTGCCCGACGACCGGTTACCGATGAAGCGCACGGGGTCGATCGGCTCGTGCGTGGGGCCGGCGGTAATCACGATGCGCTTACCTGCCAGGTCCTGAGGCGCGGGATTGAGCACCCTGCAGACAGCCTCGACGATGTCCTCGGGCTCGCTCATGCGGCCCGTGTCCACGTCGCCGCAGGCAAGGTAGCCGCTGCCGGGTCCCACCACATGCACGCCGCGGTCGCGCAGCGTGGCCATATTGGCCCGCGTCGCCGGCGCCTTCCACATGCCGTTGTTCATAGCGGGTGCGATCACGATGGGTCGCGGCGTCGCAAGCAGCGTGGTGGAGATGAGGTCGTCGGCGATGCCGTTGGCCATCTTGGCGATGATATTGGCCGTCGCGGGCGCCACGACCACCAGATCGGGCTCCTGCGCCAGCGAAATGTGGTGGATGGGGTCGGAGGGGTCGTCGAATAGCCCAACCGCGACCGGCTCATTGGTGAGCGTACGGAAGGTGAGCGGGCCCACGAACTCCGTGGCATGCTCGCTCATAACGACCTTGACGCGCGCGCCGCGCTTTTGCAACAGGCGCACGATATTGCACGACTTATAGGCGGCGATCCCGCCGGTAATGCCCAGCAGGATCGTTTTTCCCTCAAGTTGCATTGAATTGTTGGATGCCGCTGTCATCATTTAGGCTTCCTTGCTGGGAAGCACCAGCAGGCGGTGGCAGTACGGGCAATGCGTAATCTCACTACCGTCGTGGTTGAGGTCGCTCATGGACGACGCCTGCAGCGCGGTGTGGCAGACTGTGGGGATGTTGCCTTGGATGGTCTCGACGGCCAGGCCGCGGAACTGCTTGAGCAGGCGCTCGTAGTCGGTGAGCACGTCGGTCGGCAGCGTAGCGGCAAGCGCGGTGCGCTCCTTAGTGGCGGCGTCAATCTGAGCCTGCAGGTCGGCAGCCTTGGCGCGGGCGGCCTTGGTATCGGCCTTCACGCCCTCCTCAAACTTGGCGATGATTGCCTGTGCGCGGGCCTCGCGGTCGAGCGCCTCCTTATGGGCGACAACGACATCCTTGCGGGTGTGCTCAATCTTGTCCAGACGCTTGGCCAGGGTGGCGAGTTCATTCTCCAGGTCCTGAACCTCGCGGTAGTCGGAGCCGTCGACGTGGCGCTTCTTGGCAGCCTCGATGGCGTTGTTGGTCTGAATCTCGGTGGTGTTGAGATCGTCGAGCTCAATGTCCAGATCCTTGCGCTGGGCGTAGAGCTTGGTCATCTCGGACTTGAGCTTCACATAGGTCTTGCGCTTGGAAGCGAGCTCCTTAAGCTCCGGCATATTGGCAAGTTCGCTCTTGTTGCGGGCGAGCTCCAAATCGATCTGTTGCAGCTTGAGTAGCGTAGCGCCGGCGCTCATAAGTTCTCTCCTTTTGTCACAGTCCACCATTGGCAAGGGTTCAGTATTTTAATCGCATGACGGGGGTCGACCCCGGCGTCAACTGCAGAGTTCATCAATATATCAACGAACGGCTCCTCGGAGCGGTCGTGGCCGAGCAAGATCACCGGCAGCCCGCGCAAGGTAAGGTCTTGCGCCACGTGGTAGCCTGCCTCGCCCGTCACGACAACATCTGCGCCTGCGGCGATGGCGAGCTCTCCAAAGTCGCCCAGGGAGCCGCCCAAAATGGCGACGGTTCGGCACGGGTGCTCGGCTTCACCCCATACGCGCGGGTCGCTGCCGAAGGCCGTGGCAGCACGGGTGGCAAGATCGCGCAGCGTGCACGGGTCGTTGAGCGTTGCAAGTGCGCCCAGGCCGGTGGCCTCGGGGTCGTCCACGTGCTCCAGTGAGCTCACGGGTACGGCACCCAGCAGCTTGCTCAGGCAGACACGGGCTTCGTGCGAGCGGTCCAGGTTGGTGTGGAGCGATATGATGCTCACGCCGCAACGCGCTGCCTCGTAGAGCGCCGCGCTGCATTGGGGGCGTGCGGAATCCGCCGGACAAAAGGCCTCGGGCGCCTTGATATAGATGGGATGATGCGTCAGCAGCACGTTGGCACCGGCTTCTTGTGCGCGTCGAACATTAGCCTCGGTCGCATCGAGTGCGCAGGCAACGCCGGTGATCTCCGCGGCCGGATCGCCAACGGAGAGTCCTACGTGATCCCAGCCCTCGGCGTCCGCCTTGGGGTAGCGCGTCAGCAGCGCACGTTCAAACTCGGAGACTATCATGCGGCTCCTACGATCGACAGCAGCGCTTGAGCAAAATCGTCCAGATCGGCCGGGTCCACACGGTCATCGAAGGAGATACGCAGTGCACCCAGGGCCTGTTCGCGGCCAATACCCATGGCGCTGAGAACATGGCTCGGGTCCATGCTGCCGCTCGAGCAGGCGGAACCGGCCGATACCTCAAAGCCGGCGGCATCGAGCTTGACGATGAGCTCCTCGGAGTCCATGCCGTCGACGTAGATGGAGACCATGCCCGGCAGGCGATCGGCCTGTGCGTAGTCGCCCATGGTGGCATGAATACGCGGATGGGCCGTAAGCGTGGCGTAGAGCTTGTCGGAAAGGGCTTGCAGCGCCGCACGCTCCTGGGCCACATGGGGCGCCAGCGTACGGGCGGCAGCGGCAAAAGCCAGCTGTGTACGCAGGTCCTGCGTGCCGGCACGACGACCGGCCTCCTGTCCGCCGCCAAAGATGCGCGGGCGCAGCGGCGTGCGGCTCTTAAGGTAGAGTGCGCCGGATGCCACAGGACCGCCAATTTTATGGGCGGCGACGGACATAGCATCGACGCCCAGCTCGGCGGCATCGAGCGGAATGTGCAGATACCCCTGGATGGCATCGGTGTGGAACAGTGCGCCCACGGTATGCGCGGCCGCGGCAAGCTCGCGGATGGGCTGCACCACGCCGGTCTCGTTGTTGGCAACCATGATGCTCACGAGCGCCACGTCGTCGCCTAGTAGCTCGACAAGCGCGGCAGGCTCAATGTAGCCCGCGCGGCAGGGCTGCACCAGGTCGACGGAAAAGCCGGCGGCGCGCAGCAGCGGCAGGTTGTCCAAAATCGAATCGTGCTCGATGGCAGATACGATCACGCGGTTACGCTTTCGGTCGCGCTGGCGGGCGCCCTCGGCAAGACCGAGGAGCGCCAGCTGGTTGGCCTCGGTGCCGCCGTTGGTCAGGACGATCTCGGACGGGCGAACGCGTGCGCCAAAGCTACGGGCGATTTCGCGACGGGCGACTTCCAGGCGTGCGGCGGCCTTGCGGCCAAGCGAGTGCAGCGAGTTGGGGTTGACGCCGGCAAGCTCGCTCTCGTCGTACTCACGCTGCGCAAGGCGCGCCTCGGCGCGCATGGGCGTCGAGGCGGCATAGTCAAGATTCACGGGTATTCGGTTTTGACCTGCGGTCATAAGGGTTTATGCCTCCTGTGCGGCCTCGTTGCCCAGCTTTTGCAGCAGCACAACCTCGGCGGCGGGATCTTCGGACTTAAATACGGCGGAGCCGGCCACGAGCACGTTGGCGCCGGCCTTGACGACATCGGCAATATTCTTGGAAGAAATACCGCCGTCGACCTCGATCAGGGGCGACACGCCGTGACGCTCGCACATGGCCTTGAGCTCGTGCAGTTTGGCAATGGTACCGGGAATAAAGCTCTGGCCGCCAAAGCCGGGGTTCACGCTCATGAGCAGCACCATGTCGACAACGTCGATGATGCTCTCGAGCACGCACACGGGGGTGGCGGGGTTGAGCACCACGCCAGCCTTGACGCCGCGCTGCTGCAGATGGGTAAGCGTGCGGTGCAAGTGCGTGGAGGCCTCGTAGTGGACGGTGATCATATCGGCACCGGCGTCGGCGTACCAATCGACCGTCTCGTCGGGGTTCGACACCATCAGGTGCGCGTCGACCGGTACATCGGTGGAGCGCTTGACGGCCTTGAGGATGTCGACGCCAAAGGTGAGGTTGCCGGTAAAGTGACCGTCCATAACGTCGAAGTGCACGTAGTCGGCAGCGGCGATCTTGTCGAGTTCGCCCTTGAGGTTGGCCATGTCGGCCGAAAGGACGGACGGAGCGATTTTGATGGAACCCATGGTAGTAGCCTTTCTGCGCTAGTCGGTGAGTCCGTAGAACTCTTGAGAGGGGACGCGGTCGGTAAGAATCTCGAGTGCCCTATCCAAAGTAACACCGTTGTAGAGCGTTTGCTCCACGGCAAAGGTGAGCGGAATGTCTACGCCCAGTGAACGGGCAAGTTCGCTGACGCTGCGGGCCGCGACGGCGCCCTCGACAACCATATGCGTGCGCGTTTGGTACTCGTCGAGCGAAACGCCGTGGGCAAACTCGTAGCCAAAGGTGCGGTTGCGCGAATGCTCCGAGGTACAGGTGGCAATGAGGTCTCCCATGCCGGCAAGTCCCATGCAGGTCATAGCTTGACCGCCGCGGGCGTGCACCAGACGGCTGATCTCGGCTAGGCCGCGCGTCATGATGAGGGCGAGCGTGTTGTCGCCCGCGCCGGTGCCGGCGGAGATGCCGCACACGATGGCGATGACATTTTTCATGGCGCCGCAGACCTCGACACCGGTCATGTCTTGCGACAGATAGATGCGGAAGGCCGTGGACAGGAGCAGGTCCTTAAAGGCCTCCCCTATCTGCGGATCTTCGCTGGCGATGACGGCGGCAGAAAGTCCGCCGCGGCAAATTTCCTCGGCATGGTTGGGGCCCGAGAGGGCCGCCACGCGCGCCTCGTTGCCGATCTCGCTGGCGATGACCTCGCTCATGAGCAGGCCGGACTCGGGCTCAATGCCCTTGGTGAGGCAGAGCACCGGGGTATCGGCGGCGATAAAGGGCGCGGCCTGGTGGCACACGCTGCGAAGGTGCGTCGAAGGAACGGCAAAGATGATGGCCTCGGCGCCGTCGAGCGCCTGCACGAGCTCGGTCGTGGCGACGACGTTGCCGGGCAGCTCGTAGCCCACAAGGTAGCGGGGGTTGCGGTGCTCGCCATTGATGCCGGCGGCCGTCTGCTCGCTATGGGCCCACATGGTCACGCGCTCTGCTCGCGCGGCGGCAAGGCCGGCGACGGCGGTTCCCCAGGAGCCAGAGCCAATCAGCGCAACATTCATGACTCTCTCCTACTTATCGTCGGGCTCGGTGACGCGCTTGGTAAACGAGAGCTTGGACTCCTTACCGGTCATGAGCTTTTTGATGTTCGCACGATGGGCCCACACCACGGTGATGCCGATCATCGCCATGCAAAACTTAAGTCCTAGGCTGCTGTACGGAAAGACCGCACAAGAGGCGATGGGAAGACCGATGGCCGCGGCAAGCGAGCCCACCGACACGAACTTGGTGATGGCGACGGCCACGATAAACATGCCCAGCAGCGACAGACCAATGGGCCAGTACCATGCGAGGATAACGCCCAGACCCACGGCGATACCCTTGCCTCCATGGAAGTTGAGGTAGGGCGAGAAGATGTGTCCCCACACGGCAGCCAGGCAAATGACGCCGAGCATCCAGTCGCCGGCGGCACCGGGAGCCATAATGCTCACGGGGAAGCCATAGCCCAAGTCGGCAATGAGCGGACGCGCGATAAGGACGCAGATGGCGCCCTTAAGGCAGTCGAGCAGCAGCGTGAGCGCGGCCACCTTGGGGCCGGCCACGCGCAGGGCGTTGGTGGTGCCGATGTTGCCGGAGCCCGCCTTACGAATGTCCGTGTGGTTGAACACGCGGCCCAGGATCAGACCAAACGGAATCGCCCCGATAAAGAACGAGACCACGGCGCAGATGGCGGTCAGAAGAATCGGATTATGCATCCTTTTGCTCCTTCTTCCTAAAGAAGAGTCGAATGGGCGTGCCGGCAAAGTCGAAGGTCGAGCGCATGCGGTTCTCCACGTAGCGCTGGTAGGTGTCGTTGACCAGGTCACTGTGGTTGACGAAGAACGTGAACGTCGGCGGGTTGACGCCCGTCTGGGTCACGTAGTGCATACGCAGGCGGCGCTTGCCGTCCACCACGGTATGACCGAACTCGCGCAGGTCGGTGAGGAACGTGTTGAGGCGTGAGGTACTGATCTTTTGCGAGCGCGTCTTTTCGGCCGCGTCGACCATCGACCAGATCTTCTCGACGCTACGGCCGGTCAGGGCTGAGATGCGCAGGTACTGGGCCCAGGGAGCCATGACGCCCAGACGGCGGTCGACGGTCTCCATGCAGGCCTCACGCTTGCGGTCATCGTCGAGCAGGTCCCACTTGTTGAGCAGCACAACGATGGCGCAGCCGCGCTCGATGGCAAGACCCATGACCTTCTGGTCCTGCTCGGTAACGCCCACGGAGGCGTCGACGACGAGCAGCGCCACGTCGGCGCGGTCGATGGCGCGCAGGCCGCGGACCATGGAGTAGTATTCGATGTTCTCGTACACGGTGCTCTTCTTGCGAATGCCCGCGGTGTCGACCATGCGGTAGTGCTTGCCGTTGCGCTCCACGACGGTGTCGATGGCGTCGCGCGTCGTGCCGGCAATGTTGGACACGATAGAGCGGTCGGCGCCCAGGATGCGGTTGAACAGCGACGACTTACCGGCGTTGGGACGGCCGATGATGGCGACGTTCAGCGCGTCGGGGAACTCATCGGCGACCTCGTCCTCTTCCTCCGGAAGCAGGGCCACGATGTCATCGAGCAGGTCGCCCGTGCCGTGGCCATGCAGGGCCGAGAGCGGCGTGGGCTCGCCGATGCCGAGCGAATAGAACTCCCAGATGCTGTCGTTTTCGCGATCGGGGTTGTCGAGCTTGTTCACCAGCAGAAAGACCGGCTTGTCGCAGCGCTTGAGCATGCGGGCGACCGACTCGTCCTCCTCGGTGACGCCGGTGCGGCCGTCGACCACAAACAGGATGACGGCGGCTTCCTCGGCGGCGGCGAGGGCCTGGTCGCGAATGGACGTGGCGAAGACGTCATCGCTCTTGAGCGGTTCGATGCCGCCCGTGTCGACGATGGTGAACTCGCGGCCGTTCCAATCGGCCGTGTGATACGAGCGGTCGCGCGTGACGCCGCGAGACTCGTGGACGATGGCGTCCGAGGTCTGGGCCAGGCGGTTAACGAGCGTGGACTTGCCCACGTTGGGGCGTCCGACGACGGCGACGATAGGTTTCATCTGCTCTCCTTTAATGGGTAGGGTCAGCGGAATTAGTAGAGTCGGCAGGCACAATGCCAAGGATGTGCTCCAGGGTATCGAGCAACTCATGCGGCATGGTCGACACCACATGAACCTCGGCGCCGCGACTTGTAAGGCTTGCGAGTAAATCGTCACGATGATACTCGTCAAGCGTCATGCCGTCAGCGTTGAACATGAGCTTAGGCACAAAGAGCATAACCCCCGACAGATCTTGGGGCAGCTGCTCCAGAATGTCACACGCGACGATGAGGCCGGTCACGTCCACGTTGCCGCCAAAGTAGCGGTTCTTGATGGCTGTGACGGTGCCGGCGAGTCCCCGGGGCGACTCCACAAAGCGGGCCACCGTGTCGCGTGCGCTGGCGCCCGAGAGGCACAGCAGGTGCTGGCCACGGGCGGCGATTGCCTCGCGAACGCGGCGCAGGCGCTCGGCATCGGCGGCGAGCACGTTGTCGGTCTCGTCCAGATAGGAGCGGATCATGCCGATGCCGTCGTAGTACTGCGGGTAGCCGTCGTAAAAGTCCGCCTCGGGCGGCTCGATGCCGGCATCCAGGTAGAACTCGTCGCTCATCTGGAAGGTGTGGCGGCCAAATCGCTCGAAGGCACGGTCCTGGAAGGGCCGGATCATGGCGATAGTCTCGCGCGCCAGCTCGGGTTTGTCGCTGTAGGACCAGCTAAAACGGTTCTGATGCTTGGTAAAGCCGAGCGGCACGATGCCCAGGCTCGTGATCTGCTCATGTTCCTCACAGAAGCGCAGGGTCTTTTCCAGCTCCTCGCCGTCGTTCATGCCGGGGCACAGCACAATCTGCGCGTGAATCTCGATGCCGGCCGCCATGATGGCCTCGAGCACGTCCATGCCGCGCTGGGCATTGCGGCCCATCATGCGGCAGCGGACGTCGGGGCTTACGGCATGGACCGACACGTTCATGGGGCTCATGTTGCGTTGGATGACGTTTTGAACATCTTCGTCGGTAAGGTTTGTGAGCGTGACAAAGTTGCCCTGCAAAAAGCTCAGGCGGTAGTCATCATCGCGGATGTAGAGCGTGGAGCGGCCGCCCTTGGGGAGCATCGTCATAAAGCAGAACACGCAGGCGTTCACACAGGTGCGCATGCCATCGAAGATAGGGCCATCGAACTCAAGGCCCCAGTCCTCTCCTGGGAAGCGGTCGAGCTCGACGGAGGTGACGGTGTTGTCGCGCGGATCGAAAACCTCCAGGTCGACGGTATCATCGTCGGCCTCCCAGAGCCACACAATCATGTCGGTGAGCTGCTCGCCATTGACCGTGAGCACGCGCATGCCCGGCTCGATGCCCACATCCCATGCGGGCGATTCGGGACGCACGTTCTTAACGAGCGCGCCCTCACCCGGCTCGGGGTCGCGGCTGCGCCCGTAATCGGCCACCTCGGCGGCGTATGCGGGTACGGTCTGGTCCATGGTTAGCGGCAAAGCTCCTTGATGCGCGTGACGGCGCGTTCGATGTGTTCTTGTGGGGTGGAGGCTCCGGCAGTGATGCCGATGTGGTGAGCGTCGGTAAACCACGCGGCCTGGAGCTCGGAAGCTTCCTCGATGTGATACGTGCGCTCGCAGGCGTCTGCGCAAATCTGCGCCAGGCGGCGGGTGTTGCCCGAGTTCTTGCCGCCCACCACGACCATGCAGTCGCAGCGGTTGGCAAGTGTGGCTGCTGCCTGTTGACGCTCACTCGTGGCGGCGCAGATGGTGTTGATCACACGCAGCTCCTGCACGCGCGGGGTGATAGCCGCCACGACCTCGGCGAGGTTCTGCGCGGTCTGGGTGGTCTGCACGACGAGGCCTACCTTGCCCTTGAGTGACAAGGCGTTGGCGTCAGCGGCACAGCTCACGACCTGCGCATCGTCGCCTGCGTGGCCTAGAATGCCCTCGACCTCGGGGTGCCCCGGCTCGCCCACGACGATCACACGGTAGCCCTCGCGCACCAGGCGCTCGGCCGCCACATGGACCTTCTTTACGTAGGGGCAGGTGGCATCGACCACGTTGAGGCCGCGCTTGCGGGCAGCATCGATCACCTGCGGCACTACGCCGTGTGCGCGGATGATTACGGTACCCGATGCTGCGTCGTCCAGGGTCTCGGCCAGGCCAACGCCTGCCTCAGCAAGCTCGCGCACCACGATGGGGTTATGGATGAGCGGACCCAAGGTATGGACCTGAGTGCTCTCCCCTGCCTGCGGCGCGGCGGCCAGCGCCATGTCGAGCGCGCGCTGTACGCCGTAGCAAGTGCCGGCGTGGGCTGCAATCTCGATGGAGGGCGCGCCGTCCTGGTCGGACGCAGTCGCGGCGGTGTTCGTCACGTTCTCGCTCATGGCTAGAACCTGCCCGGATGCGCGGCACACAGCTCGTCTCGCATGGCGTAGACGCGGTTCATGGCCTCGGACTCAAACCATTCCAGGCGCTCCGTGCGTTTAAGCCCGGCCGGTGCGTCGGAAAGCGAGACGGCCTTGCCGGCGCGGATCCAGCATTTCTTGGGACGCATGATCTTTTTGCCCGCGGGCGTGATGTCGGACCAGCCGCAAATGGCGAGCGGGTTCACAGGTGCCTTGCCCATCTGAGCGATGAGCGCAAAACCGCCGTGGACCTCGGGCTTGATCTCGCGCGAGCGGATGCGCGTGCCCTCGGGGAAGATCAGAACGTCCTCGCCGCGCTGCAGCGCATGCTGGGCGGCGCGCAAGCACTTCATATCGGCAGTACCACGCTCCACGGGGATGCCGCCAACGCGGCTAAAGGCCCAGCGCACAATCTTGCTCTTGGCGAACTCGGACTTAAAGATGGGACGAATGCGGCGCCCCCCAAAGAACAGCGCCGTCTCCACGGCCAAGAGCTCGGCCATCGAGGTGTGGTTGCAGATGACCACGCTGCCGCGGCCTTCTTGGCGCTCAAACAGCAGGTCGGCGTCCTCTACCTTCCAGCGCCACATGAGCTTGGAGAAGGCCCAAAGGATGGCCATAACCACGACGACAGCGCCGCGGATGAGCGCCGGGAACTCGGCGTAGGGGGCGTTGTAATAGTCCTCGGGCGTCTGCTTAAACAGGCGCATGGGCTACCTCCTTTGGTTAATGAGGTCCTCGATTATCGAGACGACCTCGTCGATGGTGTGGGCGGTGGAGTCGACGTGCACGGCGTCCTCGGCGGGCACGAGCGGGGCGACCTCGCGGCTGCTGTCGAGCTTGTCGCGCTGCTTAAGGGCGTCGAGGGTCTCGTCGACCTCGGCCTCGAGCTGCTCGGACGTGAGCGGCTGGGCATCGTTTTGGTGACGCTGCAGCACACGGCGACGGGCGCGCTCGCGCGGGTCGGCGGTCAGGAAGACCTTGACCTGCGCGTTAGGGAACACGACGGTTCCGATGTCGCGACCCTCGGCCACGATATCGCGGTCCTCGGCGGCGCGGCGCTGGTGGATGAGCATGGCGGCGCGCACGCCCGGGTAGGCCGAGACCTTGGACACGTTGGCGTCGACCTGCGGGGTGCGAATGGCGGCCGAAGCGTCCTGGCCGTCGATGGTCAGGCGCGTATCCTCACCGGTGCCGTTGGTAAAGCGAATCTCGATCTGCTCGGCGAGGGCGTCGATGGCCGCCTCGTCATCCAGGTCGATGCCGCGATCGAGCGCGGCGAAGGTGACGGCGCGATACATGGCGCCCGTGTCGAGCTTGTTAAAGCCCAGCTGGCGGGCGATCTCCTTGGCGATGGTGGACTTGCCGGAACCGGCGGGGCCGTCGATGGCGACGATCATGCAATGCTTCCTTTCGATGGTTGGCGTGCTGGTATGGTTCGCGGGCGTTGGGGTGCGGCGGGTTGCCTAGCCCGTGTAGCGCTCGCGGTAGGTGTTGCGCTTGGGTGCGGAGCCGTGGCTGCCGTGGTGACGCGTGCGGCTGGCGGGCGTGTCTTGGGGCTTGCCGCCGTTGCGCTTGGCGCTCGCCTGCTTGGGCGGGATGCCGCCGCTTTTGAGGACCTGTACCTCGCGGTCGGTGAGCTCGCGCCACGAGCCCTTGGCCACGTCCTTGAGCTCCAGGCCGGCAAAGTTGCAGCGATGCAGACGGATTACCGGGTGGTGAATCTTGCTCAGCATGCGCTTAACCTGGTTCTTGCGGCCTTCGCGGATGATGACCTCCACGGCGGTGGTGCCGGGCTTGACGCCCTGGGGAGCTACGGCCTCGGCCTCGCGTGCGGTGATGATGCGGCAGATTGCCGGCTGGCATAGGCCGTCGTCGAGCTCGATGCCACGGCGGAGCGGCGTAAGATCGCGGTCTGATAAGTCTCCGTCCACAAGCGCCTGGTAGGTCTTGTAGACGTGTTTGCTCGGGTGCAGCAGGTCCTGAGACAGGTCGCCGTCGGTGGTAAAGAGCAAAAGGCCTGTGGTGTCGCGGTCCAGGCGACCAACCGGGAATAGTCCCGGAAAGCGGTCGCGTGGGACCAGATCAGCCACGCAAGGGCGCTCCTGCGGATCGCTCATGGTGGTAAGGTAGCCGGTCGGCTTGTAGAGCATCAGGTACACGGCGCCCTGGTTGAGCTTGACGGGCATGCCGTCGACCTCGATGTGATCGTGGTCGACATCGACCTTGGTGCCCAGTTCGGTCGCGACCTGGCCGTTGACGGTCACGCGGCCGGCGGTCATCAGGTCCTCCGAGCCGCGGCGGCTCGCCACGCCCGCGCGCGCCAAAAAGCGCTGCAGGCGCATGGTGTGCGGATAGACGGGCTGGGCGTCGCCTACGGGCGTTGTGGCGCCCGTGGCACTTGCGGTGCACGTCTCCCCTACTTCGTTAGTCCTCATCATGCGTGTCCTCCGCAGTGTCGTCGGTGGCCAGGAATTCCTCGCCACCGACCGCCTCGACATCATCAATATCGGTATCGAGCAGCTCGCGCTCTTCGTCCAGGTCCTCGGCTTGCTCCTCGAGCGTGGACTGAATACTGCGGCCGCTCAGGCGCTCGCGGATAAACTGGCGCGACTGCTCGTCGGGGGCAAACTGCTCCAGATCGGGTAGGTCGCGGGTGGAGCGCAGGCCGAACTTTTCCAAAAAGGCGTTGGTCGTGCCGTAGATGATGGCTTGACCGCGCTGGGGATCGCGGCCGAGCTCGCGCACCAGACCTTTGTCCACGAGCGACGCGATGACGCCGTCGGAATTGACGCCACGGATGCCCTTGACTACCTCGCGCGTCACGGGTTGGTGGTATGCGATGACGGCCAGAGTTTCGAGCGCCGCCTGCGACAGCTTTTGCGTGTCCCAGCTCAACACATAGGCCTCGACCACGTCGTGGTAGGCGGGGTGCGTAAACAGGCGCCAGCCGCCGGCAACCTCGCGCAGCTGAAAGCCGCGGTTGGCCTCCTCGTACTCAACCTTGAGCTCGGCGAGCAGCGACGCGCACTCGCCGGGGGCGATATCCAGTGCGCCGGCCAGCGCGGGCGCACTCACCGGGTCACTCGACACCAGCAGCAGCGCCTCGAGGGCGCCTTTGAGGCTGTTTGCCTCCAGCGTGGAAAGGGTTGACATGGTTGCGGCTCCTATTCGGTGAGCTCGGGGCCCTCGCCGGGCACATAGGCCTCGGCGCCCTCGACGCGGTTGATGCGGATGGTTCCAAAGATCTCATCCTGGCTCAGCGTGAGCGAGCCGCGCTTGGCGAGCTCAAGCATAGCTAGGAAGGTGACGACGAGCTGCTCGGTGGTGGCATCGCCGTCCAGCAGCTCGCGGAAGGTGCAGGTTTGGTGCGTCATGGTAAAGCGGTCGACTGAGGCCACGGTCAAGTCGAGCGGTACGCGATGCGGCGCCACGTGCTCGGCCTCGAGCAGGAAGGTCTGTCGCTTGCCATCCAGGTCGGCGCAGATGACGGCTAGACCGCGCAGCGTGATGCCGGCCAGGTAGTCGGGCATAAGGCCCAAGAACTCGGGGTCGGGGCCGGCTACGCGCGGATGCATGCGGCTTTCGGCCTGCATGCGGGCACCGAGGGCCGCAGCCGCGCCTTTAAACTGCTTGTAGGCAATCAGGCGCTGGATCAGGACCTCGCGCAAGGCGTCGCCGTCGAGCGCGCTGAGTTCCTCGAGGTCTTCGTCGAACTCGTCATCGTCGTCATCGGCTTTGCGCGGGGCCTCCTGCGGCACCAGAGAGGCAGCCTTGATGTCCAAAAGGGTTGCCGCGACCAGCAAAAAGTCGCTCGCCACGTCCAGGTCCAGCGCCTCGATGCGCTCGGCCTCGGCCAGGTATTGCTCGGCCACCTCGCTGATGGAGATGGCGCCGATATCTACTTTTTGGCGGGTTACCAGCTGCAGCAGCAGGTCGAACGGTCCGCTGTAGACCTGCGTCGACACGCGATACGACATCTTCGACCTCCTTTGACGGCGCCTTCGCGGCGCGGTTTGGGTGCATGTTGCGACCGTTTTGCACGGTCGACCTGTAAGTTTACCTTAGATGCCGGCGATTGCGAAGTTGAGCAGCTGCTCAGCAAGCGGATACACGGTAACGTCGAAATAGCGGCCGATCACGTCGATGCCGGTCCACATGGGCAGCAGATACAAAACCAGGATGAGGATGGGCATAGCGTATTGCTGCAGGCGGTAGTAGTTGGCGAGCGCCTTGCCCTTGAGGAAGGGCACGATGATCGACGAGCCGTCGAGCGGTGGAATCGGGATGAGGTTAAAGAACGCGAGCGATAAGTTAACCACGATAAAGGTGGCGCCGAAGTTCATGATCTGTGACGCCAGGGCAAATGACATGCTGGTGTAGAGGCTGCCATAGGTCAGGCGCATGAGGGCGGCGGCAAGACAGGCGAGCGCGATGTTCGATGCGGGACCGGCAGCGCTCACCAGGACCTCGTCGCGCTTGGGGTGCTTGAGGTTGTTGAGGTAGACGGGTACGGGTTTGGCGAAGGCGAACACCGGGCCACCGGCTGCGAGCATGAGCAGCGGCAGGATGATGGTGCCAAACGGGTCGATATGGTTGAGCGGGTTGAGCGAGACGCGGCCGCGCGAGCGAGCCGTTTTGTCGCCGAGCGCCCAGGCTGCGGCGGCGTGCGCGCTCTCGTGGATCACGATGCCAACGATGACGGCAACGGCGCTGGCAAGCAGGTTCATGATGTAGCTGCTGGACATGGCGCTCCCCTAGCGGACGCGGCGCGAAGCGCGCGTGAGCAGGTAGTCAATTACAAACAGGATTACAGCGACGATGGCGTAATCCAGGCGGAAGACGCCGCCAAAGGGCGAGGTGATGACGCCGTAGCCGGCGATGGCGCTCGGCAGCGCGCGAGAAAGCTCGACGACAAAGCCGACAATCTGCAGCTTGGCGGTGAGGCCACTAAAGCACAGCAGCACGGTCATCGCGCTCATAAAGATGCCGCAGATGCGACAGGCGATGGCGATGATGCTCATCGCCACGGCAGCGGCCTTACGAGAGTTCACGCGCGGTCTCCTCTTCGATCTGGGTGGAAAGCTCCAGCCATTCGTCCTCGAGCTTGGGTAGCTCTTGCTTAAGGCCGTTATATTCCCCCAGCGCGGCGTTGAACTTGTCTTGATCGGCATAAAGCTCTTCGCTTGCCATCAATTCCATAAGCTCGTCATAGCGGGCGCGCTTTTTGTCGAGCTCCGTCTCGATCTTCTTGAGCTGGTTGCGCACGCCCTTGAGCTTTTTGTTGAGCGCAGCGCGGGCCTGGGCCTCGGCGCGCTTCTGCTCCTTGGTCTTTTTGCCCTCGGCAGGCTTGGAGGCGGTGACGGGGGTGTCGGGCTGGGCCGCGGTGACCTTAGCGGACTTGGTCGCGGCCGGTGCACTCTCCCCTGCCGCCTCGGCGGCGGCGCGGGCTGCGAGGTCCTCGCGCTTGTAGAGGTAGTAGTCGTAGTCGCCGTCATAGACCGTGACCTTGCCGTCGCGGATGTCGATCACGCGGTTGGCCACGGCGCGCACCAGGTGCTCGTCGTGGCTGATTAGCACGATGGTGCCGGGGAAGTTTTGCAGGGCGTTCTCGAGCATGTCCACCGAGTCGATGTCCAGGTGGTTGGTGGGCTCGTCCAGGCACAGGAGCGCCTCGGGGGCCACGAGCATCTTGGCCAGGGCCAGACGCGCCTTTTCGCCGCCGGAGAGGACGCGAACCTGTTTCTCGATGGAATCGTTGTCGCTAAACAGGAAGGCGCCCAGCAGGCTGCGCTGCTGCGGCACGGTCCACTTGGGCGTGACGGTGTCGATCTCTTGTAGGACGGTGTTGGACTCGGTCATGCCTTCGAGCGCGTGCTGGGCGTAGTAGGCCACGCCCACGTTGGTGCCCAGATCGCGGGTGCCGGTGGTGGGTGGCTCCAGGCCGGCGAGGATCTTCATGAGCGTGGACTTGCCGGCGCCGTTGGGGCCGACGAGCGCCACGTGCTCGCCGCGGTAGAGCTTGAGGTCGATGTCGCTGTAGATGTGCTTGTTACCGTAGGACTTGGAGACGCCCTCCAGGCCCACTACCATATCGCCGGAGCGCGGCGGATCTGGGAACTTAAAGTCGATGTGCTTGTGGCCCTCGGGAAGGATGACGAGCTCCTTTTTGATCTGCTCGATCTTGCGGATGCGTTCCTGCGCCTGGGCGGCCTTGGTGGGCTTGTAGCGGAACTTGTCGACGAAGACCTGCATGTGGGCGATGTCGCGCTCCTGGGCGGCACGCTTGGCGCGCATCTGCTCCAGGTTGTCCTCGCGCTGCTTGAGGTAGCTGCTGTAGTTGCCGGTGTAGGTGGTCACGCGACGGTTTTCGAGGGCGGCGACGTGGTCGACGCAGGCGTCCATGAAGGCGCGGTCGTGGCTGACGATGAGCACGGCGCCGTCGTAGTTGGCGATAAAGCCGCGCAGCCACTGGACGCTTTCGAGGTCCAAGTGGTTGGTGGGCTCGTCCAGAAGCAGCAGATCGGGGTGGCGCAGGAAGAGCTTGGCAAGCGCGATGCGCATCTGCCAGCCGCCCGAGAACTCGGAACACGGGCGCTCAAAGTCGGCGACCTTAAAGCCCAGGCCGGATAGGATTTTGCGGGCGTTGCTCTCGAGCTCGTAGCCGCCCAGGTGCTCAAAGCGGTCCTGGACCTGTCCGTACTCGTTGAGGAGTGCGTCGACGTCCTTGCCTTGCTCGGAGAGCTCGGTGATCTGGGCCTGCAGCTCGTTGGCGCGCTCGCCCATGCGGCGGATTTCTTTCGCAGCGGCCATGACCTCGGCAAGGATGGTGGTGTCCTTTTGCTCCAGGTTGGTTTCCTGCTCTAGGTAGCCCACCTGGCAGTCCTTGGCGTACTGGACCTGGCCGGCGTCGGGGCTGTCGATGCCCATGATGATCTTGAGCATGGTGGTTTTGCCGGCGCCGTTGGGTCCCACGAGCGCGAAGCGCTCGCCGGGGTTGATCTGGAAGGACGCGCCGCTAAAGAGGACGCGTGCGCCGAAGCTTTTTTCGATCTTGTCGACCAGGAGGATCATGGTGCCGCCTTTGACCTTGTGTTCCTATATGAAAAAAGGCCCCAACTTGCGTTGGAGCCTCATTCAATGCTCGGGTGGAGACGAGGGGGATCGAACCCCTGACCTCTTGACTGCCAGTCAAGCGCTCTCCCAGCTGAGCTACGCCCCCGTGCGAAAAAATACTATACGGGAACTCGGACGGCGATGCAAGGACAATTTTGGAAAAACTTTCCGGGGGCGCGGGCGCCGGAGTCCCGCGGGGCCGCGGCGGCATCGCAGGCAGCCGACCGAGGGCGCCCGGAAGTGAGCAAGCAGGCTATTCGCAAGTGAAAACTACTGCCATGAAAAAGAAAACAGGCCAGACATATTGTCTGACCTGTTGAAAAACCTGGTGGGCCCTCCGGGATTCGAACCCAGAACCCAGGGATTATGAGTCCCCTGCGCTAACCGTTGCGCCAAGAGCCCTTATAAAATGGCGTGTGCGATAGAGGCCAATAGAATAGATCCCTATCTTGAACCACGTCGTGAAATACTACCATGCACGCGGCGCCCGTTCAACGGACGATCTTGTCGACCAGGAGGATCATGGTGCCGCCTTTGACCTTGTGTTCCTATATGAAAAAAGGCCCCAACTTGCGTTGGAGCCTCATTCAATGCTCGGGTGGAGACGAGGGGGATCGAACCCCTGACCTCTTGACTGCCAGTCAAGCGCTCTCCCAGCTGAGCTACGCCCCCGTGCGAAGAAGTACTATACGGGAACTCGGACCACGATGCAAGGACATTTTTGGAAAATTTCGCAGTCGCGGCGCGGGCCGCCATCCGCCCAACGGCCGTCTTGCCGGCGCCAGGCCCGTTACCGGGGCCAATCGCGCTCCCGCCGACCCGGCGATTTCAAAACCATGCCGGTTTACGGGGCCGGGCCGGGAACCCCAGAGCATGCCGTAATCGGTAAAATCAAAACCGCAGGTAGACGACTTGTGCATTCCGTGAAATGCAGGGCATGGACGACCGGTCCGGGTCCAGCCCCGTAATCCGACATAGTTTTGAAATGACATTAATTCACTAACAGGCAAACTAGGTAGTTCTAGTGTCTTGTCGCTGGCTAATTTCCGATTTCCAACCAGTTGCACAAAACATTCGCTCGCAGTCGCGTCTCGGCGGATTTCAT
>CABQLK010000038.1 GCA_902465015.1 uncultured Collinsella sp.
ACATGATATCGTCATTTCGATCGTCTTCAAAAAAGAAATGTTCGATTCGTTGTTCCTGAGCCAGCTACCCGGCGCGTCACCATTAACGAATCTTCTATTTGATTTTGTGTCCAAAAACCGCGAGGCCCGAAAATATCTCATTCTTCCAGAGGAATACGCCCGACATGCGCGACACCTCATCGAGATGCTCTTTATCGAATATCACTTTAAAGATGCCTATTCCAATGAACTCATGAGGCACCTCGCCGTCAGCCTATTCCTTGTTCTCATTCGAGGACTGTACCGACGCTCCGCAACTGATAACCAGGCGATCATGTCGGACGAACGCATCGTGTCGATTCTGAATCATATTGAGCGAAGCTACGGCGACTGCACACTCGAAAGCATTGCGAGCGATACGGGTTATAGCACCAGCTATCTCAGCAGCTTGATCAAGCAAAAAACCGGCAAAACGTTTTCGCAAATCAAGCTCAACCAGCAGCTCACAGAGGCGGCATATCTTCTCAATAACACCGAGCGCAGCGTGCAGTATGTAGCCCGAAAAGTCGGCATCTCCAACATGTCATTCTTTTACTCAAAATTCAAAGAAGCATTCGGCGAAACGCCAGGTGCGTTCAAGACGCATCGGTCTAATTAAAGGCGTTATTACTCAGACCGATCAGCTTCGCGCGACACGGGAATGCACAATCGAAGCAGCGAGTGCATCGCCTCTACCAGCACAAAGCCGGCGATGCCAACCGTGACCACAACGTCGAACGGCGTGTTCACAAACCAGAGCAACGTCATGAGATACGACCCGGCATTAAAGGCAAAGTGCAGCAAGATCGTGTAGCGGAGCTTTCCGGTCGTCACGAGCACCCAACCAAAAATGAGGGCGGCAGCGCCCGCATAGCAGCCCTGCACCCAGTTCATATGCATAAAGCCAAAGATGGCCGCCTGCAGCACGATTGCCGCGGCGACGCCCCAGGTACTCGGGGCCGCCCAGGGCACTATAGCGCCGTCTTGCGCGTTCGCGCGGCGCCGGCGTTTCCAGAGCGGACGGCACTGCGGATTAAACGCACGCAGCGAAAACTCAAAGATGATGCCGCGTACCAGGAGCTCTTCGCAAAACGGCGCGCCGAGCACCGTGGTCAGGACGGCAAGAAGGCTGGTATCGCCCATGCCCGTTTCCTCGACGAGCTCGCTATAGTCTGCCGCGACCTCGGGCAGCAGCGACAGCACGCCGTCGCATAGGTAGCTAATGACCACCTGCATGGATAGGCCGATCACGACAACGCAGGCAATGCGCTTCCATGCCGCGCTTGCTCCCCCACCGAGCGGGCGCTCGCCTTGCCGGCGCGCCATGAAGGAGCGGGGCCACAGATAACGCCACCACAGCAGCGCCATCAAAAATGACGCCGTCTGAGCGGCAGCCTGGAACCATTGGATATCGAGATTGTCGATCGGGAAACCCGTCAGCGCCGGCACGGCATCGAGAGCTGAAAACAGAACCACGCTCAGGGCTATATCGGCAGCAACAACACCAAAACAGGCAAGCGCCCAAATCATCGCATTGAGCATGCCAACCTCCTCAAAACCCGGCACTTAGGGACGTTCCTTAACTGCCGGCAGAAAAGGAACGTCCCCAAGTGCCGGCAGTTTGGGACAGTCATTGTTGACGAGAATCGGGCGCAGCGCCAAAGGCCCCGTTGGGCGAAATGTCGAACGGGAAGGTGCCGCAGCGATTGAACGCGGCGATAAACATGCGGATGGCGTTGGACGGCGTGGTGCCCACGAGCTGGGTTGCCGCCGCGAAGGCCGCCTTTTCCTCGGGCAAGACCTTCGCGACAACCGGGGTCATGTGTTCTGCCATGGCGCTTCCTTTTTGAAACGACGGTGATGCGGATAGATGCGGGCCACGCGGCTGGGCGACGGGCTGTGAAGGCAACCCGATTGGCCCGCATCTGGAGTTTGTTTCTACGGCGTTGGTATTACTTGGTATTCCTAAGTATTACCCCGCAGATAGAATACCATACCCGGCCCTATAGAGACGGAGAAAAAACGGATCAATTTGTTGCTGAGTAAGTCTTTAGAGCGTGATGATGTCCGAGATATTGAGGGCCCGAGCGTCAGCGGAATCGTGCGTGGCAAGCAACAGCATACGGCCGTCGAGCAAGTCGAGCACGACCTCGGTGCATGCGTCGCGCGCAGCGATGTCTAGACCGTTAAAGGGCTCGTCCAGAATCACTGCGCCGCCCGGACACAGCAGGGCTCGGGCAATCTCGACGCGACGGCGCTGCCCGCCCGAGAGCTCGGCCACGCGGGCATGCACATCGATCCCCGGTACCAGCAGGCGCAACAAGGCAGCGGCACTCGAGGCATTCACGCGTGCATCGGCGCACACCAGCACGTTATCCAAAGCAGAGGCGTCCTCGACCAGGCGCACGTCCTGAAACACCATGGAGCACGGTGCGCACTCCCCCGCCACCAGCGCAAGCAACGTCGACTTGCCCACGCCCGAAGCGCCCATCACACAGGTGCGTCCACCGGCGGTCACGCGAAGCACCAGCCTGTCGAGCGCCGGCGCCCAGGGCGCACGATCGCCCACGGCAAGCGCAAGCTCCGCAGCAGCCCCGCCGCCAGCAGAGCCGCACGCACGCCCGCGGCCACCGCGCCCATGCGCCCGCACGGCAGTACGCCACGCCACGGGCCCCGAAGCCCGCAGCAACCACACCAGCACGCGCTCGCATGTCCACGAAGCCATAACAACCAGCACGGTCCACGCCAGCAGGTCCGCCGTCTCGATCAAAAGCTTCGCCTGATAGATGCGTTCGCCCACGGTGCCCGTCGCCATGCCGATCAGCTCCGCCGCCACACCGGCCTTCCAGCTCATGCCAATCACGGCGCGGGCACACGAAAGCACAAACGGCAGGACTTCGCGCCAGGTATGGGCGCAAAACAGACGCCAACCCTGCACGCCATGCAGACGAAACATCTGCTCCAGCGGCTGATCAACCTGTGCCAAACCCTCAACCAGCGAAAAATACACGCCCGGCAGCGCCATCAAAAAGACCGCCGCGATGCTCACGCGTGCCGACCCCAGCCAAATAAGCAACAGGACCACCACGCAGGCGACCGGCGTCGCCTTTACAAACGACAGCGCCGGAGCAACCAGGTGCGCAAACGCCCGCGAACGTGACGAAATGCCGGCAAGCACGCCACCACACACCGCGGCAAGCGCCAGCCCGCCCAGTATCCGCGCGCCCGAGCCCGCCAAAATCGCCCAGGTACCGCCATCGCACACCAGGCGCAGCAGCGCCAAGGCAACAGCACCCGGCCCCGGCAAGATCAGTGGCTGCGCCACCAGCGCCGCCGCGAAGACCCACACGGCAAGCCAAAAGGCGGCGACGGCACCTGCTGCCGCCACCGCCTTCATACGCTCTGTCATTTGTCGAGCAAACGCACGCACGGGCTACTCCATGTAGTAGAAATCGTCAGCCGGGAGCTTGCCGCCCACGGCGCTCGCGTCCGCATCGGCCAGCACCTGCAGGTACCCGCCGAGCGCCGTCTTCATATCCTTCCCCGTCTGGCACACAAGCATGCACCCGGGAATCGCCTTCTCGGCGATCTTGGCGTTGTCCACGATGCCGGCATCGACCACGGCCTGCGCCCAGTCTGCCGGCGCCGCATTGACGGCCTTAACGCTCGCCGCGTGACAGCTCAAGAACTCCGCCACAGCCTCGGGATGTTCCTCGGCAAACGCGCGGCGCACCACGGTCACGCCCGTCAGCAGGCGCGAACCCGTGTCACCCGCCAGCTCATCCCACACATCGGTCAGGCTTACCGGAGCCGACAGCTTGCCTTCGCTCTTTGCGATGGCAGCGGTCTTGAACGGCTCCGGCAGCACGCCCACGGCGGACGGGTCGGCAAGCAGGGCCGACAGCACCTCGGTGGGCTCACTCTTAAACTCGAGCGTAACCTGGCCGGTCAGGCCCGCGCGCTCCAGTAAGTAGTTCATGACGTACTCCGGCGTGGTGCCCTTGCCCGTCATATAGACGGTATGGCCCGCCAGATCGCCAAACGAGGCCACACTCGCGTCGCCCGTCACCACGTTCAGCACGCCCAGCGTGTTGATGTCGATGACCTGCACCGCGCCCTCGGTCTTGTTGTAGAGCACGCTCGCCACGTTGGCCGGCACCAGGGCAATGTCGATATCGCCCTGAATGACCTTGGGCACAATCTCGTCAGCGGCGGTGTTGATCGCAAAGTCGAACTCATTGTCCGTCTCGCCATCGGCAGCCTGGTCCATAAACTGCACCAGACCGATCGAGGTCGGCCCCTTGAGCGAGGCGACGTGCACCTCGACCGGCTCTGCGGCAGCACCGGCGCCGTCCGTGGCAGCCGAGCCCGCGGCGGACCCGGCCCCGGCAGCCCCGCCGCCACAGCCCGCGAGCGCAAGCGACAGGGCGCCCGCGGCGAGCGCCGAGGCAAACCCCCGGCGCGACATCTCAACATCAAACGCGCGCATCGCTAGCATGCCTCCTCGTTAGGCATCGCCCATGCGTGATGGTCGGTATGCAGCAGCTCCTCGGCCAGCGGCGAAAGCGGCTCACCCAAGAACTCGCGGTAGCACGCCTGGACATCGGGGTTCTCGTGCGAGAAGCGAATGTCCGCAGCGGCGTCCAGGCCCCACAGCACCTGACCGCGCTCGGCTGCCAGCTCGCAGCCGTCGTGGATGGGCTGACCGCCGCCACCGACGCAGCCGCCCGGGCACGCCATGACCTCAACGAAGTCATAGCTCACGCGGCCGTCGCGAATCGCGTCGAGCAGGCGGGCGGCGTTGCCCAGCCCGTGTGCCACGGCGACGCGCACCTTGGTGCCATCGATATCGGCCACGGCCTCCTTCCAGCCGTCAAGTCCGCGCACGTCGGTAAAGAAATCGGCGTCGGGGTTCTTGCCCGTCACCAGGTAATAGGCCGAGCGCACGGCAGCCTCCATCACACCGCCCGTGGCGCCAAAGATCACACCCGCGCCCGTGCCAAAGCCCAGCGGCGTGTCGAGCGGCTCCTCAACCAGCGTATCCACGCTCACGTGGCTCGCGCGGATCATACGCACCATCTCGCGCACCGTCAGCGCAACGTCAACGTCGGGCGTACCGTCCTCGCCCACCATGCTCGGTAGCGCGCACTCGGCCTTCTTGGCCGTGCACGGCATCACGGACACCACAAACAGACGCTCGGGCTCCACGCCCAGCACCTTGGCGTAGTAGGTCTTGGCGATGGCGCCGAACATCTGCTGCGGCGACTTTGACGTGGACAGGCTGTCGACAAACTCCGGATAGCGCGCCTTCACAAAGCGCACCCAGCCCGGGCAGCAGCTCGTAAACATGGGCCAGCCGCGGCTGTCGCCCTCGCCCTTGGCGGCCTTACCCAGGCGTTCGAGCAGCTCGGAGCCCTCCTCCATAATGGTGAGGTCAGCCGAGAAGTCGGTGTCGAACACGTACTCAAAGCCCACGCGGCGCAGCGCACAGGCCAGGCGCTCGACGGCAGCCTCCTCGCGCGGAATGCCGAGCTCCTCACCCCAGGCGCTACGCACGGCCGGCGCGATCTGCACCAGCACGATCTTGTCGGGATTAGCGAGCGCGTCGAACACGGTCTCGGTATCGTCACGCTCGCGCAGGGCGCCCGTCGGGCAATGCGTGATGCACTGACCGCACGCAACGCAATCGGTCTTGCCAATCGGCGCACGCCCGCGGGTGCCCACGGCGGTGTGCGTGGCACGGTTGGTCAGGTCCCAAATCCCTAGGCCCTGCACGCTCTCGCACACCTTGATGCAGCGCATGCATTTGATGCACTTGTCGTTATCGCGGATGATGGGGAAATCGAAATCCCAGCCCTCGCGCGCCAGGTGCTGCTCGTACGGCAGATAGAAGATGCCCAGGTCGTTGGCGATGGTCTGCAGGTTGCAGTTACCACTGCGCACGCAGCTCGTACAGCGCGAGTCGTGCTGGGACAGCAGCAGCTGCACGTTGGTGCGACGCGCCTCGCGGGCCTTGGGGCTGTTAGTGTGGACCACCATGCCGTCGAGCACGTAGTTGTTGCAGGCGGCAACCAGCTGGTCGCAGCCCTCAACCTCGACCACGCACACGCGGCAACCGCCGATCTCGTTTAGATCGCGCAGGTAGCACAGGGTGGGAATCTGGATGCCGACGGACTTGGCCGCGTCCAGGATCGTGGTGTGCTCGGGCACCACGACCTCGCAATTATCGATCGTGAGCTTAACCATGTTGAGTGCTCCGCTTTCGGTGTTGTCGCTGACAGTGGGGTTGTTGAGCTCTACCATTCCAGGTTCCTCCCTCCGCGGAACGCGCCAAAGCCAAAGTGGTCGCAACGCAGGCAGCGGCTTGCCTCCTGGCGTGCCTCCTCCTCGGTAAGGCCCTGCTCGACCAGATTCCAATCGTGGATGCGCTCGCCGGCCTCGCGCTCGCCCAGCTCGCAGCGGCCGCACTCGTGCTTGCCCTTAAACTGCACGGTCGGCAGCTCAACGTCGAGCTTGATCTTGTGGTCAAAGCCCAGGTAGCGGTCGATATTTGCCGAAGCAACGCGGCCGGCGTTGATGGCACGGATGACCGTGGCGGGGCCGGTCTGGCAGTCGCCGCCGCTAAAGAGGCCATCGAAGTTGGGCACGGCGCCATCCGAATCGGTGACGATGCGACCCCACTTGCAGGCGATGCCCATGTCCTCAAACGGCTTGGAATCGATGTCCTGGCCAATGGCCACAAACACGCGCTCGCAGGGAATAACGCGCTCGGGCGTGGCGGCGGCACGCGGGGCCGGACGCCCACGACGGGGCTCACCGATAATCTGCGGCTGCACGCGCAGGCCACTCACGCGACCTTCCTCGCCCGTCTCAATAGCGAGCGGTGCGGTGAGCTCCAGAACCTCGCAGCCCTCGGCCTGGGCGCCGGCAATCTCGGCATCCTGGGCCGTCATGTCGCAGATGCGACGGCGGTAGACGATGCTCACCTTTTCGGCACCGCAGCGCACGGCAGAGCGCGCCACGTCCATGGCCACATTGCCGCCGCCGATGACGCACACGCGCTGGCCGCTCAGGTCGGGCAGCTCGTCGTCGCCGATGGCACGCAGCATCTTGACGGCCGACTCCACGCCGAGCGCCTCTTCGCCCGGAAGGCCGAGCTTCTTATCGCTGTGGGCGCCAATGGCCAGGTAGACGGCATCGAACTCGTCGCGCAGGCGGGCAAGCTCCTCGCCGTTGACGGAGTGGTCGAGTTCCACGTCGATGCCGGCGCTCAAGATCCAGTCGATCTCGGCCTGCAGGCGCTCGCGCGGCAGACGGTAACTGGGGATGCCATAGCGCAGCATGCCGCCCAGGTGGTGGCGCTGTTCAAAGATGGTCACCTTATGGCCCATCACGGCCAGGTAGTAGGCGCAGGAAAGGCCGGCCGGACCGCCGCCAACCACGGCGATGCGCTTGCCGGTGTTGTCGGCCACTCTAGGCTTGTAATCGTTGAGGTCGCTGTGCTCAACGGCAAAACGCTTGAGGGCGAGGATGTTCATGGGATCGTCGACCATGCCACGACGGCAGTGCATCTCGCAGGGATGCTCGCACACCAGGCCGCAAACGAGCGGCAGTGGGTTGTTCTTGCGGATGACCTTGACGGCATCGGCATAGCGGCCGGCCTCGACGAGCGAAATGTACCCGGGAATGTCGACGTGCGCCGGGCAGCCCGAGACGCACGGGACGCGGGCCTCGCGGTCAAAGCCACAGGAGTGCTCGCGGATGTGGTGCTCAAAATCGTCGCGGAAACCACGGATAGCCGTAAGCGCCATGGCGCCGGCCTCGTAACCGATGGCGCAGTCGCTCGAAAGATAGATGGTGCGGGCAGTGCGCTCAATCAAGTTGAGCGTGGACTCGTCGGCGCGGCCCTCGAGCACATCGGCGAGCAGATCGCTCAGCGCGCTCAGGCCCACACGGCAGGGCGTGCACTTGCCGCAGCTCTGGGTGGAGCACAGGTTGACGAGCGCCGCCGTAAACTCGACGGGACACGGGGCGAGCGAACTCACCGCCAGACGGCGTCCAAGCGCATCGTGCAGGTCGTCCATGACGGCTTGAGCGTGGCTGCGTTCCATTACATGCAGTCGTGCCATAAGATCCCCTCTCATGCGGCAGCCCGGAGGCGAGGCCGGGCGAAGTTGCTACACGCACAACACTGACCTAAAAAGTTGTTAGGTCTCCACACGGTTCGGCAGGCGGTATAAAATGCGACCCTCAGCGGTGAAATAGAACATTATCGCAGATAAATGCCATATTTGATAAAACGCGTTACCAAATGACAATGCCCCGCCCACGCAATCACGTGGACGGGGCATTGCTCCAGGTATGCGGCCAGCGACCCTGTTGCTTTTACTTGAGCTCGGGCCAGTAACCCTTGTTGGCCTCGATCATGTCGTCGAGAACCTCCTTGGCGACCTTCATCGAAGGCACGGTCTTGTTGAGCGTAAAGGCCTTGAGCGCCTTCTCGTACGAACCCTCGATCGTAGCCTCGACCACGAGCTTCTCGGAGTTCAGCTGCTGCATCATGAGGCCCTGCTGGAACAGAGGAATGTTGTCGCGACTGATGACCTCGGGGCCGTTCTTGCCAATGTAGGCAGGCAGCTCGACCATAGCGTCGTAGGGCATGTTGGGGATAGCGCCCTTGTTCTCGCAAATGACCAGGAAGCGCTGCTTGGTGTCGTTCTTCAGAGCGATGGCCAGGTCGGCAATCCAGTCGCCGTGGCTGCCCGCATAGAACGTGCTCTCGTCGATCTCGCCCGTCTTCTCGTAATGGTCGATGCCGTCGAAGAGGTTCTTCTCGCGCGTCTCCTCAACCTCGTTAGCACGGGTGCGCTCGGGGTTGGAATGCTCGACGAACTCCTTCTGCTGCAGGTAGTAGTTCAGATACGTGTTGGGCAGGTACTCCGGGAAGCACTCCATGATCTCGTACTCGCCCTTCCAGACGTAGTACCAGCTGCCCTTGGTGTGGCGATTCTGCTCGGGGTGCTCGTCGGCGGTCTCCTCGGGCTTCTTTGCCATGAGCGAGCCCATGCCCTTGAGGTAGGAGTCGGGCAGCAGGATCTGGTGCTCCTTGATGTACTCGCGCAGCTGCGGCAGGACCTCCTCGCCCTTGTGGCGGATCGAGGTGAACCAACCAAAGTGGTTGAGGCCAAAGTAATCGTACTCGACATCCTTCTTGTCGATATCGAGCGCGGCGCAAACCACGTCGATGATTGCGATCGGCATGTCGCAGATGTTGATGATGCGAGCGTTGGGACGCAGCACGCGGCAGCCCTCGGAGACGATGGCGGCAGGGTTGGAGTAGTTGAGAATCCAGTAGTCCTTCTTGGCGTACTTCTCAACGTCATCGATCAGCTCGACCATGGGGAAGATGGTGCGCATGCCGTAGGCAAGGCCGCCGCAACCGCAAGTCTCCTGACCCACGCAGCCGTGACGCAGCGGAATCTTCTCGTCCTGCTCGCGCATGGCGTAGCCGCCCACGCGCATCTGGGCAAACACGAAGCTGGCGTCGGTAAAAGCCGTCTTTTTGTCGGTGGTCACCGTGAGCTTGATGTCCAGGCCGAGGTCCTCGTGCAAAATCCAGTCCACGAGCACGCCGATCTTGCGCTGGCGCTCCTCGTTGATGTCGTACAGACGAATCTCGTCAACGTCGAGCTCGTCCTTGCGCAGGGCGATGGACTTGACGATGCCGGGGGTAAAGGTGGATCCGCCACCACACAGAGTAATGATCATTGTTTACTGCTCCTTCTCAATTGCGTTTTCGACCTTGTCGCGCATCTCGGCGACCTTCATGCCAAAGATGATCTGGATATTGTTGCCGTTGCGGTTGATGCCGCTGTTGGGCACGTGGTTGATGAGGTCCTCATTGATGAGGTCCGGGTTCTTAACGTTCACGCGGAGACGCGTAAAGCAGTTCTCGAGCTCCTCGATGTTGTCCTTGCCGCCAAGACCTGCGACCAGGTCGGCAATACCTGCATCGACGCCCTCTGCGGGAGCCGCGGCAACAGCGCCCTGCTTCACCGCGACAGACGCGGCGGCCTCGCCCTCGGCAACGGACTCGGCGAGCTCGGACTCCTCCTCGCGACCAGGCGTGTGGAGGTTGAGCTTCTTGATGAGGAAGGTGAAGAGGAAGAAGTACAGCGCGGCGTTGACGACTCCGAGCACCAGCATAACCGGCCAGTTGGTCTTATCGACACCAAGAACCAGGTTGGAGACCACGATGTTGATGATGCCGCCTGCAGTCGAAGCGGGCACGGAGAGGACCTTGAGCAGGACCAGGAAGATGCCGGAAAGAACCGAGTGAACGACAAAGAGCACGGGAGCGGCAAAGACAAAGAGGAAGTCCATGGGCTCGGTCACGCAGGAGAGCACAGCGGTGATGATCAGCGGGATGATAACGGCTTTGGTCTTATCCTTGTTCCCCTTGTAAGCGGTGACGATAAAGGCGAGACCGATACCGATGTAGGGCCACAGGTTGTTGAAGGTGTAGCTGTTGAAGTAGGTGCTATCGGAGAAGGGCTGGCCCGTCATTGCCATCTCGGCAACACGGATGGGATAGGCACCGGCGATAACCTGATCACCCAGCGTAAGGGTGCCGCCCACATCGGAGAACTGGAACGGGGTGTAGATGAGGTGGTGCAGACCGGTGGGAACGAGCAGCTTGTTGAGCATGCCGTAGATAAACAGACCGATGTTGCCCGACTCCTTAATGATGCCGGCAACGGAGGAGATGGCACCCTGAACCGGAGGCCAAACGATGCAGAAGCCAGCGCCCATGATCCAGGAAATGATGATCATGATCAGGAACGGGAAGCGAACGCCCGAGAACATCGAAAGGGCAATGGGGAACTGCTTGTTCGAGTACTTGTTGAACACGGCACCGGTGATGCAACCAAGGATGATGCCGCCAAACACGCCGGTATCGAGCACCTGGATGCCCATAACGGTGGCCTGGCCGGTTCCGGTAAGACCGAGCATGCCGCTCGCATCGGCAAGAGAGCCGGTGGCGTTGAGCACGATGTTGTTAGCCTGCAGGAACAGGAAGAACGACATCAGGGCGATCAGCGAAGCATGGCCCTTGTTCTTCTTTGCCATGGCGCCGGCGATGCCCACGCAGAACAGAATCGAGAGGTTGTTGATGATAAACATCAGCGACTGATAGACAACGGCGCCCACAAGCTGGAACGGACCGGAGCCCAGTACGGGGACCAAAGCGCAGATGGTCTTGTTGGTCAGAATGATGCCCACGATGAGCAGGATGCCGGCAACCGAGAGATACATCATCGGCTGGACGATCGACTTCGCGAACACCTCCAACGGCGCTTTGAAATTGAACTTCTTTTTTGCGGTCATAGCGGTACTCCCCTTCCTTTTCCGCAAATTAAGACAGAAGTGCCCTGGACAAGACCGTGAGCCTTGCCTTATATCAATCGATGTGTGGGCACGTTATGCCTAGAGACCAGGTTCTCCAAGCAGGTTAACAATGTGATACGCGAGATAACTCTTCTCGGCATCGGTAACAACAACGTTATAGGTAGACGACAAGTGGGCGGCTATGGCGTCCGCGCACGAGAATGCGCACGGATACGCCGTTTCATCGATTCGGAACAGCGCGTCGCCATTGATTTGCCCGGCCGTGGGGTCAAGCGCCCGCTGTGCGAAAAACTGCAGGTGGCGGACGAAACGCTCATAGGGCAGCGAGGTGTCATCGAGGGTCGTAGCATAGCGCTTGGAAACAATCGCGAGCACGTCGCGAACAAGCTGGACCGAGACGATTAGACGATCGGAGCGCTGCGGCATGGTGGCGTTGACGATATGCAGCGTAATAAAACCCTGCTCTTCTTCGCTCATCTGGATGCCCATATACTCCTTGATAATCTGCAGCGCACGGCCCGCAAGTGCATACTCCTTGCGATAGAACTGCTGGATCTCGAGCAGCAACGGATTCTCACAGGAGACGCCCTTGCGCTCACGCTCCAAAGCAAGGCTGATATGGTCTGCGAGAGCGATGAGGATCTTATCGTTGATGTCGACATTGAGCTCTCGACGGAGCATCTGAACAATGTCCTCGGCAATCACGAGGTTGACGGTGGGGATGGACTCCAAAAGATGTGCCAAGCGGTCAATCGTACGCGAATCCTGAGAAGTTCCCTCCTGCAACGCGTAGGTCTTTTCGATCGACGCCTCGTCGATGGCATCGCCGGCATGACGGCCAAAGCAGAGGCCTCGACCGATGACGATGAGCTCGGAGCCATCGTCCGAAGTGACCATTGCGACGTTGTTGTTAAAAACTCGCTTGATAACCACGGTACCCACCACAAGAATTTACTCGGAAAGCCAGATGACAGGCTCTTTAACAGCAACAGGGCCGGAAGCATGCTCACGAAGAGTCGAGTTCTCCGAACGCTCGCACACGATAACGAAGACCGTGGGATCGAAGCCGGCAGCGCGAACCGCGTCGAAATCGACCTCGACGAGGGGCTGGCCCGCGTCGACATGGTCACCCTGGGCAACAAGCGCATGGAAGCCCTTGCCCTCAAGCTTAACAGTGTCGATTCCGATGTGCAGCATCACCTGAGCAGAGCTGTCGTCGGACATGATGCCCAGCGCGTGCTCAGTCGGAAACAGCGCCGCAACGGTACCGGAAACAGGAGCGCACACCGTTCCCTCTTGGGGAACCACGGCAACGCCATCGCCCACTGCACGACTGCTAAAAGCGGGGTCATTGGTATTTTCTAGATTAACAAGCTCGCCGGAAACAGGGGCGAGAATCTCGAACTCGGAAGTCGCAGTCGCCTGCTTGTCCGAGCCACCCATAAGGCGAGAAAAGAAACCCATGGTGGCATGTCCCTTCATAAATATAGCCCAACCAAAATCAACCGAATGCATCCATAGAGACACACCCGTTCAAAGACTTTGGTTAGACCCACGTCCGAGGGGACTCGGTAACCTTCCGCATTTCTTTTTACGGGGGTTATTGTAGACAAGCCCAAAGCCGGAACAATCATTATGACCGGCGAACGGTATTTAGGCGGCACTTAGGGACGTTCCTTTCCCGCCGGCACCCAGGGGCACTCCTTGCAGCAATCTCGTATGCGCTAGATGAAGAGCTCGCATTCCTTCCGCGCGACGCAAACCTTGCTCAGCATCTGGGAAACAGCGGATAGCTTGTTGGGATCAAGCTTGCGAGCGCCTCGCGGACATACGGCGATGCAGCGCATGCAGGAGATGCACGCCTCGCCAGCTGCTCGCTTGGGGTCGCCCTTGTCGATAGCACAAACGGGGCACGCCGCGGCGCATGCACCGCAGGAGACGCATTCCTCTGTTGCCTCGGGTGCCATGCGGTGACCCCCAGCTTGTTTATAAGGACGATTGCCGGGGATAGAGGGCTCGGATGCATCCTCGGCCAACAGCTTTTGCTGAATTTGCTGCGCAAACTCTGCGAGCTGCGCCACATCCTGCGCATCCGGTCGCCCAGCAGCAAACTGACGAGCAACGGAATGCTCAGCAATAGCAGAAACCGCTGCAACCACCCTAAATCCAGCGCGCTTCGCAACGTCCTCCAGCTCTACGAGCGTGTCCTCAAACGCGCGGTTTCCGTATACACAAACCAAAACAGTCCGAGCCCCGTTGCCGCGCACCATGCCCAACCGGTCAGCCACCACAGCCGGGATTCTACCGGCATACGCCGGCGCAGAGATTACGGCCACGTCGTCCTCAGTCATCGAGACAGCGCTGAAATCTAGCCCGCTATCGGTCAAATCGACTGTAACGGTATTCTTGTCCAGCGCCCCGGCCACAAGGCCAGACACCTTCCGCGTTCCGCCCGTCGGACTAAACACAATTTCGAATACGTCCATCGAGGCACCCTCCCCCTACGCCTGGCAACACGTCAAGCCGCTTTCACATCCAGCCAGAGTATACGGTACGTGGGATCCCCGTTTTGGTGCACCAAACACCCCAATACACCCACCCTACGCTGTCTGCCTCTTCGTTTTGTATAAATTACGGTACAGATTGTATATATTTACGGGATACCGCCGTGTTCTCCTGAGGTACCCCATCCTGGCCCGTGCAAAAAACGGAGTATTCTGCAACGTGACCGCGCCAGCACCGCCGCGGGCGGGCAAAACTGTAGGGCGCTGCGTCATTTAGGGTTCCGACATAGCGAGAATGACGTACCTTTGCTTCGAAAAACGACGAAATCTAACTCAAACGCTCATAGGAGATATCTGAAGGCCGCCATTGGCAATACCGAATCGTATGCAGCCAGCTAGAGCTGCTGAATACTCCAAAAAATGCACGGCGCACCCCATAGGACCCATTGCTGCATGGCGGAAAATGGGTCCTCGGCATCCCCCAGATGCATTCCCGCGAAAATCACGTTTGAATTAGCGATGGACACGGCAAACAAAAGGGCCCGAGCGTTGTTTGTTCGGGCCCTTAGCTTGTCTCACACTAGCGTGCGATGCGTATGTTACTTGCGCTTGCCGCCGCCGTCACCGGGACGGCGGGAGCTGCTGCCGCGCTTGCCACCACGACTATTGCCATAGCTGCCACGATTATCGCGACCGCCGGCACGGCCGCCGCGGGAGCCGGCCTGGTTGCCGCCACGCCCGCCACGATAGCCGCCACGACGCTCCTCGCGGGTATCGTCGTAGTTGCGCCAGTCATCGCGACGATCGCGGCTGGCACGCGGGTCACGACGATCGCGCGACTCGTTAGAACGACCAGCGCCGCCGCGGCCGCCATTGCCGCGAGCACCCTCGCGACGCTCGCCGCCGCGGCTACCGCGCTCTTCAAAGCGCTTGCCGCCACGGGACTCACCGCCACGGGCAGCACGCTCACCGCGACGCTCGCCGCCGCGACGCTCGGCACGGCCACTGCGCTCGTCATCACGACCGGAACGACGGCGGTCGCCCGCACCGCGCTTGCCACCGCGCGAACCGCGGCCCTCGTCCTCGCGCTCAACACGACGACGACCGCCGCGGTCCTCGTCCTCGCGGCGACGGCGATGTGCCTCGCCCTGGAACTGCTTGGCACGACGCTCGGCACGGTTGCCGCGCGCAGGCTGCTCAGCGGCACCAGCACCAGCGCGCTCCTCGGCAGCCATCTCGCGGGCCACGCTCTCCACGGCCTCGTCCACGCGAGCCTGAACGCCCTCGCGCACGCGGGTCTTGCCGCCGCGCTTGGGGCGGCTCGGACGCTCGCCGTCGCCACGGCGCTCATCGCGACCGCGGTTGGAACGACCGGCCACATCACCGTAATCGTCGCCGTTGCGCTTGCCGTCGCGGCGTGCCTGCTCAAGCTTCTTCTTGCTCTTGGACTTGCCGCGCTTAGTCTTCTTCTTCACCTTAAAGGCCGCAGGGTCGCGCTCGGGATCAACCGCAGGCGGGTTGGGACCCACATGCAGGTCGCCGGCCTCGTAGATGTCGGCAGTCTTGTCCATGAGCTTCTCGATCTCGTAGAACTCGTCCACGTCCTGCTCGGTCACAAACGTGATGGCCCAGCCCAGCTCGCCGGCGCGGCCCGTGCGGCCAATGCGGTGGATGTAGTCGGTCGGCTCGGCTGGCACGTCAAAGTTCACGACGTAGCGCACGTCGCTAATGTCGATGCCGCGGGCGAGCACGTCGGTTGCCACCAACACGTCGACGGTACCGTCGCGGAAGGCCGAAAGGGCACGCTCGCGCTGAGCCTGACTGCGGTTGCCGTGAATCGCGGCGGCCTTGATGCCCTTGCGCTCCAGACGACGGCAGCAGCTGTCGGCGCGGTGCTTGGTGCGCATAAAGACGATGGTGCGCTCCGGGCCCTCCTTCTTGAGGAACTCGGGCAACAGGTTATTCTTGGCCTCGATGGACACCGGGAACACAAACTGGTCGACGGTGTCGGCGGTCGACGTGGCGGGCGCGATCTCCACGCGGGCCGGGTCGCTCACCAGATCAGTGATCTCGCCCACGGCCTCCTCGTCGAGCGTCGCCGAGAACAGCAGCGTCTGGCGCTCGGCCGGCGTCTCGCGCACAATGCGGCGGACGGCGGGCAAAAAGCCCATGTCGAGCATGCGGTCGGCCTCGTCGAGCACCAGGACCTTAACCTCGTCCAGGTGGCAGGCGCCCTGCTCGATCAGGTCGACCAGACGACCCGGCGTGGCAACTAGGATATCGCAACCGTACTTGAGTGCCGCGGTCTGCGGCTTGTAGCTCACGCCGCCCACGACGGTCACGGCAACGTGGCCCGTGACGTCGGCGATTTTGCTTGCGACCTCGTCGATCTGCTGGGCGAGCTCGCGCGTGGGGGTGATGACGAGCATCACGGGGCCACGGCCGTTGCCCTCGGGCTTTTTAGCACCGCGACGGCGGTTGCGGCCGCCACGCTCGCGCACGGGTTTGGGAGGAGCGATGTGCTCCAGATTGTTCATAGTCGGCAGCAAAAAGGCGGCCGTCTTGCCGGTGCCGGTCTGAGCGGCGGCAAGCAGATCGCGACCCTCGAGCACCACGGGGATGGAGCCGGCCTGAACGGGCGTGGGCGCCGTGTAGCCCAGGTTCTCAATAGCACGAAGTATCTCGTCCGAAAGTCCCAGCTCGTTAAAGGCGGGCAGGCTCTCGGTAGCGGACTCGACGGCCTGGGCAGCATTGGCCTCATCGGCGGCATCGAAGGCAGCCTGGGTCATGGCCTCGCGGGCCTCGTCCAGAATCTCGGCGTCGGTGACGTCGGATACAGAATTACGCATATGTTGTTGTTCCTTATCTGCACGCGTCATGAGCGCGGCATGCGGCCGCGCGGGCGTGCTTGGTAGTGCGCTAATACATACAAAAACAGGTGCGCACAGAGAGGACGTTGCTCAGCACGCTGGCGATCGCTTTGGCAGCCCTATCACGCGCCGTCCAGACGCAGCAGCTCTAAGCGATGGAGCAGATTCGCCGCCGGTTAGTATACCCGTGCTTCGCATGCCCCCACGTAAACCACAGATGACGAGGCGGACGAGGTGGGCCCGAGGTGGGCCCGGCTGATTGTCTCAATCTGTAACAGTTGCGAGACAAAACCGGGTCTACACGTTACGGATCGAGACATTCAGTCAGCCCCTTGGCTAACATCTCGATCTGTAACAACTAGACCCCATATCCCCCGCCAGATGTTACAGATCGAGACAAACGTGCCGAGCACCAGGCCCGACAGGCAACAAAAAGGACCGGACGTCCAGTCATCACAACTGGAACGTCCGGCCCCGTCAAACATCAACTAGGGAAGCTAAACCAACACCCCGCAGCCTCTACTCTGCGTCCGGGTCCTTAAAGTTCTTGGGATCCAAGACCATGCAGGTGTAGGTAATGTCGTGCTCATCGTCGGGAATGGGCTCAAACCCGTTCTTACCAAAGAAGTCGATGAGCAGATGCGCGAGCTTCATCGGATCCGCATCAGGATCATCAAAGAGATATCCGCTCAGATCCAGGAATGCAGGCTGCTGCTCGCCCTCGCTCTCCCAGTATCCCAGCAGGGCATCGTGCACCAGGCGTGCGCCATAGCCGTTAACGCGGTAGTCGGGGTCAACATACACATGGCTCAAAAACGTCGACGTGCACTCGTTGAGCGGGTGCTCCGTAACGGCATCCGGCAGGTCGGGGTCATCTGCACCGCCCGTTACGCAAAAACCGACCAGCTCATCATCGACAAAGACGCCCCAGAGGTAATTGTTCTCTTCGCCTCCATCGCCGTCCTCGTCCTCGTCCTCAACAAAGTCAGCGTACTCGTCATAGATCTCGTAGCCCGACTGCTCGTCCAGATCGACCATCGCATCTACGTCGTCGGGACCCAAAGCCCTTACTTCAACCTCAGCCATTGTCCTGTCCTTTCTCTTATATCTTTAGGACGAGTTGAGCATACGGCGTTGCCCCAGAAATCCGTTGCGCAACAAAGAGCGCAGCTTCGAGTAACTGACTAACTCGTTGACGACACCACATTCCAAAAATCTTTGATGTTGCGCAACAGAATCAAATTTCGCGGCTCCAGAATACGAATTGTCGAAAGACAGACGGAA
>CABQLK010000039.1 GCA_902465015.1 uncultured Collinsella sp.
TAAAGCTTTTACAGTCATTCATCCTGCGTTTTCGCAAATCTTAAACCCCTCCAGACGCTCAAATCACATCTGAAGGGGTTGATTTTGCTGCGACTAAATTAGTCACAGTACTCATATTTGGCATTTTTTGCACACCGAGTCCCGGGGAGGCACCCGCACCTCCCCGGGACCGCTCGGCTATTCGACGATTGGTGCTCCGTGACCCCAAGAACCTTCCATGCCGCACACGGTCGAAGCAAACCCAGCAGCAAAGTCGAGCGCGCGCTCGATGGCCTCGGCGCCATCCTCACCACGCTTGACGGAATCGAGATAGCACATCAAAAACGAGGTGAGGAACGAGTCGCCCGCCCCCATGGTGTCCTTCATGTCCGTCACCGGTTTAGCCAGCTGGCGGTAATAACGCTCGCCGTCGTAAGCAATGCAGCCCTCGGCGCCCGCCGTAGCCGACACAAAACGCGGACCCAGACCCTTCACCCATGCCAGACGCTCGCGAATCTCGTCCTCGCTCGCGGCATCCGCCGCACTAAAGAAAGCGAAATCGACGTAGGGCGCAATCTGCTCGTAGTACTCGTCGGTGGAGTCGTCCGAAAAGTCAAAAGAGACCGTGACGCCCGCAGCCTTCAACTTGGGCAGCTCGCGCTCGGTAAAGCAGTAGTTGCCCGAATGAACCACATCGAACTGCTTCATGTACGCAAGGTCAAAGCGATCAAGGACATAGCGCGCATCGCCACGGATACCGCCCTCGTTGGAGCCAAGGAAGACACGGTCACCGTCAACGACGGTCACGCGAGCCGCCCCGTTCTCGCCAATCATCTGCTCGCACTTGTCAAGCTCGATACCCTCATCCTCGAGGCTTGCAATGACATGCTCGGCAGCGGCGTCATTGCCAAAAATGCCCATGTATGCAGAGCGTGCGGCACCGCATTTCTTGGCATAAACGGCGAAGTTCACCGCATTGCCGCCGGGATACATGGTGTGGATATGCTCGTAGCGATCGACGACGTTGTCGCCAAATCCGAGCGCGTTAACGTTAAATGCCATGGCCTTTGCCCCTTCTAGTACTCGACAACACCCATATAGCGGCGGAAATCGGGATCGTGATCAAACACCTTGCCGCGTGCGGCGCGCAGCTCGCAGTTCATGGCGTAGAACAGCACCGGGTCCAGATAGGCACGGACGCTCGCCGGCACGGCTTCCATACCGTACTCCTTGGCATCAAGCACCATCAGCGTATCGGTATGCGTCTTAAGGAACGCCAGGGCGCGCTCGTCCATAGCACGGCACTCGCTGGAGCCCATCTGCAGGAAGTAAAAAACGCCATCCTGAGTAGCCTCGAAGGGGCCGTGGAAGTACTCGGCAGAGTGGATGTAGCTGCAGTGCTGCCACTGCATCTCCATAAGAGAGCAGATAGCGAAACCGTAGGTCTGGCTAAAGTTGGGACCGCTGCCCAGAATGTAGAAGAACTCGTGCTCCTGGCAAAGCTTGGCAAAACGATCGCCCAGCTCGGCATTTACCTTCTCGCGTGCCGGAGGAAGAATCTTATCCATCTCAGCAATACCGGCATACATATCGGCAAGATCGGCGTAGCCCTCCTGCTGATCGAGCAGCTCGGCCGCAAGCGACAGCGAAATGCCAGCGGGGACCTCGGCCTGCGGCACGCCCTCGCCCCACGGGTAGACCCACGTGGTCCACTTGCCGGAGTCAATCTTGGATCCAGCGTTGTCGGTCTGGGCGATCACCGTAGCGCCGGCAGCAAGGGCAATCTCACAGCCCTCGACGACCTCGGGGGTGTTGCCACTGTGGCTGCAAGCAATGACCAGGGATTTCTCACCCAAGCGGCGCGGGCGCATGATATCAAACTCGCGAGCCGTATAGATATACGAAGTGAAGGTGGTTGCCTCGCGCTGCAGAAGCTCATGAGCCGGGATCAAATCGATCATGGAGCCACCGCAAGCAATCCAGTAGACGCTGTCGAACTTGCCCTTCTCGGCAATTGCCTCTTTGATCAGGTCGTGTGCGTTCATATCCAGTTCCTTTCTTGTTTGGTCCACAATCAATGACGTTGGTTGCGTGGCCGATAGTTGTTTTAGTCAATCAGATATTTCTCGAATGCGGCCATGTTCTTGGCATCTGCCGCCGCCGGGTCATCATAGTAACGACCGTCCGTGATTTCCTGGCCCAGCATGCCGTCGAAACCATGGGCGTTGAGCGTGGCAACGAAGGCGTCCATATCGTGCTTGCCATCGCCCCACACCAGATGGCCATACGGATCACCGTCGATAAAGTGCATCTCGTGAATTGCCCCATCACCAAAGGCGGCAAACCAGTCCTCGAGCGTCTCGCCTGCAACGCCCATCGCGGTTGTATCAACCATGGGCTGTAAGTACGGGCTCGCGACCTCGTCAATCATGCGCTTCGCATCGGAAACCGTCGTCACAAGGTTGCTCTCCTCGGGACGCAGGCTTTCCATCGTAAGCACCAGACCGTGCTCGCCGGCATACTCCGCCAGAATGGACATGTGCTCGCGGCTGCGCTTCCAGGCTTCCTCGCGGTCCTCGTCCCAGTCGCCCCAGCCCGAGTTGACGGACATACGGTCGCACCCAAGTACCTCGGCAAGCTCAATGCCGTGCTTAAAGTACGCCAGGCTGCGCTGTTCATGCAGCGGTTTGCGTGCGCAGTATTGCCAAGGATAGACAACATTCTCGGGGCACAGAGTACGATACCTAAGCCCACGGTCTGCAGCTTTTTTCGCCAGGACCTCAGCCTCAAAGTAGCCCGTATGGTCGAGTGTCACATGCGGCTCCGCACACCACAGCTCAATGGACTCAAAGCCCAAACGCTGCTGCACATCAAGGAAGTAATCGAGCGACCACATGATGTAGTGGATATTCATGCCCGCAATCTGTTCGCGGCGCAGCGTCGGCTTGGATTCAGACATCCTATGCCTCCTTATTTCGATCGAACACGATTTGTCCGTCCGACATCGTCATATCAACCGAAAGATCGCGTGCGTCGCGATAATCGAGGTCGAACACATCCCGATCGAGCACGCAGATATCAGCAAGCTTGCCGACCTCGAGCGTACCCAGCTCGTCTTCGCGCATCAGATCGTACGCGCCCCCGGCAGTCCAAGCACGCAAGAGCTCGACAAGCGTCAGCGCGTTGGCCTCATTCACGGGCAGTCCATCGTCGAAGTATCCGCCGCACGCACTGTAGATTGACTCGCCCAGGCTCGGAATCAGCAGCGGCAAATCCGTACCACAGCACACCGTGCATCCGGAATCTTCCATGCCGCGGCGATTCCAGCTGTGCAAAAGTCGCGTCTTGCCAATTTGTCGACGCATCATCGACAGGCAATCCTCGCGCCGGTCCAGCGTCAGAATCTGCGGATAGACCTCGCAAATTCCACCTAACTTGCCAAACTCGACAAGATCGGTCGGGTCAGAGTTCTCGAGATCGGTAATCGCATGGCGACGAAACATCCGTCCATGCTCGTCTCGAGGCAGCGAGGCATAGAGCGCCACGGTGCGGCGAACGGCGCCATCGCCCTGGCAATGCAAGGAATATCGAAAGCCGTCAGCATCAATTGCACGCAGCTCGTTCTCAATCAGATCCCACTCGGGCTCCTCGACGACCGTCTTGCCGGCAGCGCCCGCATCGGCCGAGTCCTCATAGGGGTCAATCATCTCGGCAAGCCCCGCCCATACGCCGCGATCGGTCATACGGTTGAAGCCAGAAAAACGAACGAACGGTCCCCGGAAGCGCTCTCGTGCCTCGCGAGCATATGCCAGATTTGCACCAGCGCCCACCGGCTGCGACATCATAGAGACGCGAACCGTCAGCTCACCAGATTCCTCACGGCGAGCCATTTCGTCGGCAAAACCGTAGTAGTCATCAAACGCCATCTCCTTGATGGCGGTAACGCCGCGCTCGTTAAGCATGCTCATGTAGTCCGAATACCCCGCACGCACCTCGGGCAGCGCGAGGAAATCGCTCATCATGCGCCAGATCTTCTCGGCATAGCACGCCTGGGGTGTAAAGCCGTATCGCGCACTGGCGGCAACATTGAGAACGCAGGTCTCCGCGCCCGGTGTAAAGCAGACGACAGGGATATCACCAAAACACTCGTCAAACACAGCTGCTGTATTTGCGTTCTCGGCATCCGATGCCAACGTTTCGGGCAGGCTGTGGCCAAAAGCCGCCGCGCAATCCGGATGATCATCTTTCCATGCACGCAAGAGCGACACGGTCTCTTTGGCATCGGCGACGCCGGATAGATCAGACCCCAACGTCCGCAGCGCCCAGCCCGTATAGAAGGTATGCACATCGATCAGGCCAGGCATGACGGTGCGGTCGCCCAGGTCAACTACCTCGTCCGCTTGGGTCAAATACGAAGCTACCTCACACTTGGTGCCAACCGCCTCAATTCGATTGCCACGGACCGCTACGAAACCTTCGAACGGCAGGTCCCCCGTACCGGTAAAGACGCTCTTAGACGTCAGGACCGTTAAACGATCAGACATCACAACCACCTACACCGGAAGCATGCCAGAGATTGCCGTTACGATCAGGCCAAAGACGACCATGAAAATGAAGAACTTCCAAATGGTCTTCCACCATTGGCCAAACGAAATCTTAGCCACGGCAAGACCGGCGACCGTCATGCCCGCCACGGGGCTGATGGTGTTGATGGTCTGGTTGGCAAACTGAAGCGCGGTGACGGCCGCCTCGGGATTGAGGCCCATGAGCTCGGTCAGGGGGCCCATAACGGGCATGGTGAGCGCCGCCAGGCCAGAACTCGAGGGAACCAGCAAAGAGAGCAGGCCAAGGACGATATACATAAACGTGGTGTAGACGGCGGCGGGTGCACCGGCGAGCGCAGTAGCGAGCGTCTGGAGAATGGTGTCGATGATCATGCCACCCTCGGCGATGACCAGAATGCCGCGAGCGATACCGATAACGATGGCGGCGTACGCAAAGTCGGCGAGACCCTTAACGAACTCCTCAGCGATCGTCTGCTGGTCAAGACCGCCCAGGATACCGGCAAGCAAGCCCATGCCAAGGAACACGGCGGAAATCTCATTCATGTACCAGCCCTGGGTAACAAGACCCCAGACGATGATGCCCATACCGCAAGCAAAATCGATAAGCACGAGCTTCTGACGGATAGTGAACTCTTCCTCGATGGAGGCATCGGTCACGGAAAACTCAACACGCTTGAGCTTATCGTCCTCGTACGTAATGGACGACTCGGGATTTTTCTTTACACGCATGGCGTAGCGCATGGCCCATGCGATACCGACGGCAGTGAAGATGACCCAAGAAACGGCGCGCAGCCACAGCTGAGGATTGCCCTCGATACCAATGATGCCTTGGGCGATCAAAACATTAAACGGGTCGATGGTCGAAGCACAATATCCCAGGTTAGGACCAAGGAAGCAGATGATAAACGCCGTCATCGAGTCATACCCGATACCCATCATGATGGGAATGAAGATGGCATAGAACGGTAGGGCTTCCTCAGACATACCAAACGTAGTGCCGCAAATGGACAGCAGCGTCATCGTGATGGGAATGATGAGGATGTCCTTGTTCTTGAGCTTTTTAATCACACGGCTCATGCCGGCATTCAAAGCGTTGGTCTTGGTGATGATTGCGAACGATCCGCCAATCAATAAGACGAACGCAACGACGTCGGCAGCCTCCTGGATGCCCTTGGTGGGCGCTTGCAGGACCGCGAAGATATCCTGACCCAGATTGATGGTCTCGCCGGTCTCGGAATCGGTGTAGTTCTTATCGACCTGTTCATAGGTTCCAGCAACGGCGACTTCACGCTCGCCCGCCGCTGTCGAAATCGTCTTGCGCTGATACTGACCGGAGGGAACGATCCAAGTCAGAACCGCGAAGACAACGATCAGCAAGAACATGATCGTATAGACATGCGGTAATTTGAACTTAAAACGTCTGTTTGTCTTCTTCGCCTTCGTATCTGACATAGATACCTCCAAAGAACTCGAGACTGCATCGCATCTCGCTTCAACGCTTGCACAAGGCAAACGTTCTATGACGTTCTATAGATTACCAGCAGCTTTTCCCGTCATCAAGATAATTTCAAACTGATTGCCGCAACGCGGTTGAACGGTTGCGTTCGCACCGTGAACGGTATGGAAACGCCCGGTGAGATGATCCACCGGGCGTTTCCATTCGCAATGTCCTAGATGTCAAAAACGTAGCGAGACCCAACGATCCGCTGACGACCGATGATAAACGGCCGCCGTTGCTCATCGAAAAAGAAGGCTTCCATATAAAACAAGGGTTCGCCAACGGGAACCGCCAGCAACCGAGCGACCTCGGGCGATGCGCACGCGATCTCGAGCGTGCACGGGTCGGTAAACGCGGGCATGCGGCCCGTCTGGTTGCGCACGAACTCAAAAATGGATTGGTTAGATAGAGGCGCCGTTGATAGATAGGCGTTGTCCTCGTAAACGTATATGTTGTTCTCGAGCATGACGGGGACGCCATCGGCAGTACGCACACGCTCGACGCAAATCAAGTCAGTTCCAACGGGAACACCAAAGAACTGTGCTTCGGTAGAATCCGCCGGCAGTATCTTTCTCGAAATGACACACGCCCCCGGTTCCATTCCGTTAACGCGGCATGCGTCCGAAAAACTCTGGACGTCATCCTTCTGGCGAATCTTGCGCTTGAGCTTGGGGGCATTGACGAACGTGCCTTTCCCCTGTCGCTTCGTTAGATAGCCCTGCTGGACGAGCTCCTCAATAGCGCGTCGCACGGTAACGCGGCCAACTTTATAGCTCTCAGCCAATTCGAATTCGTTGGGTATCCGCGCGCCTGCCTTGTAAACGCCGGAGTTGATTTCGTTTTTAATGATATCAATGACCTGTTGGTACAGCGGTATCGCTGCTTTACCGTCAGTTAGCCCTTCAGTCGGTGGCATATACCCTCTCCCAGCACAATTAAGTCTAAAGCGGGCCCAAGGGCATTCAGCAAGCCCTTAAGCCCGCATTAGCTTAAAGTATGCTAGGTGTCGCACCAAAATGTCGGCTATTTACTCATCAGACCCGAAAAACGCGCAACTACCGCGCTCCTAAGAAAGCGTGAGTAGCTCCGGCAGCTGGTCGATAATCTTGTCCGCGGCATCCTGGCTAAAGCCAAAGCGCTCCTCGCGCTTGGCAATGACTGTCAGGCCGGCTCGCTTGCCGGCAGTGATGCCAGGCACCGAATCCTCAACGCAGCAGCAGCGATTCGCGGGCAGCCCCAGCAGGTCCAGCGCATGCAGGTAGATGTCAGGCTCGGGCTTGCTCTCCTTAAACTGCTCGCCGCTCACCACATACTCAAAGGCATCCGACAGCCCGCATGCGTTGAGCACTTCCTCGATGCTATCCATGGGAGACGAGCTGGCAAGCGCCACGCGAACGCCGCGGCGCGGCAGCTCTCGAATCGTATCCACGGCGCCTGGGTTAATCAAAGCCTGATAGTCGCGCGGACGCTCATGCGCCCACTCGTCCCAACGGGCCAACGCTTCCTCGCCAGTGAAATGCCCCTTACCGGCGCGCTCAAACCAATCGACCAACATATGCAGGAAGAACTGATGCGAGGTACCGACCTGCCCATTCAACTCCTCTTGAGTCAGGTTAAGCCCAAGCTCCTTGGCAAACGCGGCAGTCTCGCCCAGGTAGTAATACTCGGTATCGACAATGACGCCGTCCATGTCAAAGATAACGGCGTCGAACGGAAATGCGGACACGGCACCCTCCCTAACAAAAGGGCGCCCGCAAACGGACGCCCGAACCATGCTTTATCGGCGATTCTAACCCAGTAGCTTATCCAACGCCACCGCAATGCCGTCTTCGTTGTTATTGGCGGTCACCATCTGGGCCACGGCCTTAACCTCGTCGACCGCGTTTCCCATGGCAACACCAGTGCCGGCCCACTCAATCATGGACTTGTCGTTCTGGCCGTCGCCAAACGATACGACCTCGCTGGCATCGATGCCGAGCTTGGGCAGGGCACCCTCGAGCGCACGGGCCTTGTCGATACCGGGCGCCGTGTACTCAAAGTACCAGTCGGCCGTAAACATGCCCGAAAGCGTCTGGGTAAAGGGCGCATACATCTCCTCGTAATGCGCCTGCAGGTATGCCGGGTCGCCTGCCGTCAGCAGCTTGTCCACGGGATAAGCATCAGCGACCTCATGCAGGCTCTCCACCTCGCGAATCTTAAGATCGCACGCGTCGCGCTCATACTTGACAATATTCTTCTGCGAGCCGTCAGGCAGCGTGATCATGCAATGGTACGAGTCCTCGACGTGCAAATCGCGACCGAGCGAAATCATAGGGATCACGTCAAAATTACGCAGGTGATCAATCAGGCGATGCAATTCGTCGGCAGGCATAGCCTGATCGAACAGCACCTCGTCGGTCTGGGCATCGACGACGTGTGCGCCGTTAAAGGCCACCAGCAAACCGTCATGGTTTTGAAGGTCGAGCTCTTGCGCCAAGGCGTGCAGCCCCCATGCGGGACGGCCCGAAGCCAAAATGAGCTTAATGCCCGACTCCTGCGCCGCGAGCAGCTTCTCGCGTGTACGCGGGCTAATCACTTTCTGATCGTTGGTGAGCGTACCGTCGATATCCATCGCGATGGCTTTGATTGCCATATATGCCTCCCTGTCAATGAACAACCATGTCTGAGCCATCATACAGAACACCCACCGCGACTCCGTTTGCAACGGGCAAAAAGTCATATTGTCTCAAACATGAACGGGACGCCATCTCGGGGCTCAGTCGCTCCAGCCCAAACGCCGAGCCACCACATACCAAGCTGACGACGCTAAACGCGGCCGCCCCACCGACCTCATTTCATCCCGTAGAAAAAAATTTCAAAATTAGTTCTTGTCAAATCGGCAAAACGAACGTACTTTAAAGATGACCGCTCCGGTGGTCATCGTTTGATCGAGCATATTCAGTTTCAGTTTTCAGCGTGTAAGAGAAGGAAGATCGGCAAAGTACAACCCCAAACGCAATGACAACTTAATGAGGTAACTGCCACATGTGAGGCACCCAGGGCATTGCTGTCTCGATTTTGAGCACGATGCCTTCCGCCTTGCATGGGCCGTTCCATCCCGCCCCTGCAGCAACTGCCTCACGGGCTCATTGAAAACCGCATAGCACCCCAACGTCAGCACATCACCCACGGCAAGCACATCACTCACGACAACCAACACATCAACAAACAGCACGAACATCAACCGATTGGAGAAGCTATGACAAACCACCACGCAGAAGACGGCGATAAGAAAAGCATTCTGGATGCCCGCATTGAGCGAGCATATGCAAACGAATATGACGCCGCCTTTGCCGCCGCGACCATCAAGAACTACGCGTCGCTACCGCTCGCGACGATCTTGGCCGACCACCCTCAACTGCTGAAGCGCTGCGCAAAAATCATGGGCGACCCCGACATTCGCAAGCTGACAGACCCCTATGCCCCAAAACGCGACAACGATTCGTACGTTCTTACCGTAGGCTGCCTAGCCCATATGCTTACGGCGCTCGACACGAAACTCAAGCTCGAATGGGAACCCGACGAGCGTCATGAACTCGAAAGCAAGCGGAACACCCTGCGCACCGCACTGTTCCTTCCGTTGGACGGCCTCAAGCGCTGCAACGTCGAGCTCAATACACAGGCGCGGCAAAAGCCCGGGACCACAGGGCAGAAAACTCCAAGACCCCATGCGGCCATCGTCGACCGCAACCGATATAACCGCATGACCGCGCATTTTTCTGCCGAGGGAGCAGCCATAAGGACGCTGATCGACCTGCTGTGCCTCCTGAGCATCAACGAGCTATTTGAGGGCTATCTCGCCCTTGTTCCCGCGACGGCACCCAAGTCGGTAGCAAAGATCATCGAGACCTGCAGACGCCAGTTTGAGCGCCATCGCAATGGCAGCGAGATGAACGCCAGCATTGCGCAGTACTACGCGGCTCATTACAAAAATGACGGATGTGCCCCTGTCGAGCATCAGCTGCGGCTCGCCTACACCACGCCCGCCGCAACGCTCCATCGCTTTGGAGCCCTTGGCGCTTGCGAGCCGCACGAACAGGCAGCCTGCCCCACAACCGAGCTCGATCTCAGGCTCGGACGAACCCTGTAGCCCGCCAGCCCCTCCGCGGGCAACAATCCTATTCCACAACACAACCAACAGAAAGGAGTCCTCATGGACACCAATCATTCCCTCATCATCAGCCCCCTCACCATGCGTGAATCCGCCCGAGGTATCACGCTCACCAGCATTTACGATGAGATGCTCGCCCGTCGCGAGCTCTCCGTCATGGGAAACATCGAAACCCCGATGGCCCACGACCTATGCCAGCAGATCCGCCTGCTCGATGCCACCGACCCCAGCCGCCCCATCACCATATTTGTCGCCAGCGCCGGCGGAAGCGTGCGATCGGGTCTTGCGATCTATGACGCCATGCGCCTCGCATCGTGCCCCATCCGCACCGTCTGCCTGGAATTTGCCGCGTCCATGGGCGCCGTGATCTTTATGGGCGGCGACGATCGCCGTATGGCGCCCCATGCAGAGCTCATGATTCACGACCCGCTGATCCCCCAGGGGGCAGGTGGCTCGGCACTTGCGCTGCAGGAAACCAGCCGGCGTCTCATGCAGACCCGCAAGACCCTCACGCAAATCCTCTCGGACCGCAGCGGCCTCACGCCCAAGCGCATCCAGTCCCTCACTGCAAAAGACACCTACCTTTCGGCCGAGCGCGCCGTCGAGCTCGGCTTTGCCCACGAAATCCTCTCGACCACCAAGGAGGTCGCCCATGTCTAACCTCGCCAGCCGCCTCGCCGCATCTAAGTCCGCATCGTCCACCATCCTCGCCAAGGATCGAACGCTTTCCTGCGACACCCGCCAAACGGGACTCAACAACAACGCACTTGTGATCGGCCCCTCGGGAGCCGGCAAGACCCGAAACGTCCTCAAGCCCAACCTGCTGCAAATGAACGCAAGCTACATCGTGCTCGACACCAAAGGCACGCTCTGTCGCAAAGTGGGACCCGTGCTGGCAGCCCACGGTTACCGCGTGCAATGTCTCAACTTCGCCGACCTCAACACCGTCCCGGCCCTTGCGCCCGGCATCGAGCGCTGCGGCTACAACCCCCTGAGGCACATTCGCCGCAAGGCGGACGGCAGGCCCAACCAGCAGGACATCCTCTCGGTGGCAAAGGCCATCTGCCCCATCGAGGACAACAACCAGCCTTTTTGGGATCATGCGGCGGCAAACCTGCTGTCGTGTCTTATCGCCTACGCCACCGAACAGCTGCCCGCCGACGAGCAGACGATCAGCTCGGTCATCAAGCTGATCGAGCACCTGCAGGACGGTGCCACGGGTCGATTGTTTGACGACCTGATCACGACCGACCCCCAAAGCTATGCCCTCTCGCTATGGCGGCGCTACGCCATTACGCAAAATGCCGAGCGCATGCACGCGAGCATCGTCGGCATCCTTGCCGAAAAGGTCATGTGTCTGGGATTCGACGGTGCGGCACAGCTCTATCGTGAGTGTCATCAGGTGGACTTCGCTTCCATGGGACACACCCCCCTGCGCCCTGTTTGTAACCGTGAGCGATATTGACCGCAATCTCGATCCGCTGACCGGCCTCTTTATTTCGCAGGCGTTTATGGGCCTCATTCGTGAGGCCGATAGGCAGCCCGACGGCAGCCTGCCCGTGCCCGTGCGCTTTATGCTCGATGACTTCGCAAATCTGCAGATCCCCCAGATCGACAACGTGCTCTCGATTATCCGAAGCCGCAACATCTGGGCAACGCTGCTGCTGCAGTCGACCAACCAGCTCGATGCGCTCTATGGCGAGGCACGCGCACGCTCCATCATGGGCAACTGCGACACGCATCTGGTGCTGGCGTTCCAGGATCCCGAGAGTGCCCGGGTGTTTTCCGACCGCGCCGACGCGCTGCCCAGCACGCTCATGGCGACGCCGATCGATCGCTCGTGGCTCTTTGTACGCGGTCGCACTCCCGAACAGGTCGAGCGCTTTAGGCTCGAAGACCATCCGCTCTACGGGGAGCTGCCCGAGGCGCAGCGAGGCCATGCGGAGGCCGAGATCTAGGCGCAGGGTTCTCGCAGCGCGCGGCGCCCCGGCAATGTTCCACAAAGGCCGTGCGCCCCGGGACCACGGCAAAGCAAAGGGGCCCGCATCCGATAGGATACGGGCCCCTGACTATAAGGCGCGATGCGTTAACAGCAGCGACTACTTGCGATGCGCGCGGTAGAACTCGATGAGCGCCTGGGTCGAAGCGTCCTGCTCGGCCTTGGCGGCGTCGTCGTGGAAGGCCGGGGTAATCTGCTTGGCAAGCTGCTTGCCCAGCTCGACGCCCCACTGGTCGTAGGAGTCGATGCCCCAGACCGTACCCTCGACAAACGTGATGTGCTCGTACAGGGCGATGAGCTCGCCGAGCGCGAACGGGGTCAGCGTGTCGCCGAAGATCGAGGTCGTCGGACGGTTGCCCTCAAAGCAGCGGGCCGGGACGATCTGCTCGGGCGTGCCCTCGGCACGAACCTCGTCGGCCGTCTTACCAAAGGCGAGCGCCTTGGTCTGGGCCAGGAAGTTGCCCAGGAACAGCTCATGCACGTCCTGGCCGCTATCGGTCGCAGGGTTGGCGGTATTGGCAAAGGCGATGAAATCGGCCGGAACCACCACGGTGCCCTGGTGCAGCAGCTGGTAGAAGGCATGCTGCCCGTTGGTGCCGGGCTCTCCCCAGAAGATCTCACCGGTGTCGGAGGTCACAGCACTGCCGTCCCAGCGGACGTGCTTGCCGTTGGACTCCATGGTGAGCTGCTGCAGGTAGGCCGGGAAACGGTGCAGGTACTGGCAGTACGGAAGCACGGCGTGGCTCTTGGAACCGAAGAAGTTGACGTACCAGACGTTGATCAGGCCCATCAGCGCGACGGCGTTATTCTCGAGCGGCGTGTTGCAAAAGTACTCGTCGATGGCGTGGAAGCCTTCGAGGAACTGCCGGAAGCGCTCGGGGCCGAGCACGACGATCAGCGACAGGCCCACGGCGGAGTCAACGGAATAGCGGCCGCCAACCCAGTTCCAGAAACCGAAGGCGTTGGCGGGGTCGATACCGAAGGCCTCGACCTTCTCGAGTGCGGTGGAGACGGCGACGAAGTGCTTTGCCACGGCCTCGGCGTTCTGCTCATCGGAGCCGTCGATGGCGCCCTGAGCCTTGAGCTGCTCGAGCATCCAGGTCTTGACCTCGCGGGCGTTGGTGAGGGTCTCGAGCGTGGTGAAGGTCTTGGAGACGATGATCACGAGCGTGGTCTCGGGATCCAAGCCCTTGAGCTTCTCGGCCTGGTCGTTGGGGTCGATGTTGGAGATGTAGCGGCAGTCGATACCGGCGTCGGCATAGGGACGCAGAGCCTCGTAGGCCATGACCGGGCCCAGGTCGGAGCCGCCGATGCCGATGGACACCAGGTGCTCGATCTTCTTGCCGGTAACGCCCTTCCACTCACCGGAGCGCACGCGCTCGGCGAAGGCATACATGCGGTCGAGGACCTCGTGCACGTCGGCGACGACGTCCTGGCCGTCGACGACGAGCTGGCCCTTCTCGCTTGCCGGGCGGCGCAGCGCGGTGTGCAGGACAGCGCGGTCCTCGGTAGTGTTGATGTGCTCGCCAGAGAACATGGCGTCGCGGCGCTCCTCGAGCTTCACCTCGCGGGCAAGATCGCACAGCAGTTTGACGGTCTCATCGGTCACCAGGTTCTTCGACAGATCGAAGTGCAGGTCACCGGCGTCAAAGCTCAGCTTGTTCACGCGGTCGGCGTCAGCAGCGAACCAGGCCTTGAGGTCGATACCTTCGGCCTCGAGCTTCTCCTGATGGGCCTCGAGCGCCTTCCAAGCGGCGGTCGACGTAGCGTCGATAGGTGCGGCAACAGTTGCCATAAAGTCCTCCTCAACATACGGGCGCATATCTCCATGCGCCCGGATAATCAGATAACCCTATTCTAGCGCAGGTCAAGACCGTAATCAGCGAGCGTTGCCAATCCGCCCCCAAACGGCGACCGACCAAAAAGGGACAGGTTTATTTTGGCAGGTCAAACGCTTTACCAACCAAAATAAACCTGTCCCTTCCTGGCAGGTATTAGGCCGCGGCGCACACGCTACCGAGCAACTCACGCAGAGGAGACCCGATGCCCTCCAGCAGTTCGGGCGCGATGATGGCAAAAACGGGAACCTCACCGGCCCCCACGACGGCAGGCACCTTGCCCTCCGAGACAATACATCCATAAGGAACAAAACCGTCTTCGCCGGCATCGAGCGCCGCCATGCGACGCGCGAGTTCGCGCGCAAAGCCGGCAGTATCGGCATCGCCGATCGCCAGGACAAAGTCCACGCCTTCGTCGGTCGCCAGGGCCACGGCCTCGTCGATCAGCTCGTCTCCCCCATCGCCAACCGAGCCGCAGCGGAAAAGCACGCGCTCGAGCAGAGCTCGATCAACCGAGCCGAGTGCCGCCGAGACGAGCTCATCGCGCGTATGCTTGTCACCGCCCAGCACGACCAGCGCCTTGGTGCCACCGTAGTGAGCGACCAATCGTCCGCACCAGCGAGCCACGTCTCCATCCGCAACAAGGCGCGTCGGCATACCAAACCCATAGTTGACCATTATCCCCACAACCCTTCCGTGCTTTATGGTGGTATCGATCGTTAGGCTCATGCTACGAAGCGAGGTTTTCCGAGCTGTTTCGCACTCTTTAGAGCTGCGTTAAAACCCGATGCGGCCGCACGACCGTACCTGCCAAAAAGGGACAGGTTTTGACGGTGTCCGGACGAGCGGGTATTATCGAACATGCATTCGATAAGAACATGTGTTTGATGGGAGGACGCGTGGAGCACGATCGTCACACCTATATCTGCATCGACCTCAAGACGTTTTACGCTAGCGTCGAGTGCGTTGACCGCGGGCTCAACCCGCTCACCACCAACCTGGTCGTTGCCGACGAATCGCGCGGGCGCACGACCATCTGCCTCGCCATCACACAGGCCATGAAGGACCTCGGAATCCATAACCGCTGTCGCCTGTTCGAGATTCCCGACGGCATCGACTACATCAAGGCCGTACCGCGCATGCAGCACTACATGGAGGTGTCGGCGCAAATCTACGGTATCTATCTGGAATACGTCAGTCCGCAAGACGTGCACGTCTACTCCATCGACGAATGCTTTATCGACGTGACGCCCTATCTGGACCTCTATCACACCGACGCTGAAGGCTTCGCCTGCATGTTGCGCGACGAGGTCCTGGCGCGCACCGGCATCACGGCAACGGTTGGCATCGGCCCCAACCTATTCCAGGCCAAGGTGGCACTCGACATTACCGCCAAGCACGTACCCAGCCGCATCGGCATACTCGATGACGAGACCTTTCGCAAGGAGATCTGGCCCCATCGCCCCATCACCGACATCTGGGGCATTGGGCCCGGCGTGGCAGCACGACTCGAAAAATACGGCGTCTACGATCTGATGGGCGTCGCGGCGCTCGACGAAAACCTGCTTTACGACGAGCTCGGCGTCAATGCCGAGTATCTCATCGACCACGCCTTCGGGCGCGAGCCGACAACCATCGCCGATATTCAGGCCTATCGCCCGCAGGCAACTTCAACCACCACGGGGCAAGTGCTATCGAAAGGCTATGCCTATGAGCAAGCCTACACCGTGCTGCGCGAGATGGTCGACAACACTGTGCTGGACTTAGTCGATAAGCGCGTGGTGTGCGACAGCATCTCGCTCTTTGTAGGCTACGCGAGCGAGCGCGCCGACATACGCCGCCTCGACGCCAGCGGCACAGCGCAATATGTAGACGGATGCGGGCATTTGCGTTCGAGCACGTCGAGCATCGAACCCGCCGCAACCGCCGGCCCCGAGCTGGCGCCCCGTGCGCCCAAGCCCGTCCAGCGCGATGACGAACGGCGGCGCTTGGTGCGTGAGGCGCAGGCAATCGATGGCATCTTTGTGGGAGAGCATGGCGGCAAACCGCGTGGTGGCTATGCCGCACTCTTTGCGCACTCTAACGCCTCGCGAAAGCTGCCCGAGCGTACCAATTCGTTTAAGAAGATCATGGGCTATTTCGATGAGCTCTGGGCGCAGACCGTCGATCCCAAACGACCGGTCAAACGCATCAACCTGGGCTTTGGCAACCTCATGCCCGAGGAATTTGCCACCATCGATCTATTTAGCGATATCGAGGCAGATGAGCGCGAGCGCGACCTGGCGCGCGCCGTCCTGGCTGTGAAAGGCAAGTACGGCAAGAACGCGCTCGTCAAGGGATTAAGCTTTACCGCCGGCGCCACCGCACGCGAACGCAACGATCAGGTAGGAGGACACCGTGCCTAAGCCCCAACAACAGCCGATGCGGCCACCGACACCTTTTGAACGCCTAGCGGACCCCGAGGGAAGACGTCGCTCCGCCGACCCCAAACTCACCGCCAACGGCGCCGTCCGCGCCGGCCGTGCCGCGCAATTTATGCCCTTTGCCGCCCTCACGGGATACTACGAGCTCGTGCGCAAACAAGAGATCACTGTTGAGCCCAAATGCGAACTCACAGAAGAAAAAGCCCTCGAGCTTTCGAAAAAGCTCGAGGGCCTCAAACGCGGCGACTTGGTGCGCGTCACCTATTACGATACGTACGGCTATCGTAGCCGCACGGGCATTCTCGACGAAGTGTTACCCGCATTCAAGCTGCTCAAACTCAGGGATATCGCCATCAACTTCGACGATATCCAAGGCATCGAACTGCGCGGACGAGCCTAGACAAGGAAATGCATCCAAGGTGGTGCTTACAGCGTCATGACGTAGTAACCCGCATCTCTCACGGCCGCCACGAGAGCGCCGCGGTCGATCGGCTGCTTAGAGCGTACGCGTGCCGTGTGGTCCGCATACGTCACCGTAGCCCACACGCCATCAAGCGCATTGAGGGCATTCGTCACATTCCGAGCGCATCCGTCGCAGCTCATGCCGCCGATAAGCAACTCCTCACGATAGGGGTAGTGGGACTCGTCGGTGTCTGCCACCACAACCTTCTTGGCTTTCTTGCCGCTCGCGCCATCACTGCAACAGCTCTTTCCATGCGTCGACGCCGCAATGCGACGCAGCCCAAAAAACATGCCGACGGCAATGACGGCCAGCACGATGAGATTCGCAGGGTTGAGCAAGTCACTCATGCGTTCCCCTTTCAAGTAGCCCTATCTAGATACCCCCATGGGG
>CABQLK010000040.1 GCA_902465015.1 uncultured Collinsella sp.
CAGCGGTTTTGTTGTTGTATTGAATACATGCTTGATTAGATTCGCATACAGGTTAGATACAGGTTGATCGCATGAACGCTTCGTCTAAAAAGAAACTGGCCCAATACGAGCGCTTGGCGGGCATGCTGCGCGACCGCATTGCCTCCGGCACCTACGCACGCGGAGACAAGCTGCCGTCCGAGATGGAACTCATGGACGAATCGGGGCTGTCGCGCAGCACCGTGCGCCATGCCCTTAAGGTACTCGTCGATGAGGGTCTGGTGCGCACCGAGCGCGGGCGTGGCGCCTTTGTGGCCGACACGCCGGCGCTCCACGAAAACAACCTGGTGTTTTCGAGCTATACGGCACAGGTCCAGGGTCAGGGCATGAAGCCCACCACGCGCACGGTGGACTCGGGCTTTACCAAGGCGGGCGGCAGCATAGCTAAGTTCTTTGATGCCGCCGTGGGCAGCAAGCTCGTCAAACTTGTCCGTCTGCGTTATCTGGACGATGCGCCACTGTGCCTGGAGACCACCTATCTACCACCGAGCTTTGAGGCACTCATCGATCGCGATATCAATGGTTCGCTCTACGCCACGCTGCGTCAAGAATTCCATCGCGCGCCGGCACAGGGGCACAAGACCTTTGAGGTGTGCTATGCCTCGCAAAACGAGGCGTTTTTGCTCAACGTTGAGCGCGGGCAGGCGCTGATCCTGATCACCGACTACGTCTACGACACCGACGGCCGCCCGCTCCACGTCTCCAAGCGCATCCAACGAACCGACCGCGCCAAATACACCGAGCCCATCGGCTAGTGCACCAAACGAGGCAAACTGTACCTAATGAACGTTTTACCTGCGGTTTTATTAAATCTCAAGCCAGCATGGCACAGATGCCAACATCGCCTGGCAATACGCGCCGTCCAAGCTCAACTGTTCCTGCTCAGAATATCCAGTACCGCAAATCTAAGTGAGTAGACTTTTCGTGACCTGTCGAGCGCACCAAAAACTGTCACCTCTGTGACCTGCGGTTTTACTAAGGCAGATACGCCTTGTGCTCGACCTGCGCCAAAAAGTCTACTCACTTAGTTCGAATCGAAGCCAAACGGACCCAAATCGAAGCCAAATTAAGCCCATCCGCATCAAAAGACGCGTGAATCCGTACTTCTCGCGGTGGATTGACGCTACAAAGCGGCCAAAATAAACCTGTCCCTAAATGGTAGGTTTGGGAAGGTCGGGGAACCAGGTTGGTTTGGGTTGGTTGGGTGTGCGCTCGGCCAGGACCAGCTCCATCCAGCACATGTCGTACCAGCGGCCGAACTTTTGGGCGCAGCGGTCGAAGGTGCCCACCAGGCGATATCCCATATGAGCATGGAAATCCTGGCTGTTGCGCGTCAGGTACTCGTCGTCCTTGTCGTGCGGCACGGCGATGAGGGCGCACATGTTGGTGATGCCCATCGCGATCAGGCATTGCTTGAGCGCATCGTGCAGCTTGCGGCCCAGCCCGCCATGGCGCACATCGCGCGCCAGGTAAATCGACGTCTCGACCGACCAGTCGTATGCCTCGCGGCTGTTGAGCGGACTTACATAGGCATAGCCTACCGGACGCCCGTCCAACTCCATCACCAGATACGGATAGCGCTTGAGCGTACGCTCGATGCGCCCGGCGAACTCTTCAACGCTCGGCACCTCGTATTCGCAGGTAATCGCCGTCTGGCGCACATACGGCTCATAGATGGCAAGCAACGCCGGCGCATCATCGGGCGTCGCCAGACGAATCGTCGGCTCGGACATCTCGGTCATACAACCCTTCTCCCCCAAAAGCAAAAGCCGCCCTGCGCCAAACCCAGCGCAAGGCGGCCCCTTGTCATTACATCAGGCTACAGGACAGCCGCCAACGCGTCGATATCCTCCTGCGTCGTGGCCCAGCTGGTGCAAAAACGCACCACCGTGTGGGTATCGTCGTACTTTTCCCAGTACTCGATCGCCGCATGCTCGCGAATGCGGGCCATGTCCTCGTTGGGCAGAATCACGAACTGCTGGTTGGTCGGCGTCTCCAAGAAGAACTGGTAGCCGCGCTCGTGCAGCACGCGACGCAGCGTCTGAGCGGTCTCAATCGCCTGGCGACCAATCTCAAAATACAGGCCGTCGGTAAAGAGCGCCTCAAACTGCACGCCCGTCAGGCGGCCCTTGGCCAGCAACGCACCGTGCTGCTTAATGCGCGGAATGGGGTGCGCCGGGGCGTGCATGCCGCAAAAAACCACGGCCTCGCCGCAGAGCGCGCCGCACTTGGTGCCGCCGATGTAGAACACGTCACACAGCTGCGCCAGCTCGGGCAGGGTAATGTCGCACTCATCGGCCGCCAGCGCATAGGCCAGGCGAGCACCGTCCACAAACAGCGGAATCTCGCGCTTCTGGCACACTGCGTGAATCGCCGCGAGCTCGGCCTTGGAGTACAGCGTGCCATACTCGGTCGATAGGCTCACGTACACGGCGCCCGGAAACACCGTGTGCTCGTAGCTCTCGTTTTCGTAGAACACCTGGATATAGTTCTCGAGGTCCTCGGCGTGCATCTTGCCCTCGTAGCCGGGGATGGTGAGCACCTTGTGGCCGCCAAACTCGATGGCGCCCGCCTCGTGGCAGGCGACGTGGCCAGTCTCGGCAGCAACGACGCCCTCGTACGGCGCGAGCAGCATGTCGATCACCGTCGCGTTGGCCTGCGTGCCGCCCACCAGCAAAAACACGTCGGCATCGGGGGCCTGGCAGGCCTCGCGGATAAGCTGCTTGGCACGCTCGGTGTGCGCATCGGTACCGTAGCCGGGCTGCGGCTCCATGTTGGTATCGACGAGCGCCTGCAGCACTGCCGGATGTGCGCCGTGGGAATAGTCGTTGTTAAACGCGAGCATGGCAATCCTCTCTTACCGGGTATCGGTCAGATGATTCAAACGGAGCTATTGTACGCCGTTGGGATAGGCAATGCGCGCGGCAAGGCACTCAAGTGCCAGTACCAGGGCAAAACCGCAGCTCACGTCGCTCAAAAAGTGCGCGCCGATCACGATGCGGCCAAACGCGACGAGCGCCGCGACCACAGCCGCCGTCCAAAAGACCACGCGGCGGCGCGACGGCTTTTCCGTAAAGGCTGCTGCGGGAAGCCCGGCAAGCATAAGGCCGATCGCCGCATGCGCGGTGTGTCCACTCGCGAACGACTTGAACCCATCCCTGATCACGCCGGCGGCGATATAGGTCCACTTGTCGGGATTGCCGATCACCCACCACGGCTGAAAATCGAGCCTCTGCGTCACCTCGATCACGCGCATGCGCGGGCGCGACCACAGCGGCTTGACGATCACGTTGAGGATAATGGCCTGAGCGACCCACACGGCAAGCACCATCAACGCCCAGCGTGTGAGCTCGTCGGGCTCGGTCGTGCGCGTGAGACGATAGACGATAAGGTTGGCGGCGATGACCAGCACAAACGTCAGCACCAACTGAGCCGCAATGAGTTTGCCGCCAACCCGCAGGGACGAAACGATCTCGTAGCCGGCCAGGCCAACGTTGACGAGGATGCCGAGCACGGCAAGCCATTTGCTCCCCCTGGAGTCGGGACGCATCGCGCGTACGAGCATAACGCCCGCGACGCTCGCCGTCAGCTCGAACGGCAGCTCGCCGGCGGCCTCGATAAAGCGGCCGTACATGCTGCCGATATTGAACAGCGCGCTCGAGATCTGATAATCGAAGAAACTGCCCACGCCCAGACAAAGGCACAGGATAACCGCGATAATGGCGACATCTTTCTTATAGATGTATCCGAACATGCTTTCCTTTCGGTCGGGCGAAGGGTCGACCCGCAACGTGGTGGGGCAAAGATAGCTTTGTCCCATAAATACCCTTACAGGTTGAGCATAAGTGAGCGATAACGTTCCATTTGTGGCAAGGTGGCCCGAAGGAGGAGGGAAGCGTACTTGCGTACGCGACCGACGAGTGAGGGTCAGATTGCCCGAATGGAGCGTTTGCAGCGTCGACCCGTTAGTCGTCGTCGCTGGCACCCAACTGCTGCAGCAGCATGAGTGCCGCGGCCACGGGGCCGGTGCCGTCGTTGGCGTCGAGACCGCGACCCAGGCCGCTGCCCGCACCGGCGCCTGCCTTGTAGGGTACCGACAGCTTGCGGCTCTTGGGGAAGTTCACCGCGCCATAGCGGGTCTTAAGCTCAAAGGCCACCTTCTTGGGCACGTCGACGCCCAAAAACGTGATGCGGCCGCCACTGAGCGTGACGCTTTCGAGCCCCAGGCGCTCGCATCGAATGCGGATTCGTGCGCGATTGAACAGGTTGAGTCCCGCCAACGGCAGCTCGCCATGCGCAGCCTCGGTCTCCTCCTGCACCTCATCGATGCTCTCTAGGTCCTCGGCCGCCGCGAGCTTACGGTACACGAGCACGCGCTGATCCACCGCCGGCAGGTACTCCTCGGACAAGAAGTAGTCGGCCGGCAGGTTAATACCCACGCTCGCCGCCTCCACGCCGGCATCGTCGTCGCCGCGCGCCTCGGCCACCGCCTGGCCCAGCATCTGCGTAAACAAGTCGAAGCCCACGCTCGACAGGTTACCGTGCTGCTCGGCACCCATGAGCGAGCCGGCACCACGGATCTCCAGGTCGCGCATGGCGATGCGCATGCCGCTGCCCAGGTCCTGGAACTCGGAAAGTGCGGTCAGGCGCGCCGTCGCCTCCTCGGTGAGAGGCAGCTCGCCCGGGAACATAAAGTACGCGTAGGCCTGCGTGGCAGAACGGCCCACACGGCCCTTGAGCTGGTAAAGCTGTGCCAGGCCCAAGCGCTGCGAGTCCTCGATGATGAGCGTGTTGGCGGTCGCGTTGTCGATGCCGCTCTCCACGATGGTCGTGGCGATGAGCACATCGATCTTTTTGGTCGCGAACTCGATCATCACGTCCTCGACCTCGCGCGGGCTCATCTTGCCGTGCGCCACCCCCACGCGTGCCTCGGGCGCGGCCTCGTGCACGCGCGCCACGGCGTCGTCGATGGTCTTGACGCGGTTGGACACGTAGTACACCTGACCGCCGCGGCCCACCTCCAGGCGAATCGCCGCGCTCACCACATCGGGGTCATACTCCCCCACGTGCACGATCACGGGACGACGCCCGGTCGGCGGCGTGGTAATCAGGCTCATGTCGCGCACGCCGCTCGTGGCCATCTGCATGGTTCGCGGAATCGGCGTGGCCGAAAGCGTGAGCACGTCAATCTGCTCGCGCAGATTCTTGAGCTGCTCCTTGTGCTGCACGCCAAATCGCTGCTCCTCGTCGATGATCACCAGGCCCAGGTTCTTGGGGTTCACATCGGCCGAAAGCAGACGGTGCGTGCCGATGAGCACATCGATCGTGCCCTCGGCAAACGCCTTGAGCGCGCGCTTCTGCTGCGCCGGCGTGCGGAAGCGGCTGAGCACCTCGACCTCAAGGCCAAACGGGGCAAAGCGCTCAAAGAAGGTCTCGTAGTGCTGCTGGGCCAGAATGGTTGTGGGGCAGAGCACCATGACCTGACGGCCGGAATCCACACACTTGAACGCCGCACGCAGGGCGACCTCGGTCTTGCCAAAGCCCACGTCGCCGCACAGCAGGCGGTCCATGGGCTTGGGCGCCTCCATGTCGGCCTTAATATCGGCGATGGCCTCCAACTGGTCGCGTGTCTCGTCGTAGGGAAAGCTCTCCTCCATCTCGATCTGCTCGGGCGTGTCGGGCGGGCAGGCGATACCGGTAATCGACGAGCGGCGCGTATACAGGTCGACCAGGTCAAACGCCAGCTTTTTGGCGTTCTTGCGCGCCTTGTTGGTGGCACGCGTCCAGTCGGCGGTGTTGAGCCTGGTCAGGCGCGGCTTGTCGCCGTCGGGGCCAACGTATCGCGTGATGCGGTCGACCTGCTCGAGCGGCACGTAGAGTTTGTCGCCATCGGCATATTCCAGCAAAAAGTAGTCGCGCTCCTTGCCGCCCACTTCTTGGCGCGCAATCTCGCTAAAGAGCGCGATGCCGTGGGTAGCGTGCACCACGTAATCGCCCGGCTTAAACGGGAACGTGATCTGCGTAATGTCCACCTTGCGGCGGCTGCGCGCGCGGTTGGCGTCCATGCGGGCGTTGAGGTCGGCGATCGAGAACACGGCCAGGTTGGCATCGGGCACCACCACGCCCTGCGGCAAGGCGGCATCGACAAAGGTCACACGTCCGCGCGAAATAGTGGGCACGGCGGCGCCGGCGGCAGCCTGCGCGGCGCCCGCCTCGAGCGAGCGGGCGTTGAGCGCGTCGGCCTTACGCTCGCGAATGGAAGCATGGGCCTCCTGGCGTGCGGCACGGTCGGCGGAATCCGCCGCTGCCACGCGAACGCGGTCGCCGATAGCGCCGACATTTTCGGGCGCCGCGGTCAGCGATTCCTCAAAGGTAATGCCCTCGTCGCCAAAGGTGAGCTCCATCGACTCGCGCGCACCGCGGTCGGGGATGGCAAACACGCAGGCATAGCGCTTGCCCACGACCTCCTGGATGCGCGTCATAAAACGGTTGTCCGAGCCTGCGATGGCCGGCTGCTCAATCTTGAGCTCGGCCGTCACCGCACCGCCGGCACGGATGAGGCTCACGTAGTTCAGGCGCTGCTGGGCACCAAAATCGAGCTGTTGGGCGCGCACGTACAGGCCATCCAGGCGGTCAATCCCTGCCTCGCCGGCACGGGCCTCAATATCCTCGTAGGCGCGCAGGCAGTCGTCGAACAGCGAGCGCGGCTCGGACAGAACCACAAGTGCCTTGCCGCTCACGTGCGCCAACGGGCTTACGGTCTGGCCGTACATCACCGGCAAAAAGCGGTCGAGCTCGGGCGTGACGATGCGCGCATCCACCATCTCGAGCAGCGCCGCCAGCTTGCTGTCGTCCTGGCTGGCACGGTAGAGCGCCACGTGCATGTTGTGGACGGCATCGTCGGTAAGCGCCAGCTCGCGGCAGGGGAAGATCTCGATACTGTCCTCGTTGCCGATGGTCTGCCCCGTGGAGCTCACCATACGGCGGATGCGGTCAATCTCATCGCCGAAAAACTCGATGCGCACGGGCGCCTTTTCCTGTGCGGGAAACACCTCGACGGTGTCGCCGTGCACACGGAACAGGCCGGGCGCGTCGGCGGCGCCGGCATTGGTGTAGCCCATGCCCACCAGGCGCTGCGGCACCTCGTCAAAAGGAATCTCCTCGCCCACCGCAAAGGTCGTGGACTCCCAATAGCGGCTCTCGACCGGCGGCACACAGCGCAGCAGCGCACGGGCCGAGGCGACCATAATGCAGCTGTCGCCGCGCACGATGCGCCCTAGAGCCTCGCAGCGCTGCGCCACTACGGCGTCGTCGGGCGCCTGCTCGCGCCACGGATAGTCCTTACGCTCGGGAAAACGGCACACGTGCGCCAGGCCCACGTAGGCGGCAAGGCTGCGCGCGGCGCGATCGGCCGCATCCTCGCCACTCACAATGTAGACCGTCGGGCGCGGACGGCGCGCAAACTGGGCGGCCGCCATAAGCGTGCGACCCGACTGCGACACGGCCAGCGTCACGTCCTCGCCGGCATCGAGTCCGGCCTCGACGGTCTGCAGCGCCTCGGCAGTGTAGAGCTGCGCGGCTATACGGTGAATGAGCATGCTGTTCCTCCGGCATTGCAACGCCAAAAGCCCGCCGGGGCAAGCTCGGCGGGTCGTACGTCAAATACATTGTCTGTCATGGTAGCGCATGGAGAGGACTCCGGCTCAAGGGCAAACCCAGCCCCGCAAAAAACGCCAGACGAAGATGCGTTCCGCCCTATCCCGCTACGCGCACGCTGGGGCACAAATCTGCCAGCGGACACTCGTCACACTTGGGTTTGCGGGCGTCGCAGATCTCGCGACCGAAGGTGATCCACTGATGGTTAACCGACTCCCAATACTCGTGCGGCAAAATCTTGAGCAAATCCTGCTCGGTCTTGAGCGGCTCCTTGGCATGCGTCTTGGGACTCAGCATCAGGCGGTGCGCAATGCGGTTGACGTGCGTGTCCACCGCAATGCCTTCCACGATGCCATACCCCACGTTGAGCACGATGTTCGCCGTCTTGCGTCCCACGCCCGGCAGCTTCACGAGTTCCTTCATGTCGGCCGGCACCTCGCCGCCATAGTCGGCGACGATCATCTGCGCGGCCTCGACGGCATGCTTGGCTTTGCTCTTGTAGAAGCCGAGTGACTTGATGGTGTCTGCCACGTCAGCCACGCTCGCCCCGGCCATGGCCTCGGGCGTGGGCCACTGGGCAAACAGCTTCGGCGTCACCTTGTTGACCTGCGCATCGGTCGTTTGCGCCGAGAGCAGCACCGCGATCAGCAGGCGGAAGGGATTCTCGTGGTCCAAAAAGCACTCGACCGGGCCATAGCGACGGTTGAGGCGCTCACACACCTCGATGGCGCGCTCGCGCTTGGCGGCATTGGTCTCGCGTGGCATAACGACTCCTCGGCTCAACGGCACAATAAACTTATGGACACAATTGTCCCACGTCCGAGACGCTTACGCCTCCAAGAATGCGCCGGTCTGACGGCTCCACAGGCTCGCGTACTCGCCACCCGCCTCGACGAGCTGCGCATGCGTGCCGTCCTCGACGATCTCGCCATCGGCCAGCACCACAATGCGGTCGAGCGCCGCCACGGTGGACAGGCGGTGCGCCACCACAATGGAGGTACGGCCGCGCATCAGATTCTCGAGCGCCTCCTGCACCAACGCCTCGGACTCGCTGTCGAGGGCAGAGGTCGCCTCGTCGAGCACCAGAATCGGCACGTCGGTTAGGATGGCGCGGGCGATAGCCACGCGCTGACGCTGGCCGCCCGAGAGCTTGACGCCGCGCTCGCCCACCATAGTGTCAAAGCCACGGGGCAAGCGGTCGATAAACTCCAGGGCGTTGGCCAGGCGCGCGGCCTCGCGAATCTGCTCATCAGTGGCGCCGGGACGACCGTAGGCAATGTTTTCGCGAATGGAGCGGTGGAACAGCAGCGCTTCCTGCGGCACGTAGGCAACCTGGCGGCGCAGGCTCTGCTGCGTACAGCGCGAGACATCCTGACCGTCCACGAGCACGCGGCCGCCCTGAACATCGTCCAGGCGCAGCAGCAGCTTGGTGAGCGTCGTCTTACCCGAGCCCGATTTGCCCACCAGGCCCACGCGCTGGCCCGCCGCCACATGAAGTGTCAGGTTATCGAACACGCTCTCGCCCGCCGCAGCGTCACGGTACGCAAAGCTCAGGTGCTCAAAATCAATCGCGCCCTCGGTCACTTTAAGCTCGGGAGCGTTCTCGTCGTCTGCCACCAAACGCGGCTCGTCCAGCACGCGCGTCATCTCGGCCGCATCGCCCAAAGCGCGGTTGATGCGCTGCATCATGGAGCTTACGTAGTTCAGGCGCATGGTGAGGTTATAGGTGTAGGTAAAGATCATGACGAGCGAGCCGGCCGAGATGCCAAACCACGCGTTGCCGCCCGCCACGAACACACTCACCACGGCCATGGTGATGACGATAAGGCCCGAGGTCGTAAAGTTGCGCTGCATCATGGCGTGCATCGAGACCGTCTCGGCGTCGCGCGCGGCACGATCGGCGGCGTCGAACAGATCGCGTTCAAAGTCCTCGCGCCCACAGGTCTTGACGGCCAGGATATTCGTGACCGCGTCGGAGAGCACGCCCGAGAGCTTGTTCTGCGCGGCGGACGTCGCGGCCGAAAGCGGCATGATGCGCTTGTACATAAGCCAGACAAACGCGATGTAGACGGCCATGATGCACACCAGGATCACGGTAAACGTCGGCACCACCGGAGCGAGCGCCGCCACCGTGCAGATGACCGAGGTGATGGTGGGGATGAGCGAATACACCGTCACGTCGACCAGCCCCGTATAGCCGCTCATAAAACGGCTCGTCTGGCTCACGAGCGATCCGCCAAAGCGGCTGGTGTGAAATGTCATGGATTGGTTGGAGAGCGTGTCGAAGCATAGGCGCGCCAGGTGATAGTTGCCTGCAATCTCGAGCTTGTAGACGGTGTAGTCCTGTAGCTTGGAGAGGATCTGACCCACCAGGTTAACGAGTACGAGCGCCAGGATATAGGAGCCGAAGACCTCAAACACCTGGTCACCCGCCACGGGACCGGCTTGAACGCGGTCGACAATGAGGGCCATCACATAGGTATTGGCAAACGTCAGCAAAAAGATGTAGCCCGCCGACGAGAATACCGAGAGAAAGACGATCAGCGGCTGCGTGCGCGTGACGTCCCAAAAACGCTGCAGCGTGCGACGCACGGTGGAGCGTTTGAGCGGACTGGTGTTTCTCTGAGACATGGGCTTCCTTTCGCGTCTGATAGGGCGAAACGCCATTGTTGCACACTAAAGCGCACTTCAGGCAAGTGCGACGCGAAAAGCGCCCGCGCCCCGCGCTTGCGCAGGCGCCCCGCCGTCAGATGAAGCTAGTCCTCGTCTTTTTGGTCTGCGAGCAGGCTCGCAGACGTAAGCCCCAAGATCTCGTCGGCCTCCTCGGCATCTTCCAGGGCGTCGATGTCCTTGAGCTTGCGCTCCATGACGTTGGTGCGCGTGGTGATGATGCCCTCGACCGTTTTGCCCGCGGTCTCGATCTGCTGCTGGGCGCGGCGCAGCGCCGCCTGATAGCGTGGCAACTCGGCCTTGACAGCAGAGAGCACGCGCAGTACGTCGTCGGTACGTTTTTGCAGCTTAAACGTTTGGTAACTCATCTGCAGGCTGTTGAGAATGGCAGCCATGGTGCTGGGACCGGCTACGTTGACGTGATAGTCGCGGCCCAGGGTCTCGATAAGCCCGGGGCGGCTGACGACCTCGGCGTACAGTCCTTCAAACGGCACGAACATGATGCCAAAGTTGGTCGTTGCCGGCACACTCAGGTACTTTTCGCAGATATCCTTGGCCTCGCGCTTGACCATGGTGTCGAGCGTCTTGCGCGCAGCCGCCACGGTCTCCGCATCGCCCGACTCCTGCGCGTCGAGCAAATGCTCGTACGCGTCGCCCGGAAACTTGGAGTCAATCGGCAGCAGCACGGGGTCGCCCTCGTCCACCGGCAGCTTGACGGCAAACTCAACACGCTCCGAGGCTCCGGGCCTGGTGGCAACGTTTTCCAGATACTGGTCGGGTGTGAGGATGTCCGTCAGGATCGCACCCAGCTGCACCTCGCCCAAAATACCGCGCGCCTTCACATTGCCCAGCACGCGCTTAAGATCGCCCACGCCGGTGGCGATGGATTGCATGTCGCCCAGGCCCTTGTACACGGCCTCGAGCTGGTCGCTCACCTGCTTAAACGATGCCGACAGGCGATCGTTGAGCGTGCGGGAGAGCTTCTCGTCCACCGTTGCGCGCATCTGATCGAGTTGCACGTTGTTGTCTTTGCGGATAGCACCCAGCTGGGCATCGACCGTCTCGCGCACCTTGTCCAGGCGGTGCTCGATGCCCTCGCGGTTGGCACCGAGCTGTTGGGCCGTCTCGCGGCGCAGGTCATCCATCCGGTCACCAGCTTGCGAAAACTCACGTGCGATGGTCAGGTAACGTTGCTGCTCCACGGCCGCATCTGTCGTCTGCTGCTGCGCGATGGCATTGGCCGTGCGGCGAGTTTCGGCCAGCGCGACGTTCAGGGCATCGAGCGCGTTGTTGGCCTGCTCGAGTGCTGCCAGCGTTTCCGCGCTACTGTCGCCACGCTCCCGCAACTCGGCACGCAGGCTCTTGAGCTGGAGGGCGCAAGCCACAGCAACCCCCACCGCCACCAAGGCGATCACAACAAGCACAATATCAATAGCAGACATAAACTCCGCCCAACAAACCCAATCGAGCACCGATCAAAACCGCGATCAATCTTACCCCGTCACACACACGGATCACTCACTGCCTTGCAGACAAATTTCTCTTAGAGCCGCGGACGCTAAAACGCTAGCTCTCCCAGCCGGCGCGGATTGTTGTTATGACATCGCCTAGGCGCTGGCCGAGGGCTGACAGATGTTGGAGCACTTCGCCGGGCGAAGCACCGTTGAGGATGCAGGTGAGCGCATACGACGCCAGAAAGATGGCCGCAAGCCCTAACGGGATGAGCACGATCATCGCCAATGTGCGCAAGCGCTGGCCCACACGGCGACGACGCGCACGACGCTTGTCGAACGCGAGCTCCTGCGCATATGAATCTTGCTGTACGGAATAGGCCTCTGGTGCCGATTCGCACCCGGGCACAGCTGCAGGTACAGCAGCGGGCACGACATTTTGCGCAAAGGGCTGGGCTGCCGCCCCTTGCATTTGCATCTCCATGAGTCGTTGCTGCTGACGCAGCATGCGCTCAGCTTGTTGCTGCGGAGTCTCAAGAAACAGGTCCATGTTGGCCTCCAAAGTCGGAGCATTCGACGCTTACGACCAGCATCCCGCACCGCCATGACCGCGACAACGCAATCGCCGGCAATAGCCACAAAGTTTCTTTTGCTCAAAAGCTGTCGAAAAGCTCAACAACTCCCCTACCAGCACTTTCTCTGAGCTTTTTTCGCCAGCAATCTTTTGGCCTTCCACCCTTACGCCAACTGACCAAAATCTAACCAAAAGCTTGACGGAAATTGTGGAGACAGGGACCCCACACAAAAAGTGCCGCCCCAAAGGGGCGGCACACAAACTTATTATCAGCTTTTCTGTAACGAGCATGCGACGACTCAACGCCGGAGCGCAGGGCGGGGAAACCTTTGCCTCGCGCGACCCTGCGAAGCCGTGAGCGAGAGGCAAAGGTTTCCCCGCCCTGCGCTCCGTGGTCGGTGAGGACAGACTACATGCCTGCGAGACCTCGGGCGGCGGTGGCGCACATAAATGCCAAGACGAGAATCACGAGCGACCCGGCGATGTCTGCCAGCACGCCCATTGCACGGCGTTCAAACAACCAGCTCTCAAAGTGCGGGGCGACGTTGTGCCAAACACGCCACAGCAAGATGCCCATACCGATGACGCCGGGAATATTGAGCAGCAAAATCTCGGAGCACAAGAGTCCAATCAAGTTGCCGGCGGCAAAGCCCGCATCGCCCTCGCAGTATTTGCGATAGACCATATACAGCATGTACGCCACAAACGGCTGCAAGCACGCAGAAATGAACGTGACCACCATCGAGGGGTCCTGCGAAAAGACCTCGGTGAGTTTATCGACACTCGTGGCGTCCTTCGAAGCCAAGAACAAACCGATAACCACAAGGGGCACCACGCCCAAAATTACCTCGACCAGAGTAAACAACTTGGCAGTCAAATCCTCACTAGCCGAATTCAAATGAGGCGCCCACTCAGGATGAGCATGCGCGCCGACCTTCTTGTCCTTCTCAGCACGATCGGCCTTTTTACCCTCGGCAACCCGACGACCAGGATCCTTGCGAGTTCCCGCCGCAGCAACCCGAGCCCGAGACTTCTTGCCCATAAAAAACACCCCATCAGGTAGTAGATAAACTAAAAGTCGCCACCCAGTGTACCCCCTAAACAACGGCGCCGCCCCAACCCGGAGCAAGCCCCGTCAACCAAATAACCGAACCATCAACCAAATGGCCGCAACCCAATCCCTATACAAAACGTGCCGCCCAAAAGGGGCGGCACACAAACTTCTAATCAGCTTTTCTGTAGCGAGCACGCGACGACCCAAAGCGGGCCGGGAGGGCGGGATTACCTTCCCTCAACGCGACCCTGCGGAGCCGTGAGCGGGGAGGGAAGGTAATCCCGCCCTCCCGGCCCAGCTCATGCCAGCGCCACGCGCTAGTAGTTCACCACCTGCTCCTCAAAGTACGCCTTCGGGTGGTTACACACCGGGCACACCTCAGGCGCCTCGGCACCAACGTGCAGGTGCCCGCAGTTCAGGCACTTCCACACCTTCACGCCCTCACGCTCAAACACCTCGCCCGACTCGATGCGCTCGACGAGTTTGTTGTAGCGCTCCTCGTGGGCCTTCTCGACGGCGGCGACACCACGGAACTTTGCGGCAATCTCGGCAAAGCCCTCCTCCTCGGCGGTCTTGGCAAACTCGTCGTACATCGTGGTCCACTCGTAGTTCTCGCCTGCCGCGGCATCACGCAGGTTGTCCAGAGTGCCCGGAACGGCACCGTCGTGCAGGTACTTAAACCACAGCTTGGCATGCTCGGACTCGTTGCCAGCCGTCTCGGCAAAGATGTTCGAGATCTGAACGTAGCCGTCCTTCTTGGCCTTGGAGGCATAGTAGCGATACTTGGTGTGTGCCTGGGACTCACCGGCAAAAGCGGTCTCGAGGTTCTTCTTGGTTTGGGAATTCTCAAAATCCATAGGTGTACTTCCCTTCAACGCATGCCGCCCGTAGGCTTCGAGCGGCCTCGTCTTTAGGATGCCCTCATGCCGAAAATCTAAACCTTACAATCCTGTTCTTCAGATTTGCACAGGCTAGATGCTCAGCCAGCGATCGCCCTCAGCTCGGCAAAAGCCCTCGCGCTCCAGGTCAGCCAGAATGCCCGCGATCAAGTCGCACTCGACCGGCCCGCGACCGGCTGCCGCTTCCATCTCGTTGACGCCCACCACGGCATCAGCAAGCGTAATCCCCGCCGGCTGCCCATCGCGCGCTGCCAACAACATACGCACGATATGCGCGCGCTTTTGGCGGCGCGAGCCCTCAAACTTGGACTGACGACTATAGCCCGCCGACCGCCTGGACGGATTGGGCAGTGTCTTTTTAAGATACGCGCCGTAATCCAGCAATGCGTAATACCACGCGCGCGGCGTGTCGGCATCGTCTTGAGGCGCGGCAAAGGGCGCGATCTCGTCCGCCGCCGCGCCGGGGGCCGCCGGACAGGCAGCTTGGATCAGCGGCACCAGTTCGCGATCGGGAACGGCCGGCACATCGGGAAAGAAATGATGCAAAAAGACCGTGCGCACATTGGTCTCCAAATACACGCCCGGAAGATCGAATGCAAACGAACGGATGCCCTGCGCCGTTGCCGGGCCAATGCCGGGCAGAGCGACCAAGTCACGCGTCTCGCGCGGAAACTCCCCATCCCAGTCCTCTACAACGCACTGTGCAGCCCTGTGAAGCGCCAAGGCGCGGCGATTATAGCCCATCCCCTGCCACGCATCCAAGACATCGGAAGGGACAGCCTGAGCGAGCGCCTGAACAGTCGGAAAGCGATCGAGCCACGCCGGCATACGCGTCTCTACGCGCGGCACCTGCGTCTGCTGCAGCATGACCTCGGAGAGCCAGATGATATACGGGTCGCGCGTTCGGCGCCACGGAAGGTCGCGATAACGCAAGACCCCTTCCGAACGAATCATCGAACGAAAGGGGTCCTGAATCATAGCTATACTCCTTATGCGGCGCTATTCCTCCCGGCAAGCGTACGCACAGGCAGCGTACTCGGGAAACGCATCGCGATCGGCGAACTTGGGATCGACAGCCGGAAACTGGCGATGGGCGACGATATCGCCGAGCGAAACGGAATCGAGGTAGTCGCGCATCAACGCCTGGGCTCCGGCCCACAGGGGATGATAGCAGCACGCACCCATGCGCGCACAGTCACCATCGGGGGCGGTGCAGTCGTTCATAACCATAGGGCCCTGAACGGCCTCGACGACCTGGCGGATAGTGACGTCGTCCGGACTGACCTTGAGACGCATGCCACCGTGGACGCCACGCAGGCTCTCCACAATACCGGCCTGGACCAAACCATGCTGAATCGAGCGGGCAAACGAATACGGGACATTGACCTCTTCGGCAGCGGTGCGAACAGAAAGCAAACGCTCCGGATCCTCAGCAAGCATCGCCAGCATACGAAGGGCGTAATCAGTCTTCCTCGATATGTCCATTTTTCCCCTTTCAAGGAATACGAACAGCTCGAACGAGCTCCGGGGCCGAGCTTGTGTCGAGACGCTAAATGACCGCCAGGACATCCAAATGGTAAATCGGATATCCACTGAGTGCCGCGCTTGGAGCGAAATGCATCAGATGCGGCGCACAGTGCAATTTAGTATAACCTAACCCCCTGCCTCGTAGAACAGGTGTTGCGCAACAAAGCTGTTGTTCAGACAGATATACTTATTAGACTTTACTTGCGTTCCCGAAGGCGCGGGGATTCTGGGCGAAGATGCACCAGGGCGATCGTTCTATCGAAACAAAGTGCATCAAACGCAAAAAGCCACGTCCGAAGACGTGGCTTTAATTGCGTTGGCGGGAAGTACGGGGCTCGAACCCGCGACCTCCGACGTGACAGGCCGGCGCTCTAACCAAACTGAGCTAACTCCCCAGGCAGACGTTCGCGTTTGTTTCCGCTCGCGTGCGCTGCGGGGATTAGTATACACAGAAGTCTGTCCGCCGCGCAACAACTTTTTTGAAAAAATTTTTCGGTCCCTCCGGCCTTGATTCTCATTTTCATTGCAACAGCCTCAGGACTCAGCGCAACGCGTTGCGCTGAGTCCTGAGGCGCGAATCCGGGTAGGCAACCCCAGAGGGGCCGGAATCCCCCGGCCCGCGATGGAGGGAGGCCGGCATGTCCAGACCGAAGCCGTCCGGAAGGTCGTACGGGTGTGTTCCGTCAAGTAAAAATCGACAAATACGTCTGTCGAATTTCGACACCCTCA
>CABQLK010000041.1 GCA_902465015.1 uncultured Collinsella sp.
GTGTAGCGCCGAGGCGATGAAAAAGGAGACTTGTTATGGCTATTACCCCTGCAGACATCCAGGCTCAGACTTTCTCTGAGGCCAAGCGTGGCTACGATCCTGCTGAGGTCGACGTCTTCTTGGAGACGCTGTCCTCCGAGGTTGACGCTATGCTCGCTAAGATCGTCGACCTTAAGGGTCGTCTGACTGCTACCGAGCAGCAGCTTGCCGATGCGCAGGCTCAGCTTGCCCAGGCTCAGGATGCCACCGCCCAGGCTGCTCCTGCCGCCCCCGTGGCTGCTCCCGCCCCTGACTTCTCCGCTCAGGAGCGCCAGATTTCCGCTGCCTTGATCGCTGCCCAGCAGACCGCTGAGACCATCGTCAACGATGCCAACGAGAACGCTGAGCGTATCCGCAACGAGGCTGACGCCAAGGCCCGCGAGGTTATCCGCCAGGCTCTGACTGAGAAGCAGGCCGAGCTCGAGGAGATCGATCGTCTCAAGGCTTCCCGTGAGGAGTTCAAGGCCGAGTATCTCAAGCTCATCCAGCACTTCATGGACGATGCCCAGAACTCCTTCCCGGCCGATCTCATGGCCTCCACACCGGTCGGTTCTGCCGCTTCTCCTGCGGTGACTGTTCCCGCCGAGCCGCTACCCGTCGCTGACCCGGTTGTCCCCGTGGCCGATCCCTTCGCCCCGATCGACAACTTCGCTGCCGACGACCTGGACTAACATTCGGCCTACAATTTAGTGCCTCGAAAGGACCCGCGGCTTGCGGGTCCTTTTTTATGACTGTGCAGGGGCGCGCAACATAAAAAACCGAGCCCTGCACATGGTGGCGCAGAACTCGGCGAACGGGTGAGCGGTAAAAGGTAGGTTTTAGGGCATGTCCCAAAAATCTACTTGAGGAGGAAGTCGGAGAGGGGAATGGTACGGGCCTCGCGATGCTCGGGATCGGCAATGTGATCGGCAGGATAGCCGCAGACGAGCATGTGATAGGGATAAATGCCTTTGGGCAGATTGAACTGCTCCTGTGCCACCTCAGGCTTAAAATGGCATACCCAGCACGTTCCCAGGCCCTGCTCTGTGGCCTCCATCATCATCTGATCACACACGATGGACGTATCGATTTCGCTGGAATTCATCTGATCATACGGGCGCACCCAAGCGTCATCGGTAACGCTGCAAATAAGGAAGACAAGCGGAGCCCCAAAGATAGACCCATCACGAGCAAACCGAGGCTGACAAGCAGCAGCCTTCTCCAGAAGCTCAGGTGTATCCAACACCATCACACGGGTTGGATGATTATTACAAGCAGAAGGAGCAATACGCCCAGCCTCAACAATGGCATCCACCACAGCCTGCTCAACAGAACGATTCTCAAACTCGCGACAAGAATATCGAGACCGAGCCAGATCCAAATACCCCATAACCAAACCCTCCAAAGTCAGCAAATTTATCCAAAGTAAACCAAAGGGTACCCAAAGCCCCATCCAGCCAAACGTTTGAAGCGGTCCCAAAGTTCCCAATTGGGCCCAAAGGCCCTGCCAACAAAAGTCCCATCGCTTTCAAAGTATCAGCCAAAGTTCCCAATGGTGATACGTAAGGCGAGGGGCCGGCCACGGTTTACTTTCGAACGACTCTGCAAAGCAGCCGGAGTGAGAAAGCAAACTGTGGCCGGCCCTTCGCCGCCGGGACACGTACCCCCAATTAACTGTTCTTCATGACAATCGAATCCACGACATCGGCCACATTCTCGCAGCAGTCGGCGCAGTACTCCAGGAAGGCGTACACGTCACGCCAAGCGATGACCTCGAGCGGGTCCTTGCCGTTAACGTGCAGGTTGCGCATGGCGTTGATGTAGAGCTCGTCGGCCTCGGACTCGATGGTGTTGATCTGGATGACCAGCTCGCGCAGCGTTTTGGACTTGCGGTAGTTGGGAAGCTCGACCATAAGGTCCTTCATGGCGCGGCAGGCATCGGTTACCTTGTGGGCGATGACGATGGCGTCGGGATGGATGCTCTGAATGTTGGTGAAGTAGACGCGCTGCACGACGCCCTCGATGCGGTCGAGCACGGTGTCGAGTGAGCAGCTCATCAGGTCTAGATCCTCGCGCTCAAGCGGGGTGATAAAGGCGGTGAGCAGGGCGTCTTCGAGCTCGTGGTGCTTCTTGTCTGCCGCATGCTCAATCGCATGCATCTTATCGAGCATGTCGTGGATCTGCGCAGGGTCAAAGTTCTCAAAAATCTTGGTGAGCAGCTCTGCGGCCTGGACGGCTAGGTCGGCGCAGGCGACGTAGTTGTCAAAGTAGAACGAATCGGGTTTCTTTGCCATGGGTGGTCCTTTCGAGGTGAAGATGGGCGGGCGAGGTAATGCAGTCCGGATGGACGTTCGGTTTGACTAGAGGAACATCATGAACAGCTTGGCCATGACAAAGCTGATGAGTCCGCAGGCGGGGAAGGTGAAGAACCAGGTGAACATCATGTCCTTGACGACACCGAAGTTGATGGCCGAAAGGCGCTTGACGGCACCGACGCCCATGATGGCGCAGGTCTTGATGTGGGTGGAGGACACGGGGATGCCGGTAAGGGTGGCAAGCAGCAGGTTTGCGGCGCCCGCCAGGTCGGCGGAGAAGCCCTGGTACTTTTCGAGCTTGACCATGCTCTGGCCGACGGACTTGATGATGCGCTCGCCGCCCACGCTGGTGCCGATACCCATAGTGGCCGAGCACAGCAGCATAATCCAGATGGGGATGCCTGCATCGCCGACGCTCGTCTGGCCGCTGGCAAAGGCCACGCCTAAAAAGAGCACGCCGATGAACTTCTGTCCATCCTGCGCGCCGTGCATAAAGCTCATGGCCGCAGCGCTCGCGATCTGAGCGTATTTAAAGAAGACATTGGCACGTCGCCTGTTGGCGGCGGCGAAAAGAATCGAGACGAGCTTGCACAGGACCCAGCCCATGACAAAGCCCAGGCCGATGGAGAGCGCCAGGCCGTAGATGACCTTCATCCACTCGTGGACGTTGACGCTGCTCGCACCGCCGAGGGCGATGGCGGCACCGGTCAGGCCGGCGATAAGGCTGTGGCTTTGCGAGGTGGGGATGCCAAAACGCGACGCTGTGGCGCCGTAGACGACGATGGAGAACAGTGCCGCGCAGAGGCACGCGAGCGCCATGGTGCTGTTTCCGCCAAAGTCGACGATATGTGAGATGGTGTTGGCGACGCTCGCGTTAAAGTGCGTCATGATGAGCACGCCGAGGAAGTTGAATGCGGCGCTCATGAGAATGGCGGCGCGGGCGGGCATGCAACGCGTAGTGACGCAGGTCGCGATGGCGTTGGGCGCGTCGGTCCATCCATTGACGAAGATGGCGCCCAACGCGAGGATCACGGTGACGGCAAGGACTGGGTTCGACACAATTTGGCCGAGGAAGGTTGAGAACGTTACGTCCATATATGGGCTTTCTCGAAGTTTGCAGACACGTTACAAAAACATGATAAATCGTATCACCTCCTGTGGGTTTCTTTACCGAGTTCTGATGGGAGAAGTGAACTTTTTGGCACTAAAATTGAATATTAGCCCTGTTGACCGCGGGTGTTCTTTTTGCTAACACGCCATGCGGACACGTGCGATTACTACGACACTCCAAAACCACAGTCTGTTCGCTTTACAACATGCAAACATGCGTTCGATAATAGGAGGCATGGAATATCGACAGACAGACGGCAAAACTCGGCGCGTACACAAGCAGTATGTGGACGTCGTGGCTCGCATCCTCGCGGGCGGACAAGTCGTGCCGGTTACCGTCTGCTGGGTCGACGGTCGCTGCTTTACGATTGACGAGATTGTCTCGTCCACGGGCTTTGGCTTAACGGTTCACGGTGTTCGTACGGCGACCTATAAGGTGCGTTTTGGCGGGCACGCGACCGAGTTGTATCTGGAGGACCAGACGCGCGAGCGGGCGGACGGCTCGCAGGCACACGTGATGCGTTGGTGGGTCTGGGCCTTTGATCGCACGCTCGAGGGCGAGCGCCGTAGGTAAGGACGTACGGCATTCGGGTACAATGACAGGAATCTTGTCATCTGCTGCGCCGTCTTTCACGGCGCTTTGTGAAAGGACGAAGTATGAACGATATCCAGGGCTATCAGAACGGCCCCGTCGAGAGCGGCGCAAGCCGCGCCAAGGAGATGTCGCCGCGCGCGTACAATCTCACCATGTCTGCCCTGATCTTCTTGGGCTTTTGCGCCATGGGCGCCGGCGCCTACTTTACGAGCACCATGTCGTTTGCGCGCATGATGATGAGCGGCGCGGCCTTGCCGCTGGTCTTTGGCTCGTTTATTTTGACCATCGTCGGCATGGTTATGATGTCGGCCGCCGCCAGCAAGCAGTCCGTGGGCCTGTCCCTTGTGGGCTACGTAATCTTTGCGAGTACCTTTGGCCTGACCGCGTCGTTTGGCCTTGCCAACTATGACCTGCCCACCATCAACACCGCTTTTATCGCCACGGCCGCCATCACCTTTGTCTTTGGCGCGCTTGGCGTGACCTTCCCCAAGTTTTTCCAGCGTGTGTATGGCATCGGTTTTGGTATTCTGCTCGCCACTATTCTGGTTGAGATCGTGCTGATGTTCATGGGCGTCTCGCAGTCCATCACCGACCTGATCGTGATTGTGGTGTTCGCTGGCTTTATTGGTTACGACACCTATGTTGCCACGACGGTGCCGCCTACGCTGCCCAACGCCGTGCTCATGGCCTCTAACCTGTTCGTGGATATTATCAACGTATTCCTGCGCATTTTGAACATCCTCGGCCGTCGCGACTAGTGGCAAATTGCGGCGGTGCTTGCCGTGCGTGTAAATCGATGCGAAAGGCGGTCCTTCGGGGCCGTCTTTTTTGTGCGCGGCGGGGTATCATGGATGGGAAAAAGCCGATAGCGGCAGCGACAGGAAAGGTGGCCACGTATGGCAGACGTCGACAACAGGAACCGTAACCGCAGGTCCAACCGAACGGGTCAGCCCAATCCCAAGCGCGAGGCGCGTGCCAAGGCCGCCGAGTGCCATGTGGCGGCTATGTCCGAGGCCTGCGCCAAGGACATCGAGCGTTCGCTTGCCGGCGTGTGCGAGTTCGATGGTATGCCTGCCGGTTTTGTCGCGGCGATGAAGGTCAAGGTTCAGAGTGCTGTGGCCGCCGAAGAACAGGTTGCCGAGGACGTCGAGGGCGCGGAGGCTGCCGAGACCGAGACGGCGCCCGAGACCGTCGAGGAAATCGCCGAAGCTGAGTCCGCGCCTGCCGCCGAGGAGCCCGCTCCGGTCCTGCCCGAGGTCACCGTGCTCGACGCCTCTGCCACGCAGGCCATTCTGGATAACGGCCGAGGCTATGCGCAGTTCTGCGACATGGCCGTGCTCGACTTCGCCTCGTTCACCAACCCGGGCGGCGGCTACATCCAGGGCTATCTGGGTCAGGAGGCCACGCTCTGTGCCGATTCGTACCTGTACAACGTGCTCGATAAACAGCGCAAATGGTACGGCGAGAACCGTCGCCGCAACATCAACTGCGAGCTTTACCGCAACCGTGCGCTGGTGGTGCCTGCGGTGCGCTTCGACCGCAACCACGTGCATGCGTATGCCGACGTGATCGTGGCCGCCGCGCCCAACGCCAAGCGCGCTCGCCAGGAGTATCGTGTGGGTGACGATGCCCTGCTGGACGCCCTGCGCGATCGCATCCGCTTTGTGCTTGCCATCTGCGACGAGCTGGGTCGCGAGAAGCTCGTGCTGGGCGCTTGGGGCTGCGACAACAACGGCTTTGACGCCGAGGCCGTGGCCGAGCTCTTCCGCAAGGAGCTCGCATCGGGCGACTTTAAGGTCAAGCAGGTCTTTTTTGCCGTGCCCTCTACGCGCTGGGACGAAGATTTTGCCAAGTTCGAGCATGTGCTGGCAAACTTCCCCGAGCGCAACGAGGAGTCCTATGCCCAGGTTGCCGCTCGTGCTGCGGCTGCCCGCGCCGCCGAGCAGGCCCAGGCTGCCGCCGAGGACGATGAAGACGAGGACGATTGGCGCAAGTACCTGTAATCGGTATGTGCTGACAGATAGGTCGATTCGGCGGGAGAGACTGCTCCCGCCGACTTTTTACTAGAGGAAGGGCTTACGATGAAAAACGTTCTGTGCTTTGGCGACAGCAATACCTACGGCTATGATCCGGCGGGCATGCGCGACGGCACCGCGGTACGCTATGCGCACGATGTGCGCTGGTGCGGCGTGGCCCAGCGCGACCTGGGCGAGGGCTGGCACGTGATTGAGGAAGGCCTCAACGGCCGCACGACGGTGCGTGACGACATGTGCCATCTGGACACTAATCTCAACGGCATCCGCGCGTTGCCGATGCTGCTCGAGGCTCATAAGCCGCTGGATGCGATCGTGATTATGCTGGGCACCAACGACTGCAAGACGGTCTTTAGCGTGGGGGCTGCCGATATCGCTGACGGTGCCATGGCGCTGATTCGCACCGTCCGCGCGTTTCCCTGGACCGAAGCCGCGCCCTGCCCGCGTATTCTGCTGATGGCGCCTATCAAGATTAAACCGCAGATCGCCGATGTGTACATGACCGACTTTGACGAGCGCTCCGTCGAGGCCTCGGAGCATTTTGCCGAATACTATGCGTATGCTGCTAAACAGTTTGGCTGCGACTTTTTGAATGCCGCTGATTTTGCCGAGCCGGGCGATATCGATTATCTGCACATGATGCCCGAAAGCCACGAGAGCCTGGGCCACGCCGTGGCAGCCAAGCTCCAAGAGATGCTTGGTGAGTAGCGCGACCCCAAGCCACCGCAAAGGGGACGGGTGCCTTTGCGGTGGCTTGGGCTGCGAATCTTAATACTGCCACATGTGGTTGACAGGGCCGGAGCCTTTGCCCATGTTCAGGCCGGCGGCCAGAGCGCCTGTCAGGTAGGCCTTGCCGGCGTTGACGGCATCGGCAAGATCCATGCCCTGGGCCAGCGCGCAGGCGATGGCGGACGAGAGCGTGCATCCGGTGCTGTGCGTGTTGTCGGTCTCGATGCGCTTGTGGCGGAACCACGTGGTGAGTGGATCTCCCAGATGGTTGCCCTCGTCATCGAGTGGCGCGGGTTCGGCCAGTACATCGTTGGCCTCGTTGACAAGATGCCCACCCTTAACGAGGGATGCGCAACCAAAGCGGCGGGTGAGGAGCATGGCAGCATTTTGCTGTGTGCGCTCGGAGTCGACCTCGTAGTCGAGCAGGGCCATGGCCTCGGGAATATTGGGCGTGATAACCGTCGCTAGCGGGAACAGGCGGCGGGTGAGCGCCTCGGCGGCATCTTCGGCAATCAGCCGCGCGCCCGAGGTGGCGACCATGACGGGGTCGACGACAACGTTTGTCGCGTTCCAAGCGCTCAGGCGGTCGGCGATAACATCGATAATCTCGGCAGAGGAAACCATGCCGATCTTGACGGCACTGGGGCGGATATCGTCAAAAACGGCATCGATTTGCGCCGCGACAATATCCGGGGAGATGTTTTGCACGGCGGTGACACCGAGCGTGTTTTGTGCGGTTATGGCTGTGATGGCCGTCTCGGCATACAGGCGGTGCGCCGTGATGGTCTTGATGTCGGCCTGAATGCCGGCGCCACCGCTGGAATCGGATCCTGCGATGGACAGGACGGCAGGTACCTTACTACGATCCATGTTCGCTCCCTTGTTCGGTCGGAATCAAATGGGTCTTTAAGCCAGCATTATAAAGATGCCCGGGCCGACTCTATGCCGAACCCGGGCGGGTGATGCAATCTCTACGCAAGTGTAAGTAAATGTTCACAAGTCAACAATTGACAGGCACCAGCTCGCCGCCAGAAGCGGCCGCGGCGACAGGGTTAGTCCTCCATGCCGAGGTCGATCGTGGTGCCCTCGAAGATCTTGTTGACGGTGCGGACGGCGCACATCTTCCCACACATGGTGCAAGTGCCCTCGGTGGCGGCGGGGGATTCTTCGTAGCGCTTCTTGCCCGTAACTGGGTCGAGCGCGCACTTCCACATGGCGTCCCAGTCGAGCTTGCGGCGTGCCTGGCCCATCCTGTCGTCCATGTCGCGGGCGTGGGGCACCTTCTTGGCGATATCGGCGGCGTGTGCGGCGATCTTGGTGGCCATGAGGCCGTCGAGCACATCCTGGGCGTTGGGCAGGCATAGGTGCTCGGCCGGTGTCACGTAGCACAGGAAGTCGGCACCGGAGCTGGCGGAGATGGCGCCGCCGATGGCGGCGGTGATGTGGTCGTAACCCACGCCGATATCGGTTACCAGCGGTCCGAGCACATAGAACGGAGCATTGTGGCACAGGCGCTTCTGCAGTTTCATGTTGGCGGCGATCTCGTCGAGCGCCATGTGACCCGGGCCCTCGACCATGACCTGGACGCCGGCGGCCCAAGCGCGCTTGCACAGCTTGCCCAGCTCGATCATCTCAGCGGTCTCGGTGGCGTCGTTGGAGTCGTAGAGGCAGCCCGGGCGGCAGGAGTCGCCGAGCGAAATCGTCACGTCGTACTCGTGGCAAATCTCGAGCAACTCGTCGTAGAACTCATAGAACGGGTTCTCGTTACCGGTGACCTCCATCCAGCCAAACAGCAGTGAGCCGCCGCGGCTCACGATGTTCATCAGGCGGCCGGTCTCCTTAAAGGTCTTGGTGACCGACTTGTTGATGCCGCAGTGAATGGTCATAAAGTCCACGCCGTCCTCGGCATGCGCGCGCACGACTTCGAACAGGTCGTCCTTGGTGAGCTTGACCAGCGGCTTTTCCATGTAGCCGATGGCGTCGTACATGGGGACGGTGCCTACCATGAGCGGCGTCTCGTCGATGAGCTGCTGGCGGAACTGGCGCGTCTTACCCGAGTTGGAAAGGTCCATGATGGCGTCGGCGCCAAAGTCCTCGGCGATCTTGACCTTCTTCCATTCCTCGGCGGCATCGGCCTTGTCGCCCGAGATGCCCAGGTTGACGTTGACCTTGGTGGACAGGCCCTCACCGACGCCAAAGGCGCGCATGCCTTTTTTGATGTGCACGATGTTGGCGGGAATGGCGATGCGGCCGTCGGCCACGCGCTCGCGGATGTACTCGGGGTCGCGATGCTCGCGCTCGGCGACTTCCTTCATCTGCGGCGTGATCTGCCCGGCACGGGCGAAGTCGATTTGCGTGACGAGCTTGGGCTCGGTCTGTGTGCTCATTGGCACGGCTCCCTTCGTTGGCATTACCCATATCAGGTTTGCGGGTCAGGGCGGGCGCGCCCAGTCTCAGCCTGCCGTCTTGTCCTGCAAGCTCCCCGTTTATGTAATGGGCTCAAGTATAGCTCGAATGGGTACGATTGGCCTAACGAGCGTGCCTGTGGGGAGGCGTACATGGAAGACAAGCATCTATATCGAGAGACGCAATGGGATGTATCGGCCGAGGAAAGCCGTGCGCACCATGGGTTGGTCGCGATTGGTTTTGCGGTGCTTGCCGTGCTGGTGATTGCCTTTTGTATTTGGACGTTCGGCGGTCCTGGCGGCGCCACCTGGGGGTTTGAAGCCGACGAGGGCCTGCCGATTATGACCATGAAAGTTTCTGGTGGCAACACGGTTGCCGCACCGGGCGACTATTGGTATCCGCGCGACGAGTTTGTGCAGCTGCAGCTGAGCGGCGGGTCTATTCCGGGCGAAGAAATCGAACGCGTGACGTTTGATGCGACGCTCAAAACGCTGACGGTGAAGCTCAAAGATCAAGGGGACGTGCCCACGACCATGGACATTGCGCTGACGGAATGGCGCTTGGAGCCCCCGGCGGGCGCTGCGGTATCCGACGTAGAGCACGTTAAGATTACCTACCAAGATGGCTCGACAAGCGAGATTGCAAAGGCCGATGGCTTGGCGGAGTAACGGGGTGTTTGGAAAAGGCGGGCCTATTGTGCCTGCGCGTTCATGAAAACCAGAGTGTTTTTGTCTGAAAGCTCGGGGATGTGCCGATAACCGATGTTGAATGCGGTAAGTTCGCTTGCATCTTCGAGCTTGTTTTCTGCTATCCACCGCACCATGGAGCCGCGCGCCTTTTTGCTGGCGGTCGACCGTTGGATGGGCTTCCCGTTGCGGATACCCTCGCCAAAGAGGCATGTGACGGCCGTGGCGTCGCCCGCGAGGTGGGGCAGAACGGCTTTGGCATACTCTACGCTGGCGAGGTTGACGATCGTGGTGTTTGAGCCTGCCGGGGCGATAGCCCGCGCGAGCTTATTGCTCCAAAACGCGTAGAGGTCTCGGGCATCGTCAACGGCAATCTTCGCGCCCATCTCCAGCCGATACGGTTCAACGGCATGGAAGGGACGAACGCACCCGTAGAGGCCGGAGAGGATCCACAGATGGTCTTGCAGCCATGCGAGCTGCGCGGCATCCATCACCTCGGGTGCCATGCTCTGGTATTGAATGCCGTGATAGGACATGACGGCAGGGGAGAGGTGACGGGCGAGTGCGGGATTGTCGAGATCGCCGTTTTTCAGAATGGGCCCGAACTCATGCAGGGTGTTGAGGCAAGGCCCCAGCAGTTTGTCACTCACGTTCCACAGCGCCTGCAGGCCGCCGCTGCCTTCATTCCGCTCGATATCTAGCAGTGCGCGGTGGAGGCGAGCCGTCTCGCGCACAAAGGGTGGAATGCCCAGGACTTCAAAAGCATCTTGGGCCGCGCGCATTTGCTTGGCGGGCGAAATGATGACCTGCAGCATGGACTCTCCTCTGCCAAAAAAGAAAGTTGCGGTGGAATATGGTCTGTTTTGGCCGTTTATGGGCCAGTTTAGTCCGTATTTCACCGCAACTGATGAAGGGTTGGTTAGGCTCGCTCGATGAAGGCCTTGTAGCCGCGGTAGGCCTCGTAGATGTCGGCCTTGTTGGCGACCTCCCACAGGGCGTGCATGGACAGGACGGCAACGCCGGAGTCGATGACGTTCATGCCGTACTTGGCCATGATGTAGGCGATGGTGCCGCCGCCACCCGCGTTGACGCGGCCGAGCTCGCAGGTCTGGAAGTCCACGCCTGCCTCGTCCATGATGTCGCGGACGAGGGCCACGTATTCGGCGTCGGCGTCGTTCGAGCCACCCTTGCCGTGGCTGCCCGTGTACTTGTTAAAGCACAGGCCGCGACCCATAAAGGCGGCGTTTTTGGTCTCGAACTTGCCGGCATAGCCCGGGTCGAAGCCGGCGGACACGTCGGAGGAGAGCATGCGGCTGCGGGCGAGTGCGCGGCGCAGGGCCAGCGGGCTATCCTCGCCGGCGAGCGTCATGATCTCGGCGACGGTGTTCTCGAAGAAGCGGCTCGTCATACCGGTGGCACCCACGGAGCCGATCTCCTCCTTGTCGACGATGAGCGTGATGCTCGTGCGCTCGACATTGGCCACATTGATCTGGGCGAGCATGGAGGGGTAAGCGCAGACGCGGTCGTCGTGACCATAGCCCAGAATCATGGAACGGTCGAGGCCCATGTCGCGGGCGGGGCCGGCGGGCACGACCTCGATCTCGGCGGAGAGGAAGTCCTCCTCCTCGACGCCGTACTGCTCCTTGAGGATGTCCAGGAACATCTGCTTGACGGGCTCCTTGGGGGCGTCCTTGTCGTCCTCATCGAACTTGACGGGACGGCCGCCCACGATCACGTCGAGGATCTCGGCGTCGACGGCGTCCTTGGCGGGCTTGGCCATCTGCTCGCTCGAAAGATGGATCAGCAGGTCGGAGATGGTAAAGACCGGGTCGTCGGCCTTGTCGCCGATATTGATGTCGACGGTGGTGCCGTCCTTTTTGCAGATGACGCCCACGAGTGCGAGAGGGGAGGCCACCCAGTGGTAGCTCTTGACGCCGCCGTAGTAGTGCGTGTCGAGATAAGCCATGTCGCCGGCCTCGAAGGCGGGGTTCTGCTTAAGGTCCAGGCGCGGCGAGTCCACGTGCGCGCCCAGGATGTTAAAGCCCTGCTCGAGCGGGGCGGTGCCCAGGTTGACGAGCATAAGGTCCTTGCCGTGGTTAGCGGCATACACCTTGTCGCCTGCCTTGAGCTCGCGGCCTTCGGCGATTACGGTCTCCAGGTCGACGTATCCCGCCTCCTCGGCCATCTTGATGCCGGCCTTGACGCACAGGCGCTCGGTCTTGTTCTCACTCAAAAACTGCTTATAGCCGCGGCAAAGCTCCTCGAGCTCCTCGATTTGCTGTGGCGTGTACTTTTTCCATGCGCAGGGACGCTCCATGACGCAGGCTCCTTTCGGATCGATCGTGCTGGTTGATGTACCGTGAGCCATCGTATCACGCGCGGGCTCACGGTGGCGGGGGAGCTTGATGTGAGGTGGCCGCGGGGCGGGGAGCGTGTAAACTGGAGTGAGCAAACCGTGCCCAGCCTAAAGCGAGGTATTCAATATGTCTGACAAGCGCCGCACCTTTGCCGTTATCGACGGCAACTCGCTCATGCATCGCGCCTTCCACGCCGTGCCGCCGACCATGAACGCGCCGGACGGTCGCCCCACCAACGCGATTTTTGGCTTTCTGAACATGTTTCTTAAGATGATCGACGCCTTTAACCCCGACGGCGTTGTTGTGGCGTTTGATAAGGGCAAGCCGCGCGTGCGCATGGAGATGCTGCCGCAGTATAAGGCGCAGCGCCCGCCCATGGACCCCGATCTGCATGCGCAGTTTCCTATGATCAAGGAGCTGCTCGTCGCACTCAACGTGCCGATTCTGCAGTCCGAGGGCTGGGAAGGCGATGACATTCTGGGCACTATGGCGCGTCTGGGTGAAGAGGCCGGCTGTGACACGCTGCTGGTGACCGGTGATCGCGATATGTATCAGCTCGTGACCGAGCACGTCAACGTGGTCTCGACCCGCAAGGGCCTGTCCGACGTGGCGATCATGACGCCCGAGAGCGTGGACGATCTGTATCACGGCATCACGCCGGCGCTCGTGCCCGACTTTTATGGTCTGAAGGGCGACACGTCCGATAACATCCCCGGCGTGCCGGGCATCGGCCCCAAAAAGGCGAGCGCGCTCATTGCGCAGTACGGTAGCCTGGACGAGGTCATCGCGCATGCTGACGAGGTCAAGGGCAAGATGGGCGAGAACCTGCGCGCGCACATCGACGACGCGCTGCTGAGCCGCAAGGTCGCGACCATCCGCACCGATGCGCCCGTTGAGCTCGATTTTGAGGCGACGTCCTTCCCGGCGTATTCTGCCGATGAGGTTTCCGCTGCGCTGGGCACGCTTGGTATCACCGCCATGCAGAACCGTTTCTTGGCGCTGATCGGCGGCGAGGGCGGGGCTGCTGCTGTCTCCAGTATGTTTGAGATGCCCACGATTGAGCGCACCGCTGCCGGCGATGCCGAGGCGCTTGCTGCCGTGGCGTCCGAGGTTTCGCGTGCGATCGAGGCGGGCGAGTGGGTCGCCGCCGTGGTGGACGACGATAAGGAAGAGGGTGCGCTCTTTGGACTGACGCGCACGCTGTGGTTGGCGACGTCCAAGGGCCTGTTCGCGCTCGAGGAGGGCGATGGCGGTACCACTGCCGTAGTCGATGGCTTCAACTTCGTCCACGGCGTGATCTCCGGCGTGCTCGCGCGCCTGTTTATGGAGGGCCGCGTGGCGAGCCCGGATATGAAAGCGCTGCTGCATGAGCTTTCGCCCATCGATTCTTCCGAGCCCGAGCTTATGGATCCGCTGGCAGTCGATTCCACGCGCATCTTCGACACCGTGGTTGCCGCCTACCTGCTGGATTCCGACCGCTCCGAGTTTGACGAGGCGTATCTGGCCGATACCTATCTGCAGATGGCACTGCCTGCGGCGCGCGGCGCAGAGGGTGCTGGTGAGGACGCTCCGGCGCCTGCCGCCCGTACTGCGGCTCTGACGCTGGCGCTCGTGGCGCCGTTGCGCGAGTGCATGGCCCGTGAGAACGCCGCCAACGTGTTCGATGGCATCGAGATGCCGCTCGTTCCGGTACTTGCCAAGATGGAGCGCGCGGGCATGCTCGTGGACCCCGACCGCCTGCGTAATCTGTCCGAGGGTCTGGCGACCCAGATTACCGAGGTTGAGCGCAGTATTCGCGACCTGGCGGGTGACGAGACCTTTAATATTGGCAGTCCCATGCAGCTGTCGCATGTGCTTTTTGATGTGATGGGGCTTCCGACCAAGGGCCTCAAGAAGACTAAGCGCGGCTATTATTCGACCAACGCCAAGGTGTTGAGCGACCTTGCGCGTGACCACGAAATTGTGCGTCTGATTTTGGACTGGCGTGAGAAGTCTAAGATCAAGTCCACGTATCTGGACACCCTGGGCCCGCTACGCCGTGGTGACGGTCGCGTACACACTACGTACAACCAGACCATCACGGCAACGGGGCGTCTGTCCTCGAGCGACCCGAACCTGCAGAACATCCCGACGCGCTCGGAGCTGGGTCGTACCGTCAAGACGGCGTTCTCGGCGGGCGAGGGCAGCGTCTTTTTGGCGGTGGACTACTCGCAGATCGAGCTGCGTCTGCTGGCGCATCTCTCGGGTGACGAGCACTTGGTGCGCGCCTTTAACGAGGGCGAGGACTTCCATGCCGAGACGGCGGCGCGCGTGTTTGGTGTGCCGGTGTCCGAGGTAACGCCCGACCTGCGCAGTCGCGCCAAGGCCGTGAACTTTGGCATCGTGTACGGTCAGCAGGCCTATGGCCTGTCGCAGTCGCTGCATATCTCGATGGCCGAGGCGCGCGACATGATCGACCGCTACTACGAGGCCTATCCGGGCGTGCGTACGTTCCTCGACAACGTGGTGGCGCGCGCCAAGCAGACGGGCTACGCCGAGACCATGTATGGCCGCAGACGCCATATTCCGGAGCTCAAGGCCAAAAACCCGCAACTCCGCGGCTTTGGCGAGCGCACGGCCATGAACCACCCCATGCAGGGAACCGCCGCCGACATCATCAAGATCGCCATGGCCCGCGTAAGCCGCCGCCTGGAAGAAGAGGGCTTTGCCGCCCACATGATCCTGCAAGTGCACGACGAACTGGACTTTGAGTGCCCCATCGACGAAGTCGAGCGCCTAACCACCATGGTCCGCGACGTCATGGAGCACGTAGTAGACCTCCGCGTCCCTCTAATCGCCGAAGCTTCGACTGGAGTGACCTGGGCAGACGCCAAGTAAGGGCACGACCACAATTCCAAAGTAACCAAAACCAGAAGGACGCCCCTCATCAACAAGGAGCGTCCTTCGTTCAATAAAAATCAGCCAAAGTATCTAGGCGCCAAGACGCCATCCATGCGGCAAGCAAGTCAACGTAGCCATGCCCGGGGCCGGCCGTTTGATTTTTGTAGATTCCGCACGAGCCGAAGAGCACTTAATGTGCTCTTCGAGCGAGCCCAGGACCTGACCGAACAAAAATCAAACGGCCGGCCCCGGGCATGGCGGCGAGTTTAACGAGCCGCCAGGATGGCGTCGATGAGCGTCAGTACGCCCCCGTCGTTGTTGCTCGGAATGCGCCACTTGGCGTGCGCGTTCATGTGCTCCTCGGCATTGTCCACGATAAAGCTGTGACCGACGCGCTCCAGCATGGGGATGTCGTTGTACGTATCGCCCACGGCGGCGGCGTCGGCGATATCGATGCCCAGGTGTTCGCACAGGTGCGCGACGCCGGCGCCCTTGTCGACGCCCAGGTTCATAAAGTCGATCCACTCGCGCCCGGCGTTGGTGACGTAGAGCTTGTCCGAGAACTCGGGGCTATAGGTCTCGCGGAAAGCGGGCTCGGCGTCGTAGTCGGGGAAGAAGACCGAAATCTTGTTGGACTCGAAATCAATGCCATCAAAGCTGTCGACGTAGTTGATTGTGTTGTAGTAGACGCTGATCTCGTCGTGGTATTGATGGTCGCGGGCAAGCACGTAGAACTCGTCGAAGCAGCAAAGGACGGGGACAGCGCGCGGATCCTCCGAGGCACGGCTCAAGACCTGCTGATACAGCTCCACGTCGATAGTGCTCTTATAGATATAGCTGCCGCGATAGATCACGCACGCTCCGTTGTCGGGACAAAAGGCGAGGCGGTTCTTGACGCCCTCGAACATCTCCTCGAGCTTGGGGGCGGGACGTCCGCTGGCGGGGCAGAATACGATGTCGGCGTCGGCGAGCTTGTCTAGGCGCTCATCAAGACCCTGGGGCAGCACGCGCTCGTCGGTCAGCAGCGTCTTGTCCATGTCGACGGCGAGAATCTTAATATTTCCGATATTGGCGTCCGATTCGTAAGTTTGCATAAAAGCGAGCCTTTCGTTTCGAGATTGTTTCAGACGTTATAACCATCAATTCGTAGTCGGGCGTATTTTCGCAGGAACGGAGCGTATTTGCACCACGCTTCACAAAGTAATGAAAAAACTTTTCAGAAATTTGAATTTGTCGCTTGTGCTGCGGGCACTTTAGCGTAATATAGCGACCATCGAAAACGGAGACGGAAAAACAACCGCTTACCGAGGAAAAGG
>CABQLK010000042.1 GCA_902465015.1 uncultured Collinsella sp.
TTGACCACAGCCCTCTCGGAAACCTTTCCAGAGGCGTCAAACAGCCATAATCCAAAGGTCGCCTCAAACAATTAGCCGGCTAAGAGCGTCCATGACTACCCAAAAGCTGTACGCCAGCATCCAAAGATGTCGAAAAATGTCGACTTTGGATGCTGGTGTACATGTTTGGGTCGTATGGGCTGGGGCCCTGGACGGACAGAGCGTGCGTACTAGAGCAGATTCTCCTGCAGCCATGCGATGATGTCGCTCGATTCGTAGAGTGGTTTGCCGTCGATGAACAGGCAGGGAACCTGGCGTTTTCCGCCGACGGCGATGAGTGTCTGCTCGGCTTCGGTATCGGTCGAGATATTGCGCTCGGGGATGGTCACACCGTTATCGGCAAGGAATCGTTTGACTTTTATGCAATACGGGCAGCCGGTCATAACGTACAGCGTGAGCTCATGATTAGTAGCCATGGGTCTCCAATCGGTTGAGGTTTCGATTGAAATACCCAAAGCAGCCGCGGTCTATGCGTGCGTCAACGACGACTCGATGGCCTGGACCAGAAACGCCGTGGCTCCGGTGCCGCAGGGCTTGTCGTAGTAGTCAACAAAGCGCTGGTCGGCAAGATAGCCGTGGGCGAGGCCCAGGTATGCTTCGTCTTGGGGCTCGTGTCCCCAGTTAAGGGCAATCCATCGACGGTGCATTGCGACAAGTTTGTGGGCCTCGTTGCTCTCTGGGTCGCCAATGCCCATGGCAATCGAAAGCTGGCCCAGAACAGCGCGTTCAAGTTCCTTCATGTCGTTCCATGTCTCGGGGTCCATGTCCAGCAACGCTTCGTTTGCTGCATCGATAGCCTCATCGCCATAGCGCGCCCGCCCCTCGGCACCGTAGCGCTCCTCGTTTTCTTGCACGGCGCGCCAGCGCTCCAGTTGCGGCAGGACGGCGCCCATGAGCGAGACGGCTTCGTCGAGCGACATGCCGGTGTTTTGTGCCAGCCGCGGGGCACAATCCTCGATCATTGCCTCCATGGTGGTGTCGTAGGTGTACTTGCCGTGGTCGTAGCACCACTTGCAGTAATGGTCGGTCGCGGTGCCCGTGGCATCGGTGCCGCAGTCGTTGGGCGTGAGTATCATGCCGCAGCTCTGGCAATAGTGCTCGGGCATTTCGAGCAGGTGGGACAACGGCTCTCCGGTTACGGCGGCAATGAGCTTCATCATGTCGATGCCCGGGGTGACCTCGTCGCGCTCCCAACGGCTGACGGCTTGGCGCGTGACAAAGAGTTTGGCGGCGAGCTGCTCTTGGGTAAGGTGATGGGCGCGACGGACAGCGATGAGCTTTTCTGCAAAGGCCATAGCGGCTCCTTTCTGCTGGTTGATGGCTTAAGCATACGCGGCGGCAGGCGCCCTTCCAAGCAACCGTTGGTTGCACGACGGGAGACCGCGGCGAAGAATTGCGCGCAACGCCCCACGTCTCCATGCCGTACAATGACCGGCATGGAACCTATTGCACACATACATACCGACCTGCCGCAGAAGTTCGGCATTCCGCGCAACAGCTTTTTGGCGCCCCATCTGCAGGGACGCATCGTCTTTGAGCCGGAATTTGCCTCCAACGCAGCGGTTGAGGGCCTGGACTCCTTCTCTCACCTATGGCTGCTGTGGCGTTTTGAAAACGGCACACCCGGCGGCACGGCTAAGGACATAGCCGCCGATGCCAAGACGCGGGACAGGTCCGGAACCAACGCAAAATGGTCGAAGACCGTGCGCCCGCCGCGTCTGGGCGGAGCCGAGCGCGTGGGTGTGTTTGCCACGCGCAGTCCGTTTCGCCCTAATCCCATTGGGCTCACCTGCGTTAAGCTCGACCGCGTGGAGCTTAACGACGACGGCCCCATCATCCATGTGCTGGGGGCCGATCTGCGCGACGGCACGCCCATCTACGATATCAAGCCCTACATTCCGTTTGCGGATTGCCACCTGGATGCGACCGGCGGCTGGATTGAGGATGCTCCGTGGCAAGAGCTCGACGTCGAGTTCCCGCAGGCGCTGCAAGACACAGTCCCGCCTGCAAAGCTCCCCGGCTTGGTCGAGGTTCTTCGCCAAGATCCGCGCCGCGCGGGCAGCAAGCACGAGCCAAACCGCGTCTATCACCTGGCTTTCGCCGGGCTCGACATATCGTTTACGGTCGATGAAACCCAGCTAACCGTAGTCGCCGTCAACGACGCGCAAGACTAACCAGCCGTCCGTCCGCACCCGTCAAATTAAGCGCCAAACCCCGTGCCAAAACCGCCCACGCTGGTGGACAATAACGCCTATCGAAACAGTCCACTTTGCACGGGAGCTCAGCATGAAATACGACTTTAGCTCGCTTATCGACCGCCACGGCATGGACTCCATCGCCGTTGACTCTTGGGGTGAAATCCCCGGTATGGCTCCGAACGCGCCCGACGAGGGCTTCGACCGCATTCCCATGTGGGTGGCCGATATGAACTTCGCCACGGTGCCCACGGTCCAGGAGCACATCATTCAGCGCGCCCAGCACCCTATGTTTGGCTACTTTGATCCACGCGCCGAGTACTTCGACCGCATCATCGAATGGCAGAGTCGCCGCAATGGCGTCGAGGACCTGCGCCCTGAGCATATCGGCTACGAAAATGGCGTGCTGGGCGGTGTCGTGTCGACGCTGCATGCGTATGTTCAGCCGGGCGATGCGGTGCTGGTCCACAGCCCCACCTACATCGGCTTTACCAAGTCTATCGAAGCCGCGGGCTATCGTATTGTCCACAGCCCGCTTAAACTCGACAACCAGGGCGTGTGGCGCATGGACTTTGAGGACATGGAGCACAAGCTCGCCCAAAACCACATTCATGCTGCGGTGTTCTGCTCTCCGCACAATCCCTGCGGCCGCGTATGGGAGCGTGACGAGATAGAGCGCGTCATGGACATTTATCGCCAGCACGATTGCGTGGTGATCTCGGACGAGATTTGGTCCGATATCATCCTGCCGGGACACAGGCATATCCCGACGCAGTCGGTGAGCGAGGATGCCCGCATGCGCACGGTTGCCCTCTATGCGCCCAGCAAGACGTTCAACCTGGCGGGTCTGGTCGGCAGCTACCACATCATCTATAACGAGACGCTGCGCGACCGCGTGTGCGCCGTGTCCAACAAGACCCACTACAACGAGATGAATGTCCTCTCCATGCATGCGCTTATCGGTGCCTACCAGCCGCAGGGCTACGAGTGGGTGGACGAGCTCAACCAGGTGCTTGCCGGCAATATCGAGTACTTCTGCAATTACGTGGACGAGCATTTTGAGGGCGTGGGCTATTCACGTCCGCAGGGCACGTACATGGTGTTTCTGGACTGCACCGAGTGGTGCCGAGAGCATGGCCGCGATATTCAGTGGTTGCTCGACGAGGGGGCGCGCGTGGGCGTGGGGTATCAGGACGGCCGTCCGTTTCACGGACCCTGCCACATTCGCGTGAATCTGGCGCTGCCGCTTTCGCGCGTAAAGGAAGCGTGCGACCGCCTGGACCGCTACGTTTTTAATGCACGGTAAGCGGGCGATGCATACGGGGCCTTCTGCCGCGTCGGCCGGAAGGCCCCGCATGGTAATGCGTCTGTAACCATTGGGCTCTCGAGTGGCTTCATTTGCTATTCTTTTTAGCATTTCAGTCTGTAAACAGGATCGTCTGGAGCTCGATGAAAAGACCCCGTCGCTCGGTTGCCATATCGTTGTTTGTTGCGCTTGCGGTAGCGTGCGCCTTTGTCGTAGCGATAGCTGGCTGTTTTGGGCGTAATGACGAAGCCTCGACGTCTGCATTAGAAGGCCTGGACGCCTCGCGGGCCAAAGACGACAACCTTAAGACGCTCAACGTCGGCAGCGACCTCTATCCACCGTTTGTGTATACCGACGAGTACGGCGATATCGTTGGCCTGGATGTCGAGATATTAACCGAGGCTTTGGCCCGCATTGGTTACAAGCCAAAGTACCAGCTGATCGATTGGGAAAAGAAGAACGAGCTACTGGCGAGCGGCGAGCTCGATTGCGTCATGGGCAGCTTTAGCATGACGGGTCGCGAAAACGAGTATCGTTGGGCCGGCCCGTACCTTGCGAGCCGCCAGGTGGTCGCGGTCGATCCCCAGAGCGATATCTACACGCTTGCCGATCTTGAGGATAAGGTCGTGGCGGTCCAGTCCACCACCAAGCCCGAGGACATTTTGCTCAATCATACAAATGAAAACGTTCCGCAGATCAAAGAGCTCTACTGCTTTTCGGACCGCTCATACCTGAACCCGGCGCTCGTCGAGGGTCTGGTCGACGCCATCGCCGCGCATGAGTCCTCGTTGCTCACCTACGAAAAAGACTATGGCGTAACGTATCGCATTTTGGATGAGCCGCTGCTAGAGGTTGGTTTGGGCACCGCTTTCGATATCAACGATACGCGTGGCATCGACGTTAAACTCACCCGTGCCTACCAAGAAATGCTTGCCGATGGCACCATGGAACGCCTGGTGTCAAAGTACTTCGATGACCCTTCGCCATTTTTGAATGTGGAGGGCCTGTCATGATCGATGCGCCCGACCACGCCGCTCAGGAGCGGGGCAATCGTTCGGCAGGGGCATGGCTCCTTGTCGCTCTGCTGGGGATAGTGCTCTCGGTTGCTGCTGGCATGATGAGCTACGGCTACATGACGGCCCAAGCCGAGCAGCGCTTTGCCGACGTTGTCGATTACGTGGCGACGCAGAGCCTTTCCTACGATGCATTCAACAGCGCCTATACGACCAAAAACCTGATTCGCGTTATGGAGATTGCCGGAGAGGCTGCTCGCGATATGGAGCGCGACGGTTCGGTGGATAACGCCATGCTGGAGCAATACGCCGACCAGTTCAACGTGAGCGCGCTGATTGTGACGGATGCATCGGGCAATTTGGTGTCCGAGTCCTCGACGGGCGATGTGGGCTACGGGTCGCTCGCTACGTATCTCAAGGAAGCGCCCGTGCTGGAGGTGGCAACTCATCCGCTTAAGTCCTATACCGCCCGCATTACGCTTTCGGATGATTCGGTTGCAGACATTGGTTGCGTGACCCGGCGGGATGGCGAGGGTATCGTTATCGCGGTAAGGCATCAGAGCGCGAAGGCGGTTGCAAGCAATACGCTCAAACTGCAGAGTTTGCTCGAAGGCTATGAAACCATCGATAGCGGCAATATCGTGATCGAAAGCGACGGCAAGGTCGTTGCGACCAATGCCGTTGAACCCACCGTATTGGGCGTGTTCGATCTGCCTGCGACGGATGTCTTCATTGTCGACGGTATTAAGGATCGATGCCTGGCTGGTAAGGTCAGATTGGTTAACGCCGACGGCGAGTGGTATTTGGGCACATTTGGAAAAGCGCACAAATTCTATGTGTACACCTATGCCTCGGCGCAGCGCTACTTTGAGGTCGCCGCGGCTGTTGCCGCCGGCGTGCTGGTGCTCTACGGCGGTGTTATAGCCGTTGTTGTGACGGTGCGTCGCCGCGCTGATCGTCGACGTTTGACGGACTTGCTGCAGCAGGAGCGCGACTATGGCGACAAGCTGGCAAAGGCGGCGCGTGAGGCCTCGTCTGCCAACTCGGCAAAGACGGAGTTTCTGCGTCGCATGAGCCACGATCTGCGCACACCCATCAACGGCATTCGCGGCATGGTCGAGGTTGGCGATGCCAATGCGGACGATCTGCAAAAGCAGACTGAGTGCCGCTCAAAAATCTGGACGGCATCGGGACTGCTGCTCGACCTTGCCAACGAGGCACTCGATATGAGTCGCCTGGAGAGCGGACAGGTCGACCTGAACCTCGTGCCCATAAATTTGGTGACCCTCAACTGTGAAGTGCGCGATATTCTGGAGCGCCAGGCCGAGGAGCGTCTGGTGACAATTATCTGCGACCAGCAGACGCTTAATCATCCCTATGCGCGGGTGAGCGTGACGCACCTCAAGCGCTTGTTGCTCAATATTGCCGGTAATGCCGTCAAGTACAACCGCCAGGGCGGCTATGTTCGCCTGGTGTGCCGCGAGGTGGAGCCAGCGGATGGCGTCCCCGTCTATGAATACACGATCGCCGACAACGGTATTGGCATGAGCGAGGAGTTCCAACAGCACCTCTATGAGCCGTTTTGCCGCGAGGAGCAACAGGTGGAAGGCGCTTCATCGGGAACTGGCCTGGGCGCGCCTATCGCAAAACAGCTGGTGGAGCTTATGGACGGAACCATGAGCTTTACGAGCGTCTTGGGGCAGGGGACGACGTTTACCATCCGCCTGCCGTTCGAGAAATGCAAGCGCTCCGAGATTCCTCAGGCAGTTCGCGCGGATGCGGGCGATGGCGATGCGCTCCAGGGCTTGCGCGTTTTGCTCGTAGGGGATAACGATCTGAATGCCGAGATCGCGCAGTTTACGCTCAGCCGTGCCGGTGCCGTCGTGACGCATGCTAAGGATGGCGAGTCTGCCGTTGAGGCGTTTGCCGCGAGCGCACCGCACGAGTACGACGTGGTGTTGATGGACATCATGATGCCCGGTATCGATGGCCTTGAGGCCACGCGTCGAATTCGAGCACTCGATCGCGAGGATGCCGCGACCACGCCGATTATCGCCGTGAGTGCCAATGCCTTTGCCGACGACCGCAGACTTTCGCGCGAGGCGGGCATGGACGCGCACCTGAGTAAACCCGTGAGCTCGCAAGAGCTCGTCGAGGCGCTAGCGCACATCGCCGTCGACGCTTCATAAGCATATGGCCCGGTTCCAAGGTGGGTTGGAGCCGGGCCATATTGCTATTTGTGACGTCTGCTCTTGAGGCTTACTTTTCCTGAATCTGCTTACCGCAAAGATGCTCAATCGTAATCTCGTAGAGCTGGACGCCCTTAATGTCCTTGGCGATTTCCTCTTCGACCTCCTCGGCAGAAGGGTAGTACTTAAGCGCGAGCTGGCGGACTTTATCCTCGATAAACGCAGGGGTGTCATTCGCCAGGCGACAACGGCCAAAGACCACGGTGCTCATAACGTAGGGAGCCCAGTCGCCGTCCTTGTACCACTCGTTGCCGTAAACGGTAAAGCAGACCTTGTCATCGCGCTTAAGTGCGTCGACCTTGTGGCCGGCCTTGGCGCCATGGAAATAAATCTTGTCGTGCTCGGCGTCAAAGAAGTAGTTGACGGGAATGGCGTACGGGTAGCCATCGTCGCCGTTGACGGCAAAGACGCCGCGCTTGCAGGTGGCGAGCAGTTCGCGCGCTTCCTCGTCGGTGATGGCGCGTTTCTTTCGACGTAAGGGCCTAAACATCGTTGGCTTCCTTTCTGGTCGTGCGTGGTTGCTGCAAAAACTATAGCGAAACGGATCCGTTTTTCTTGATGCGGGCGAGTATGTTTTTGAGCTTGTTAAAGTCGAGCGGTTTGGACAGATGGGCGTTCATGCCGGCATCGTGTGCCGCCTTGGCGTCCTCGGCAAAGGCATTGGCGGTGAGCGCGATGATGGGGATATCGGCTGCATCGACCTTCTCGCTCAGACGAATCGTGCGGGTTGCCTCATAGCCGTCCATGTCCGGCATCATAATGTCCATCAGAATGGCATCGAAGCTGCCGGCGGGACGGCCAACGTATAGGTCGACCGCTTCGTTGCCATCGGCGGCGCGAGTTACGACAATGCCTTCGCTTTCGAGCAGCGCCTGGGCAATCTCGGCATTGAGCTCGTTATCTTCTGCCAAAAGAACGTTCATGCCGGCAAGCGAGCAGCTGTCTGCTTGCTCGTCCGCGCGTTCTCTTGCCTGAGGGTCTTTGTCGATATCGAGCGGAATCTGGACGTTGAACGTACTCCCCACGCCAACCTCACTCGAAATCTCAATCGTGCCGCCCATCAGTTCAATAAGCGACTTGACGATTGGCATGCCCATGCCGGTTCCTTGGAACTTGCTGCGCGCATCGTCACCTTCTTGGGCAAACGGCTCATAGATATGCTTTAAAAACTTGGGAGTCATACCAATGCCGGTATCCGAAACGCTAAAGCAAAAGAGCGCGCGCCCGTTATCGAGTGGCTTGGTCTTTGAGCTAAAGGTGACGGAGCCGCCGCGCTTGCTGTACTTAATGCTGTTGTCTAACAGGTTGATCATGATCTGTCGGATATGGGTGGGACTGCCGACCATGTATGGCCCCGTGGCGTACGGCAGACTATTGTCCTGCATTGTGATGCCGTTACTGGACGCGCGGAGCTTGCACAGCACCAGCGTATCGTCACAGAGCTCTTTGAGGTTAAAAGGCGTATGCTCCAGTGTTAGCTTGCGGTCTTCGATCTTGCCCATCTCGAGGATGTCGTTGATCAGCGAGAGCAGGTGATTGGCGGCAACGCGCGCCTTGGCACGGCTCTCGCGGGCGACCTGGATATCGCCTTCCTTCAATTCCTCGATCTCGATAAGGCCCAGGATACCGTTGAGCGGCGTACGGATGTCGTGGCTCATGCGCGTGAGGAATGCCGTCTTGGCGGCGTTGGCGGCATCGGCTTTTTTGCGCTCGGTTCGAGCGCGCACGAGTGCCCAGATGAGCAGGACGATGCCGACCGACAACATACCGATGAGGGCAGCTGCAACGGCGGCACGGTTGCGATAAAGGAATTGAAGCGTGTTGGATTCCTGGGCCGTGTACGACGTGGAGGAGTAATTGCTTGCGGAGAGCGATTCTCCGGCATTGATGATGCCCTTGTTGATGATTCCCAGCAGCTCGGGCCTTCCGCGCGAAATCCAGCACGAGAGCTCGCAGGTGTCAGGGAGCTCGGCCGTCTCGCAGTTCTCGAGATCATAACGGTCGCCGATGGTTTTTACGCGTGAACTGGGGGCGAGGATGCAGTGCACCGTTCCCTTCCTGAGGGCGTCGAACGCTTCATCGTCGGATCGGTATTCGGTCACGGTCGCTGTGGGGAACAGACTTTCGAGTACATTTCGGTTGATAAACGATGATTTGGTACAGGCGATGTTCTGAAGGTCTTTGTTCAGGTTGCTTCCGGTGTGGATGGCGGTGAGGGTTGTGGTCCCCAACGATATCGACTGCACAACGCCTGATTGCTCGGCAAACCAGTAATCTCGGTATACCGGCAGCGCAACGTCGATGCTTCCCTTTGACAGGGCCTTTGACATCATCTTGTAGTTATCAAAGGCGACGGTTTTGACCGTAATGCCAAATTTATCGTGCAACGTCGTCGCAAGCGATGCGAGCGAACCTTCCATTTTGCCGTCTTCGTCTTCGTTGCAGTAGGGGAGTTTGCCCGTAATGTAGCCGAGCGTGATGGTGTTGTCATTTGCTTCGAGCCAGGAACGTTCGGGGCCGTTGAGCGATGATGAACCGCTGTTTTGGGCCGAGTAGTTAGATTTGACTTCGTCGATATAGCGTGGGTTGACGCGGGCGATTGCCGACATGGCGGCATTGATGTCGTCCCTTAGGTCGGGGCGGCTTTTGGGGACGGCAAAGTAGTAGTCGCTCGAACCAACGTAGAACATGGGTGACGCATCGGGCGACGAGAGCGTGTCGTTCATGATGATGGCGTCGACCTCGCCGTTTGCGAGCGCGCCAAAGAGGGCGCCGCCAGTGTCGATTTCTTTATAGGTGCAGGTAATGCCTTCGTTGGCGAGCCACTGCTGGCCAACGAAGGTTTGCATAACGTCGGGGTTGTAGCCGATGGTAAGGCCTTGGAGCGCTTGGGGGTCGCCCTTGGCCAGATCGTCGCGATTGGGCTTGGCGTAGATGTAGTAGCGCTCGGTGCCCTCGGGGTTCGAGGAAAAGAGCAGCTTTTGGGCGTGTTCCTCGGAGTAGGAGATGTTGGGCATGAGGTCGATCTCGCCTGCCTCGAGCATGTCCATAAGCTCGGTGAAGGTGCCGGAGACGTATTCGTACCGCCAGCCGGGCGTGTAGTACGACAGGGTCTGGAGGTACTCGTAGCCCCATCCCGAAAGACGCTCCCCGGGGGTGCCGTTCTGGAAGCCTTCGCTGTTGACGAGCCAACCAACGCGGACCGTCTTGACTGGCTGACTAGAGTCATCGGCAAAAGCCTGGACAGGCGCGATAGAACTCAGCACGACAAGCGCGGCAAGCACAACGGCCAGGGCGCGATATATAACTGAACGAAGGACAGTGGCAGCTCTCACATGCAATCCTAACGAATCGAGACATTACCGCATAAGGATACCAGCTCAGCCTGCCCAGTCGGCAGCTGCACCGCTAAACGCTCCCGCCCGGCAGTCATTGGGGACGTTCTTAAACGACTAGTCATTGGGGACGTTCTTGTTTGACTAGTCATTTAAGAACGTCCCCAATGACTAGTTTCGTTTGCGGGGGAGGCGTGGGACAATATCGAGCGAACGTGATTGGGCGTCTGGGAAAAGGGGTCGCGATGAACAAGTTGAGGACGCTTGCCGACGTGTTGCGCCAGGCTGGCTTTGCGCGCATTACGGAGCTGTTCCTCGTCTTCTACCTGCTATGCTCGACGGCCGTTTGGCTGTCCGAGCCCACGACCCTCACGTTTGGCGATGGCCTGTGGTTTAGCTTTGAGACGGTCTCGACCATCGGCTTTGGTGACATTCCGGCCGAGACACCGGTTGCCCGCGCCATTACCGTCATACTGAGCGTCATCAGCATCTTCTACATCGCCATGCTCACGGGCGTGGCGGTGAACTACTGCAATACGCTCATTAAGCTGCGCCAAAAGGACACCATGGCGCGCTTTATGGACGATCTGGAGCATTTGGAAGAGCTCGATCGTGACGAGCTTGCCGACCTGTCGCGCCGTGTGCGCGAATATCGCCGACGCCAACGCTAGAACGGGCGCCGCACGCCACGACGAGGGGGACTGAATATGAATATCACGGTATACCTGGGCGCCAGCGTTGGTAACGACCCAGCATTTCCGCCTGCGGTGCAAGAGCTGGGCAACTGGATTGGCTCCAACGGGCACGCGCTGGTATACGGCGGGTCCAAATCGGGCCTGATGGGCGCGCTCGCCGATAGCGTACTCGAGGCAGGTGGACACGTGACGGGTGTGGAGCCGAGCTTTTTTATCGAGGCCGAGTTTCAGCACGACGGAATCGACGACCTTATCGTGACGAGTGATATGGCCGAGCGCAAGGCCAAGATGATTGAGCTCGGTGACGCGTTCGTCGCTTTCCCGGGTGGCACGGGCACGCTCGAGGAGATTGCCGAGGTCATGTCCGCGGTGTCGTTGGGGCACCTGAGTGCTCCGTGCATCCTGTATAACCTGGACGGTTACTACAACGACCTCAAGGCGCTGCTCGGGCACATGATTGATAAAGGGCTTTCGAGCCCAAGGCGTCAGCACGGCATCTACTTTGCCGACGATTTGCGCGAGATTGCCTCGATTATCAACGGATAAGTCTTGAGCCTGCCCCACTATGGCTCCCAATGGTGCCGTTCGCGGCGTGGATGGTTGGCTCGTTCGGGCAACGCTCGCTCTACAATAAAACGTATCTATGTCGACTTTGACCGCGGGAGGTCCCGATGGACAACCTTGCCAAACCCACAAACCGCGCGCTGTTTTTAGCTAGCGTTGCCGTGACCGGTGCGTTCGCAGGTGCCGCGGTCTGGCTGTTCTTTTTTGCGATGGAGCACGGCATCGACTATCTATGGACCGAGATTCCGCACGCGCTGGGCGTCGCTTCGCCCGAGCTTGCCAGCGGCCCGTTTGGCTTTTTGCCGTACCCGTTTTTTGTCTGCCTGCTGGGCGGCCTGTTAATCGGTCTGTACGAAAAGATGACAGGCACCAAGACCGATGACCTCAACCAGGTGATGGCTAAGGTTAAGCAAGACGGTCGCTACCCGTACGACAATCTGGGCAAGCTTTCGCTCGCGGCATTGCTGCCGCTGCTGTTTGGCGGAAGTATTGGACCGGAGGCCGGCCTGACCGGCGTTATCGCGGGTCTGTGCAGCTGGGTTGGCGACCGCATGCGCCGCTTTGGCGCCGAGTTTAGGGAGCTCACGCTGTTGGGCACCCAGGCCGCGCTGACGGCGCTCTTTACCGCGCCCGTCTTTGGCTTTGTGGCACCGCTCGCCGGTAGCGCCGACGGCGACGAGGGCTCTGCGTCCGACGAGATCACGATCAAGCTGCCCAAGGCGCAAAAGACGGTGGTCTACGGCATTGCGATTGCCGGCGGCCTGGGCACCTACCTGCTGCTCGGCCAGCTCATGGGCGGCGGCATGGGCATGCCCAGGTTCGAGGCTGCCGTGGTGGGCAACTTGGAGCTTACCTGGCTCGTCCCTCTGTCGTTGATCGGAACAATCTGCGGCTGGCTGTACTTTGTCTCTGAGCACGCGAGTGAAGCTCTTGCCCATGCAATAGGGGAGCGTCCTGTCGTCAAGGCCATGCTGGCCGGTCTGGCGCTCGCCATCTGCGGCACGGTCCTGCCCTACACCATGTTTGCCGGCGAGACCCAGGCCGACGTGCTCATGGAAACCTATCTGACCATTCCCGCTGGCGTGCTTATCGCGACCGGTCTTGTTAAGGCCATGCTGACGCCCGCCCTCATCAACCTGGGCTGGCGCGGCGGCCACTTCTTCCCGGTTATCTTCTCGGGCGTAAGCCTGGGCTACGGACTGGCCATCCTCACCGGCGCCGATCCGGTCTTTTGCGTCGCCGTCTGCACGGCATCGACGATGGGTGCGGTCATGCGTCAGCCGGTCATGGTCGTGGGCCTGCTGCTCATGTGCTTCCCACTCAAGGGTATCGTCTGCATGATCATCGCGGCCGTCATCGCCGCCGGCATTCCACTGCCCAAGCCGCTGCGCAAGTAGCGCGGTTTTTCACGAGTCAATTCCAGGGGTACGAGATGATCCTGTACTTTAGCGCGACAGGGAACAGCGAGCATGTGGCGCGTCGCATTGCAGCGGCGACAAGCGACAAAGTTATGTCGATTGAGCGCTTTGATGCCGAGATCCTTCACCTTGCTGTGATGGAAGGCCCCTGTCGGCTGGGGTTTGTCGCCCCGGTATACGCCTGGGGCTTGCCGACGCCAATGATCGAGTTTTTGAAGACTGTCGACCTATCGGTTGCTGCCGGCACAAAGGGCGGCGAGCGCCCCTATACGTTCTATGTCTCGACATATGGTTCGACGACCGGGCAATCGGCCAAGTTCGTCCGCGATCTGCTACACGAGCGTGGGCTCGAGTTAGATGCGGCGATGAGCGTCAAGATGCCCGATACCTGGACGCCTGTTTTCGACCTGTCTGACCCTCAAAAGGTTGAGGGTATCAATAGAGCTGCCGAGGCGCAGATTGATGCCGTGATCGAGGCGGTGCGGGCACGCCGCACGGGCAACATGATGCGCCATCGCGTGCCTCTGTTTGCATCGTGCGCGTATCACGCAATTGGGCTGCCGCGCATGCAACAGACGGGCAAGTTTGCCGTCGATGCCGATCGCTGCATCGGCTGCGGCCTGTGTGCCAAGCGCTGCCCCATGGCGGCGATTGAGATGCGCGACGGCCTTCCCGTCTGGACAAAGCCGGAGTGCGCAGCCTGCCTTCGTTGCCTGCACTGTTGTCCCAAATTTGCCATCTCGCACGGTAAGCGCACGGCATCCCACGGTCAGTACAGGCATCCCAAGCCAGGTGTGAGGATGTAGCGGCTGCTGGCCGCGCTACTTCCAAACTGCGAGCGCGGCGGTGCCCAGTACGATGAGGGCGAGACCGATGACGCTGCGTCGTGAGAGTTTTTCGTTGAATGTCAGGCGCGCAAATAGTACTGATACGACAATCGATAGTTTGTCGATCTGCACCACGACGCTCACCTGGCCTGTGGCGATGGCGTAGTAATAGAGCAGCCACGATGCTCCGGTCGCGATGCCCGATGTTGCGAGAAATGTGAGTTCGCGCCGGTCAGCGTGCGCGACCTGATCCAGTTTTCCCTTGGCTGCCACGATTGCCCATGCCATAACCAGTACCACACAGGTACGGATTGCCGTGGCCAGGCTGGATTCGACGCCTTCGATGCCAGCCTTGGCAAGGATGGACGTGAGCGCCGCGAACACGGCGGCGCCGAGGGCGTAAGCGAGCCAGGTCCGGTCTTGCTGCTGCTCGGGTCCGGCAGACTGCTTCTTCTCGATCATTAAAAACGTGCCGAGGGTGATGACAGCGGTTCCCACGAGCTTAACCGCAAGGTTGCTCGTCTCGCCAAAAAGTACGATGGCGATCAGTGCGGCGAGTACGGTGCTCATCTTGTCGACCGGTACGACCTTATTGACGTCTCCGATGCCCAACGCCTTAAAGTAACAGATCCACGAAGCACCGGTAGCGAGTCCCGAGAGGACGAGAAAGAGCCAGGATCTGGGTTCGATGCTGCCGATGGTTCCAATGGATCCAGAAATGCCCGCCATTGCCCAGGCGAAAACGAGCACCACGCAGGTGCGAATGGCCGTCGCGACATCGGAGTCGGTCTGCTTGATGCCGCATTTGGCCAGGATAGATGTGATGCCGGCAAAGAAAGCCGACACAAATGCTGCTGCGACCCACGACACGGGTTGAGCGCCTCCTCAAAAAAGACCACGCCAGATCTATGGCGCATGTCCAATGATACCGCGCTTGCCTATAGGTTGCGTGCCCGGTAGACCTTGGTGCTGATGGCGCAGCTGACAGCGCCAAGGACGACCGTTGCCAGCGCGGCAATTCCTGCGCACAGGAAGCCAAGAACGGAAGGATCGGGATTCGCCCCGGCAATCACCGACATGAGCTGGTTGCTGATGGGGTTGAATGAGTTTAGCGTGACCATGATAAGGCACATGTATAGGGCGTACAGACCAACGGATAGGCGTTGCGCCTTCATGTGTTCAAATCGAAAGAACAGAGGCAGTACCAAAAACACCGCCATGAGGGAGAAAAGCATCGATATTGCCGAGGCGATTGCGGTCTCAAAGACGGTCTCTCCCGTGGAGGGGATACCCACGCTGTTTAAGATCGGGATGGCGACGATACTCAACAGCACGGCCGCGCACGTCATGATGACCGAGAAGATAGTGATGCACAGGTAGCGTGCGCTGACGATGTCTTTGCGTGAGATGGGCAGCGTTGCCCGATAGCGCTCCCATCCGTTTTGGTTGTCGAGCCCGGCCAGCGACGTCATGGCCATGATAGGCGACATGGCACTGATCGCGAAGGCGCCGGCGGCGCTCATATCGGAATCACCATTCGATGCCCTGACGGCGGTCAGCACGACGAAGATGAACAGGCCGACACCTGCGATGCTCGGGACGAGCGTGCGAACGATGGCGAGCTCGGACATAAAGGCGCGTTTCATTTCGAAGCTCCTTTCAGCATGAGGCGAAGATAGTCATCAATGGTTGCCCGATCGCTGGGAATCTCGGGGAAGGCCTCGAGCGTTTCGCGACGGTTGGGCACGAGCACGTCCACGCTATAGGCGTGGTGGACGGCACGGGCGCCTTCGACGCAAGCCATAAGCTCGGCGGCCTGTGCTTGGGTGCAGTGGGCGATGCCGGCTCGGTCGGTAATGTCCTCGCGCGGCAGGTCAAAAATAATCGAGCCGTTATCGATGCAGATGACGCGGTCGGCGGCGCGATCGAGGTCGGACGTAATGTGGCTCGAGAGCAGCACGCTGTGCTGACCGTCGGCGACAAAGGCAAGCAGCTCATCGAGCAGTTCCTCGCGTGCCATGGGATCGAGGCCCGCGGTGGCTTCGTCCAAAACGAGCAGCTTGGCATTGTGGCTGAGTGCACAGGCAAGCTGCAGTTTCATGCCCATGCCGCGGGAGAGGTCCTTGACCTTTGTCTTGGGATCGAGGCCAAATCGGTTGATGAATCCGGCGAACGTTTCGCGGTCCCATGTGGGGTACGCCGGGCCTACGAGCGACTCGATCTGGCCCACCCTGAGCGTGGAGGGGAAGGGGCACGTGTCCAGGACAAGACCGACGCGGGAGCGTAGATGGCGTTGCGATTCATCGGGCGCGTCGGCGCCACAGCGCTGCCCAAACAGGTGCACCTCGCCGGCATCGAGCTTTATAAGCCCGAGCGCGGCGCGAATGGTCGTTGTCTTGCCGGCGCCGTTTGCGCCTACAAAGCCAACGATCTGGCCGGGCTCCACAGCGAGCGTGACGTCGCGTAGTGAAAAGCGGTCGCTCACACGGCGTGAGATGCTTTTGAGTTCTAAAAGGTTTTGCATGGTATAGCCTTTCTTTCAGATGGCTACTGCATGGTTTCGGGGGCTACCAGGTCGAGCATCTCGTGCAGTTTGTCGCGCGTGACGCCCAGGGTTTCGGCTTGGCTCGCCGCTTTCGCAAGTAGCTCTTCGATATGGCAGAGCTGGTTTTCGCGCAAGACGATATGAGAAAGCCATTTGGGTCGCCTCCCCCGCGGCGCAGCTTCTTTCC
>CABQLK010000043.1 GCA_902465015.1 uncultured Collinsella sp.
CCAATAAAGGAACCCTCAACACCGATAAACGGTACCTCTAAAAATGAATTCAGCCCAGTAACCCTGTAGCGAGTTAACAAAGGAGGCCCCGTTCACCCGGAGCTTTTCCCATTGCGCGACTTCTGGCAAAGCCAGGTGAGCGCAAGGGAAAAGCGTAGGGCGAACGGGGCCTCCGGCGGGAAGTTAAACCGCTACTTACGCCTTGTTGACGGAGCCAAACTCCTCCATGAGCTCCTTGGTGCGGGCAACGATGTTGTCGCGACCAGGCTTGAGGAGCTTGCGGGGGTCAAAGCCCTTGCCCTGCTGATCCTTGCCAGCCTCGATATACTCGCGAACGCCCTTGGCGAAGACGAGCTGCAGATCGGTGTTGACGTTGATCTTGGAGATACCCAGGGAGATGGCCTTCTTGATCTGATCCTCGGGGATGCCGGTGCCACCGTGCAGGACGAGGGGCAGGTCGCCGGTCTGAGCCTTGATCTCGCCCAGGCGCTCGAAGGAAAGGCCAGCCCAGTCGGCAGGGTACACGCCGTGGATGTTGCCGATACCGCAGGCGAGGAAGTCGACGCCCAGGTCAGCAATCTGCTTGCACTCAGCAGGATCAGCGAGCTCGCCGCTGGAGGTCACGCCGTCCTCGGTGCCGCCGATGCCGCCGACCTCGGCCTCGATGGACATGCCCTTGGAGTGGGCAAGCTCAACGAGCTCCTTGGTGCGGTCGAGGTTAAGCTGGAAGGTCTCCTCGTGAGAGCCGTCATACATGATGGACGTGAAGCCGGCCTCGATGCACTTGAAGCAGTCCTCGTAAGAACCGTGATCGAGGTGAAGGGCGACGGGAACGGTAACGCCCGTGGCCTCGACGGCAGCCTTGACCATGTCGGCGCAGACCTTGAAACCGCCCATCCACTTAGCGGCACCAGCGGTGCACTGAAGGATCAGCGGAGACTTGGCCTCCTCGGCGGCCTGGAGAATAGCCAGGGTCCACTCGAGGTTGTTGGTGTTGAAGGCACCGAGACCGTACTTGCCGGCCTCGGCCTTCTTGAGCATGTCTGCTGCGTTGACGAGCATAAAAGAAACCTCCTGTAAGGTTGCTCCGATAACGCCTGAGATTTTACCACGACATACCCGAGCATAAACGTTCGTTTGTTCACGAATACCATCCGATTGGACAAATTTTGACCGTTTGCCCCACAGAATCGACCCACTGGGGAAAATAGCTTGACGATTGAGCGGTCTTCGTGGTTCGGACGACGGCTTCGAGCCTACATCTGCATAAACGGGTTCTGCATAAGTTCGTGCGCCATCGTGGTCGAATCGCCATGGCCCGTCAAGCAAACGGTATCGGGCGGAAGCATCTTGGCAAGTTTGGAGAGCGAGCGCATAATCGCCGCCTCGTCACCGCCGGAAAGATCGGTACGACCGTGGCTGCCCGGGAAAAGCGTGTCGCCCACAAAGGCGATGTTCCCCCGCTCGGTCGCGGCGAACAGGACGATGCCGCCCGGCGTATGCCCCGGCGTCTCGATCACCTGCAGGCAGACGTCGCCCACCTCGATTGTATCGCCCTCGGCAAGCAAACGCGTCGGCTCACCCGGATCGGGTATCTCGATACCCCACATGGCGCGCTGCTCCTCGATATTTGCGCGAGGTACCGTCACGTCCTTAGCGCACAACTCATATAGCGCGCTGTCGCCAACGACAGCTCGAACCCCGGCAACCCCGCCAACATGGTCGGCATGACCGTGCGTGCAGACAGAGCCGAGTACGCGCACCTCGGGATGCGCGGTGCGGATATGCTCCACAAGACGCTCGCCCTCCCACGCCGGATCGACGATTAAGCACTCGTCATTCGAAATCACGGCGTAGCTGTTGGTCTGAATCGGGCCGTTGACGAGCGCCTCAATCGAAGCCGCGCCTCGGGGTGTCAGGTCCAAAGTCATATCGTCCACGCGCATACCCTCCTTCTAAAATACGTTCGAGGCACCAAACGATGCCTCGAACGTAACCAATATCTATGATGCTGAGAGGCTCTCGCACCTACACACGGCGCTTGAGTTGCGCTCCGCCCTCGCCGGGCATAAGACGGCGAGCGTCGTAGACCGAATCGACGCTGCTGATGGAAGCCAGCAGCGGATCCAGACCACTCGCGTCCGAGATCTCGACCATAAAGCGCAGGGTTGCAATACCCTCGCGGTTGGTCGACGTGGCGGCAGAAAGGATATTGCCGCCCGCATCGCCAATGGCAATGGTGACATCCTTGAGCAGGCCCATGCGGTCCAAGCACTCGACCACGATCTCGACCTGGAAGAGGGTGTCGGCAGCGCCGTCCCACTCCACATCGATCATGCGCTCGGGATGTTCCATAAGACCCTTGACGTTAGGGCAGTTGGCGCGATGCACCGAAACGCCACGACCGCGCGTGATGAAGCCGACGATGTCGTCGCCCGTCACGGGGTTGCAGCAATGAGCCAGACGGACCAGCAGGCCGCTGTTGCTCTCGCCCTTGACGATAATGCCGTTACTGGCGCTCTTGCCGCGCTTTTGCGGCTTGCGGTTGGAGCCGCGAGCGGGCTGCTTCACGACCTCGGCGATAGCCTCGGCCTTGGTGAGCTGTTCCTCGGGCTTGGGGTCCAAGATTTGCTCGACCTTATTGCCCACAGCGCGCGGGGCAACCTTGCCGGCGCCGACGGCGGCAAACAGGTCCTCGAGCTGCTTGAAGTTAAACTGCTCCGCCACGGCGTTGAGTGCACGCGTCGAACGCGGCGTAGAAATGCCATAGCCACGCTTACGCAGGTCCTTGGCCAGCATATCGCGACCAGCAGCAGCGTCGTCGTCCTTGGTCGCAGCGGCAAAATAGCGGCGGATCTTGGACTTAGCCGAAGGCGTCTTGACGATCTTGAGCCAATCACGCGACGGCTTGGAACTCTTGTTCGTCAGGATCTCGACACGGTCACCCGTCTTAATCTCGTGCGTGAGCGGAGCCACCGCACCGTTGATTTTGGCGCCGACGCAATGGTTTCCCACCTCGGTGTGAACGGCATAGGCAAAGTCGAGCGGCGTGGATCCGGCACGAAGCGCCATGACCTCGCCCTTGGGCGTAAAGACGAAGATCTCCTGATCGAAGAGGTCAACCTTCAGCGAATGCAGGTATTCCTTGGCGTCGGTAATCTCATCAGACGCAGCCCAATCGAGTGAGTGCTTAAGCCAGTTAATCTGGTCGTCCAGACGCTGGGCATCATTGGTCTTAGACGCAGACGATCCGCCCGACTTCTTATATAGCCAGTGGGCGGCAATGCCGTACTCGGCCTGCTCATGCATCTCGTAGGTTCGAATCTGAATCTCGAGTGGGCGGGCCGTGGGGCCGATAACCGTCGTGTGGAGCGACTGGTAGTTATTGACCTTGGGCATGGCGATATAGTCTTTAAAGCGACCGGGCATGGGGTGCCACAGCGTATGCACCGCGCCGAGCGTGGAGTAGCAATCGCGCACCGAATGCGTGATGACGCGCAGTGCCACCAGGTCGTAGATCTCGGAGAATTCCTTGCCCTTGCGCTTCATCTTTTGGTAGATGGACCAATAGTGCTTGGAACGGCCGTTGATCTGGAAGCCTTCCAGGCCAATGCGGTTGAGCTCGTCGGTGAGTGTCTTGATGGTCTCAGCCAGATAGCGCTCACGGACCTCGCGCGACTCCGCCACCATGCGCGCAATGCGCTGGTAGGCATCGGGCTCCAGGTAGAAGAAGGACAGGTCCTCGAGCTCCCACTTAATAGAGCTCATGCCCAGGCGGTCGGCCAAGGGCGCGTACACGTCCATGGTCTCGCGAGCCTTAAACAGGCGACGATCCTCGCGCAGGGCTGCCAGCGTTCGCATGTTGTGCAGACGGTCGGCAAGTTTAACGATGATGACGCGAATGTCCTTGGACATGGCGAGGAACATTTTGCGCAGCGTGAGGGCCTGTTTCTCGTCCATGCTGTCGACTTCGATGTTGGTGAGCTTGGTCACGCCATCGACGAGCTCGGCCACCGTATCGCCAAACAGGCCGGAAACATCGGTGAGCGAGGTCTCGGTATCCTCGACGGTATCGTGCAGCAGCGCGGCGCACACCACGTCACAGTCCATCTTGAGATCGGCCAAAATGATGGCAACCTCGACGGGATGGTTAATGTACATCTCGCCCGAGCGGCGCTTTTGGTTGCAGTGCTTCTCGGCGGCAAAGCAGTAGGCTTGCTCCACCTTAGAAAAGTCGTCCTCATTCATATATTTGAGGCACAGGCGCTCCAGCTTGTCGTAGCTGTCCGCCATAATCTCGGGCGGCAGCTCATCGGCATGCTTATAGTGCTCCATCTCCGAAAACGGCTGGAGGGTGGAATCATGGGCGGTACGGGCTGCGGCATCCATCGAGGTCCCCTTCCCCTAGGCCCGCGGTACGATCGGGCGGTTAACTTTGGCTAGCATATCAGAAGCGCACGAATCGAGCGCCCAGCTCCGGAAAGCCGAGAACTCCATGCGCGAGCGCAAGCCCTCCAAATAGCGAATTGACCTGCTCAATTGCACGCGGCCGGGGTTTTCGGCCATCGCGATACGACGAGTGTCGTCAAACCCCGAAACTCGACAGAAACCAAGCTCTTCGAAGATTCCCAGGCCGCTTTCCACCGAACGCTCGTCGACCGGCGTGCGAGCATCGATGGCAAGGCACATCTGCGCGATGTCGATATCGCTTGCGCAGAATGAATCATCCCCGGTCTTGCCGCGGTTGGAGCGCCACATGGTCTGCAGCGCGCGATAGAGTGTGACGAGCTCGTCGCGCTCGGGTGCGTAGCAGTCGAGCAGGCGCTCGTTAATGCGGGCATCGCGCGACGAATAGAGCAGGTGGATCACGGCGGGCTGGCCATCGCGACCGGCACGGCCGCTCATCTGGTTAAACTCAATGCCGCCAAACGGCATGTGATAGAGCACGACATGGCGGATATCGGGCAGGTTGACGCCCTCGCCAAAGGCAGATGTCGAGACGATGCAGCTGAGGCTGCCGTCTCGGAATGCTTCCTCCACGCGACGGCGATCGGAACGCACAAGCCCCGCGTTATAGAACGCGATATGGGTTGCGCAATCGGGCACACGCTTGCGCAACGTCTTGGCGAGCGCCACGGACTGGTCGCGCGAATTGACGTAGATGACGGTCTTTTCCCCCGTCGCCACAATCGACACCAAACGGTTCTCGCGACTTGCAAGATCGCGGTCGTCCTCGAGCCGCAGGTTCTCGCGCACCGTCTCGTCGACCACCGTGCGAGTGATCGGCAACATGCGGGCAAGCTCGGCCACAACCGGAGCCGTCGCAGTGGCCGTCGCAGCCATAACGACCGGGTCGCCCAGGGCTTTGAGGATATCGGGCATGTCGAGATAGGCGCTGCGGTCGCCGCCCTTGGCAAGACCGGCATGATGCGCCTCATCGATAACGACAAAGCCGATGCGGCCCGAACGCGCGAAGCGGTCACGGTGGATAGATAGGAACTCGGGCGTCGTGAGCACGATACCGGTGCGGCCCGAAGCTAGGCCGGCGAACACGTCATCGCGCGCGGCCTCCACGGTCTCGCCGGTAAGCACGCCAACGCCAATGCCAAGCGATGCCATCGTCGACGAGAGGTGATAGGCCTGGTCGGCAACAAGCGCACGCAGCGGATAGACAAAGATGCTCGCACGTCCGCGAAGCACCGCCTCACGCGCGGCATGCACATGGAAGATGAGCGACTTGCCGCGGCCCGTTCCCATAACCGCCAAGACACTCTGGTGATCGGCCAAGGCGTCGAGCGCCTCAACCTGCGCGCGGTGCGGCTGGTTCGATCCGATAAAGCTATGGATAAGCGAGCGCGTGAGCTCGGTATAGGAAAGCTGGGCGAGCGTCTCGCGCTTGCGCGACTCCAAGCGCAGGCCGGAATCCGCCGGCTGCACGCCACGACGAAGCTCGCATGCCGGATCGTCGACGCTGGGCAGCGTGCTATCGCGGACCAGAACATCCTTGACCATGAGCTTGGGCTTCACACGACCCTGCCAATGCTCGGCAACGGCCTCGAACACCAAGTCGACGGCGCTGTCGCAATTGATAAGCCTGTCGATCTGCGGTACACGAAACATGATGGCCGGCACACTCGCGGCGCCATCCGTCGCCACGAAGCGCATATGCTCGCCGGTCTTACCCACCACGGCGCGATCACACATCGTCACGCCCTCGGCGGCCAGCAGCGGCACCTTATTACCCTGGCCAAACGGCTCAAGGCGGGAAATCTGCTCTATAGTCTCGATATTCAGCTCGGAAAGGTCGACCGTGGCGGCAACCTCGTCGGTGTCCTCAAAGTCCTCGGCGGGAAGCTCGGACAACACGGCGGAAAGGCGACGGCGGAACTCATCGAGCTTGGACGCCTCGATGGTCACACCCACCGCGCCGGCATGTCCGCCGCGACGAATCATCAGGTCGGAACAGCGCTCGATAGCGTCAAACAGGTTAACTTTGCCCACCGAGCGACCAGAGCCGCGCGCGATACCATCCTCGATCGAGAACAGCAGCGCCGGCACGTGGTAGCGGTTGGTCAGACGGCTTGCCACGATGCCCTTGACGCCCTCGTGCCAGCCTTCGCCGCCCACGACGATCGCGCGTCCGCCGTCATAGGTCTCCTCGACCTTTGCCATGGCATCGCGCGTGAGCTCCGCCTCGATCTCACGGCGCTGGCGGTTGATTTCCTCGAGCTCAGCCGCCAGCGCGCTTGCTTCGATGGGATTGCGGGCAAGCAGCAGGTCGAGCGCCAGCTTGGGATCGGCCATGCGACCGGCAGCGTTTAAGCGGGGAATGAGCGAGAATGACAGGCCATCCGCCGTAATGCTCGAAAGGTCCGCCTTGGCGAGCGCGGCAAGCGCGATATAGCCGGGGCGAGCGGTTACGCGCATCTGCTGGATGCCCTCGGCAACCAGCGCGCGGTTCTCGGGCGTGAGCGGCATCATGTCGGACACGGTGCCCAGCGCCGCGACCTCGATTAGCGAACGCCAATACGACGGCTTGCCCAGGCGCTCACCCAGGACTTGCACCAGCTTGAGCGCCACACCAGCACCGGCAAGCTCGCGCGAGGGGCCCTCGTCCTCGAGCTTGGGGTCGGTCAGGGGCACACCCTGCGGCACCTGGTCGGAGGGCTCGTGATGGTCCGTGACCACCAAATCGATCCCCAGGCTCTCCAGATAGGAAACCTCTTCCTTGGCGGCAATGCCGTTATCGACGGTCACGATCAGCTGGGGGCGAGCGAGCTCGTTAACGCGGTCGAGTGCCGCGCGCGAAAGACCGTAGCCCTCATCAAAGCGATGCGGAATAAACGGCGTGACATCGGCGCCAAACGTGCGCAGCGCCTCGGTCAACAGGCAGGTCGACGTAATGCCGTCAACGTCAAAATCGCCAAAGACTGCAATGTGCTCGTGGTTGCGAATAGCGCGCTCAACGCGGTCGGCAACGACCGACATGCCCGGGATAATGAGTGGGTCCGCCCAGTCGCGATCGAGCGAAGGCGTCAAAAACAATTGGCCCTCTTTGATGGAGCCAATGCCGTGCGCGACCATAATGCGCGCCACCAGCCTGGGAATGCCCAGACCAGCCGAAAGTTCCTTTTCGAGCTCGGGATTTTGCTGAGCGACCGCCCAGCGATGCGTCGTCTTAAGCGATGACATAGGCACCCACCCCCGATAGGGGCAGGTCGCCGCGATACCTCTCACGGTTCATAGCGATGAGTCCTCTGTGTATGCCCGCTTCGGCAGGCAGATCTGTTGAACGGATTTATTATACCGTGCAGCGCGGACGCAAAACGCCGCGGTGCGCCGCGGTTTCGGCAAACGATGGCGGTAATGCCCTCGAAACAATCGAGCGTTTCAGCCGCAGGGACACATACGAGCGTCTAGCATATCCATACAAACAAGTTCGCGGATAAAGGGAGTCGCGGGGCATATGAAGCAATGGGCTGGACTGGGGAAGTTCCTCGCGGGGCACATGCAGATCATCGTTCCGATTTGTGTGGCGCTCGGCGTGCTCTTTCCTCAACAGATCGGCGTTCTCAAGCCCATTGTTCCCGCCCTCTTCGCCTTTATGACGTTTCAGGGTGCGCTCAGCAACACCTTTCACCAGGTAGCCGAGGTGTTCCACCGTCCGCTGCACCTGATTCTGGCGTTGTTGGTCTCGGCGGCGCTTATTCCCATCGCGGCCTATGCCATGGGATCGTTGTTCTTTGGTTCCAACCCCAACCTTGTCTGCGGCATCGTGCTCGAATACAGTGTGCCCGTGGCAGTCACCGCTTTTATGTGGATCAGCATGTTCGGCGGCAACGGCCCGCTCGCGCTCACCATCATCCTGACGTCCTCGGTCATCTCCCCTGTAACGATTCCGCTTACGCTCAAGCTCCTGCTAGGCGCCACCGTCTCGATCGACGTGCCGAGTATGATGCAGAACATGGCCTTTATGATCGCCATCCCCGCCGTTCTCGGCATCGTGATCAACGAGCTCACGCACGGCTGGGGACACGAGAAACTCTCCCCCGCGCTCTCGCCCGCCTGCAAATTTATGATGATGGGCGTCATCGCGTCCAACTCCACCGCCATGAGCGAGTACGTGCTACACATGAACGCGGTGCGCCTGGAAGTCGCCCTCTTTATTCTGGTGTTCGCCATCAGCGGTTTTGTCGTGGGCATTCTGGTCGCCCGCGCGCTGCATCTGCCATATAGCGAAACGACCACCATGTGCTTTACCTGCGGCATGCGCAATATCTCTTCGGGCGCCGTCATCGCCACGCAATACTTTCCGGGCGAAGTTGTGTTTCCCGTCATGTGTGGAACGTTGTTTCAGCAGGTGCTCGCCTCGCTTATCGGGCACTTCTTTGAGCGTCTGACCGGCGAGGAGCGCGCCGCCCAGCGCAAGCGCGTCGAGGCCGGCCGCGATGCAATGGCGCGCTAAACCGTCCGCAGTGTGCGGGCGCTCACTTTACGATGTGAGCGCCTCCAGATGTGCGCGGAGTCGCTCCGCATCGACATCGAGCGTGGTCTCAGCATTGACCTGAGCCAGCCGATACCCGACAAAGTAGGGCGAAACCACCCAACGCGGCAGCGCCTTGGCAATGGTCCGACCGTCCATGTGGTAGAAGAACAAGTTGTACGACTCTGCGCGACCACCATGGTGCTCGTTCAGGATATAGCGCAGAGCTACCTGAATCGCATCGGCGAAGAGGTCCGTCTCGGCTTGGTCTCTCGTGTCATCGCTGGCGGCGATTCTCTGCGGGGCTGAAACGTTGACCTCAAAGAACCCCATGATCGGTTCGGTTGAGATGTCGACCGAGATTCTCCCCTGTTGCCAGACACTGATGCCTTCAAAGTTGGCTGAGGTCAGCGCCGCATAGCCGTCCTCCTGTTCCAGGCCCACAATCTGCATGTGTGGATGGACGAGGCTGCCGCCCGAAAGTGGGCCTTTGTTCTTGTACATGAGCACACTGCGGTACTGTTGGGAATCGATCATCTGCTGCCAACAGCCCAGGGCAAACCGCATCACATGATGCAGCTCATCCGGTTCATAGGTCACCAGGTCGGCGTCGTGATTGGCAGACTCGATCAATACGGTCTGACGTGTGGCCCGCAAGGTCTTGAACTTATTCTCGAGCCAGATACAGTCACCATCGCGCTGGATGATGTTGGCAAGTCCCTCCGTGTCGCAAAAGGGGCACGCGGTGCCAGGGCGACGATTATCGTCGGGCTTACCGCTCGCCTGCTGAACGTCAAATACCAGCGCCACGGGTTATACCTCCAGCGGCACGATCTTGGTGCCATGGAGCTCGGAGACGCCTAGCGCCGCCGCGACCGCGTCGCGATTTGCCGTAGTGATGCCGCCGCCGGGAAGGATGGTCAAACGATCGCCCGCATACTCGATTAAACGAGCCAGGTAATCGAAATTATCCTCGATCGACGTACCGGCAGCGCCGCCATGCGTGAGGATGCGCGTAACGCCGCAGTCGGCAAGTGTATCAATCGCATCGAGCTGAGCCTCGGGCGAGAGCTGGTCAAATGACATGTGGAAGGTGATGTCGATGGGATCACGCTTACATTCCTCGGTCGCGCAGCCCGCAGCCATCACGAGGGCGCCAAGCGTAAGTTCGTCGAGCGCCCATCCGCCAGCGCAGGGTTTGCAGCAGCCAAAGACCAAGCCGTCAACGCCCGCACTCACGGCAAGGCCCAAGTCCATCTCCATCATGCGCAGCTCATCCTGGTTGTAGTGAAAGTCGCCGCCACGCGGACGGATCATGCACATCACCCGTGCATCGTGTTCGTGGGCATAGTTGGTCGTAGCGCTGATAACGCCGGCCGAGGGCGTGGTACCACCGACGGCAAGGTTATCGCACAGCTCGATGCGCCTTGCACCGGCCTCGATAGCCGCCGGCACCCGCTCAAAGTTCTCGGCACAAAACTCGTACAGCATAGATAGACCCCCAAAGACAGCAGATGTTTTCCGACGGGCATTGTCACACACCCCCATGAAGTTGCGGTGGAATAGGGACTGTTTATGGTGCAAAGTAACCTGACCCCTTGCACCAAAAAAGGGGCGCTGACCGGGATAGTCAGCGCCCCTTTGTTGAATGAATTAACCGCCCAGATAGGCCTTACGCACGTTATCGTCGTGCAGGAGTTCTTGGCCCGTGCCGGTCATGGTGATCTTGCCGGTCTCGAGCACGTAGCCGCGCGTGGCGATGGAAAGAGCCATCTGCGCGTTTTGCTCGACCAGAAGCACCGTGGTGCCGGCCTTGTGCAGGTCCTCGACAATCTGGAAGATCTGTTCGATCAGAATCGGTGCCAGACCCATGGAAGGTTCGTCGAGCATAAGCAGTTTGGGGTTACTCATAAGGGCGCGCCCCATAACGAGCATCTGCTGCTCGCCGCCCGAAAGAGTGCCGGCGACCTGGCGACGGCGCTCCTTCAGGCGCGGAAACTGCTCGTAGACGCGCTCAAGGCCCGGAGCCACCGTTGACTTGGCCTGCGTATAGGCGCCCATCTCCAAGTTCTCCTCGACCGTCATCTGCAAAAAGGCGCGACGTCCCTCGGGTACCTGAGCCAGGCCCTTGCCAACCAGCTTGTCGGCGGGCGTATGGGTAATGTCCTCGCCCATAAACTTGATGGAGCCGGTCTTGGAGCGTAGCAGGCCCGAGACAGTCTTGAGCGTCGTGGACTTGCCGGCGCCGTTAGCGCCAATCAGGGCCACGATCTCGCCCTCGTTAACGTTAAAGGAGATGTCCTTGATGGCGTGGATGGCGCCGTACCAGACGTTGATGTTGTAGACGGAAAGCATCGGCTCTGCCATTTAGTTCTCCCCCTTATCCTGCTTGCCCAGATACGCCTCGATAACGGCATCGTTATTCTGGATTTCCTCTGCCGTGCCCTTGGCGATGACCTTGCCAAAGTTGAGCACGCAGATGCCCTCGCAGATGTTCATAACGAGCGACATATCATGCTCGATAAGCATGATGGCAATGCCAAAGGTGTCGCGAATCTTAACGATGTTCTCCATGAGCTCCGCGGTCTCGGACGGGTTCATGCCGGCAGCAGGCTCGTCGAGCAGCAGTAGCTTGGGGTTGGTAGCAAGCGCGCGGACGATCTCCAGACGACGCTGAGCGCCGTAAGGCAGCGATCCGGCCTGCTCGTTTGCCAGATGCTCCATATCAAAGATGGACAGCAGCTCCATGGCGCGCTCGTGAGCAGCCTTCTCGTGCTTCCAATACGTCGGCAGGCGCAGCACGCCCTCAAAGCCGGAGTAACGCTCCTGGTTATGCAGGCCGACCTTGACGTTATCCTCCACCGTCATGGTGTTGAATAGGCGAATGTTCTGGAAGGTACGGGCAATACCCATGCGGTTGACCTGGTAGACCGACTTGCCCGAGGTGTCCTCGCCGTCGAGCAGGATGGTGCCATGCGTGGGCTGGTACACCTTGGTGAGCAGGTTGAAGACCGTGGTCTTGCCGGCGCCGTTGGGACCGATCAGACCGGCGATCTCGGTCTTGCCGATAGTCAGGCTAAAGTCGTCGACTGCCTTAAGGCCACCGAACTCAATGCCCAGGTGGATGCACTCGAGTGCAGGGCGCTCGCCCAGGTCACGATCGGGAACGATGGCGCCAGAAGGATACGGGACCATCTTGCCCTTCTTGAACTCAAATTTACTGGGCATCGGCTGCCACCTCCTTCTTGGAAGCAAAGCGGTCCTTGACGCGACCGAAGAACGCCTTGAGCTGCGGGTTGTTGGTAAAGATCATGACCAGGATCAGCACGATGGCGTAGATGAGCATGCGGTAGTCCGAAAACTGACGGAGCAGCTCGGGAAGCACCGTGAGCAACGCCGCCGCGATGACGGAACCGCGCATGTTGCCCAGGCCGCCCAGGACCACGAACACCAGGATGAGAATGGACGTGTTGAAGTCGAACTTGGTGGCGGAGAGCTGCGAGAAGTTACCGCCGAAGAGAGCTCCGGCAGCACCGGCGAGGGCAGCGGAAACCACGAAGGCGATCATGCGGTACTCGGTGACGGAGATGCCTACGGACTCGGCTGCAATCTTGTTATCGCGCACGGCCATAATGGCACGGCCGGTACGGCTGCGAACCAGGTTGAGCACGATCACGAGTGCGACCATGACCAGGATGGCACCGGCGAGGAAGGTCGAGTACGTCGACACGCCCGAGGCACCCTGGGCGCCCTTGATGATGGCGGTGCCGTCCTCGAGCAGGTGCAGGTCGTCGATCGTAGAGTTGCCCGTGATGTTAAAGATCACGTGCAGGCCGCGGGAGTCGACGCCCACAATGAGGCAGGTGACGATCTCTTTGATGATCTCGCCAAAGGCCAGCGTCACGATAGCCAGGTAATCGCCGCTCAGGCGCAGGACCGGGATACCAATCAAGAAGCCCAAGATGGCAGCGGCGATGGCGCCGACCACGATACTGATGATAAGGCGCACCGGATCGGAGGGAACGGCGCTCTCCAGCGCGACCGCGGTGACGATGCCCGTGTAGGCACCGACACTCATAAAGCCCGCATGGCCCAGCGACAGGTCGCCCGCGATGCCGACGACGAGGTTGAGGGAAATGGCCATGACGATGTAGGCCGTGATGGGAACCAGCTGACCGGCGATCATGCGCGGAATCATGTGGTTCGACTGCATAAAGAACACGATGGCGAAGGCCACGATACACATGGCGTACGTGACAAAGTCGTGACGCGTCTGCTTGTCTTTAAGAAACTTCATAACGCTCACCTACACCTTCTCGGGGACGTACTTGCCCAAGAGGCCGGCAGGCTTGACGAGCAGGACGATGATCAAAACACCAAAGACGATGGAGTTGGCAAGGCTCGTGGAAATGTAGGCCTGCGCCATCGCCTCGATGATGCCGATGAGAATGCCACCGACAAAGGCACCGGGGATGGAGCCGATGCCGCCGAAGACGGCGGCGTCGAAGGCCTTGATGCCAGGCATGGCACCCGTCGTGGGCTGCAGCACCGGCGAGTAGGAGCACAGGAGCACGCCGGCGATGGCGGCAAGCGCCGAGCCGATGGCAAACGTCATCGAGATGGTGCGGTTGACGTTGATGCCCATGAGCTGAGCGGCGGCCTTGTCCTCGGACACGGCGCGCATGGCCTTGCCCATCTTGGTCTTACCTGTAAAGAACATCAGGCCGGCCATGATAACCAGGCAGGCGACGATGGTGACGAGCGAGACGGCGCTTACGTTGAACTTGGCCAAGAACTCCGGCACCTGGAAGGTGACGAGCGAAGTGAAGTTCTTGGGCGTGGCGCCCCACAGAAGCTGCGCGGCGTTCTGCAGGAAGTAAGACACGCCGATAGCCGTGATCAGAACGGCCAGCGGGCCTGCTTGGCGCAGCGGCTTATAGGCCAGACCCTCGATGAGAACGCCGAGAACCGTGCAGACCACACAAGAAAGAATTACAGATACCCAGCCCGGGAGGCCGAGATACGACGTGGCGCAGAACGAGACATAGGCACCGACCATGATGACGTCGCCGTGAGCGAAGTTCAGCATCTTGGCGATACCGTAGACCATGGTGTAGCCCAACGCGATGATGGCGTAGACGCTGCCCATGGACAGGCCGTTGACCAGGTATTGGATAAAGACCGTCATGTTCCACATCCCCCTTTCGAATAGGTTTCCAGTTGATGTATGAAACAGGGACGTTACACTGTCCCTAGATACCAAGCAAGCAGGGAAGGCCAAAACCTCCCCTGCTTGGGATCAAAACCGCTCTATGTAAGGCGGCCAATTAGGCCTGTACGTACTTGCCATCGGTGATGACGTACGCCGTGGGCTCCTTCTGGACCTGGCCCTTGTCGTTCCAGGAGAGCTTGCCGGTCAGGCCGTCAACAGTAATGTTGCGCATAGCCTCGGGAAGCTTCTCGGCAACCTCGGTGGGATCGGCGTCGACACCCAAGCCGGCCTCCTTGAGAGCCTCGACCACAGCATGCACGCCGTCGTAGGCGTCGGCGGCAAACTGGTCGGGGGTATCGCCGTACTTATCTTTGTAAGCGTTGACGAAGTCGGCGTTCTTCTCGTCGTCGGCGGAAAACGGGGTCATGAGCAGCAGACCCTCGGCAAGAGAGGTGTCGAAGCCCTCAACGCCCAGGATGCCATCCATGCCGTCGCAGCCCATCATCTTGACGTCGTAGCCCATGTCCTTGGCGTTCTTGAGCAGGACGGACGCCGGCGTGTAGTAGATCGGCGCAAAGATCATGGTGGCGCCGGCCTGCTTGGCCTTGGTCAGCTGGTTGGTAAAGCTCGTGGCGGAGTCGTCCTTAAAGGTCTCCTCGTCAACAATCTCGAGCTTGGACTCAGCGGCCTGGGCCTTAAAGGAATCTGCGATGCCCGAAGAATAGGCGTCGCCGGAGTTATAGAACAGCACGAACTTCTCGTCCGCATACTTCTGCGCCAGGAACTTGGCAGCGTTGACACCCTGGTTGGGGTCGGTGAAGCAAACCTGGAAGACGCAATCCTTGCCGTCGGTGACGTCCTCGGAGGACGCGGACGGGGTGATCATGAACGTCTTAGGGTCGTTACCGCACTCGGCGGCAACGGCAACCGACGCACCCGTGGTGGTCGGGCCGACAAGGGCCTGCATGCCCCAGTCGAGCAGGGTGTTGAAGGCGTTGACGGCCTTCTCGCCATCGGCCTGGTCATCCTCGGCCTTGCTGGCAAGCGGCAGCTCCTTGGTCGAGAAATCCTTGCAGCCAAGCTCGACGCCCTGGGTAACGGACTTGCCGTAGGAAGCGTTGGCGCCGGTCAGCGGTCCGATGGTGCCGATCTTAAAGGAACCGTCGGCCGACGCGGAACCGCTGTCGCCGCCGTTGGAGGAGCAGCCAGCCAGAATGGACATCGCCCCCAGACCTGCTGCGCTCGCGATAACGCTCCTGCGATTCATAACAGGGTTCAATGACTTACCGGTGAGGCTCGACATGCGGCTCTCCTCTCAAATCTCGTCGGGTTTCGGTTACCCGACAGGCCATCCTTCGCCGTATTCGGCGTTCGCAAAATAGTAGACGCTTTAGTTGAGAAAAGTGACGATTATTTCGACTTTTCTTTGGATTTGTTCATTTATCCATAATTCTGCGTATTTCT
>CABQLK010000044.1 GCA_902465015.1 uncultured Collinsella sp.
GTCTTTTTAGCCCCGTCCATAATGAACTGCTTCTAAGTTGCGGTGGAATAGGGATTGATTGGCGGCTGATAAGCCAAAAACAGTCCCTATTCCACCGCAACTGATGTAGGCGTCCCTAGTGAGTTGGCTGGTAGCGGGGGCAGTAGCTGATGGCGATGGCATCGACGCCTACATGGGTGGCGATGGTGCAGCCGATGGGGCCGGTGCCGGCGTCTACATAGTCTTGGCCTGCGAGCGCTTGGCTGACGAGCTCCTGCTCCTCGGCGGCGCCGGTCGTGAGCACACGCACGCTGGAGCCCGGATGCTCGGCCAAGAATGCGAGGCAATCGGCCATGGTGTTGGCAACGATGCGCTTGGCGCCGCGGCCCTTTTTGATGGCCTTGATCTCGCCCGATTTCCACTCCGGCGAAACGGCTAGGCGAATGTTGAGCATCTGCGTGAGCTGGCCGGCGAGCTTGGGTGCGCGGCCGTTCTTAACGAGATTCTCGAGCGTGCGGGGAATCAGCAGCAGGTGGGCGTCGGGCAGCGTCGCGCGGATCTGCGCCTCGGTCTCGTCCAGGCTGCGGCCGTCCTCGCGCATGGCCAGCGCGTACTCCACCAGCAGGCCCTCGGCACCCGAGCCGGTGCGCGAGTCGATGCAGCGCACGTCGAGTTCGTGCGTTTCGGCCGTCAGGCTGGCGTTGGCATAGCAGGCGGACCACTCGCTGCACAGTGAGATAAAGATGGCGCTATCATGGCCGTCGGCGAGCACGCGGTCAAAGAGTGCCTTGAACTCGCCAGCGCTCGGCTGCGAGGTGTGCGGCAGTTGCTCGGAGCCGGCCATGCGCGCGACGTATTCCTCGGCGGTAATCTGCACCTGGTCGAGCAGGTCCTCGCCCTCGATAATCACATGCAGCGGAATCACGTAAATGCCGAGCTCTTGAGCGCGGGCGGGGGAGATGTCCGACGTGGAGTCGGTTATGATGGCAAAAGACATAATTGCACCTTTCGTTGGGGCGCTTTCGCGCCGCCTTCTTAGAGCAAAGTGCGACAAGTATAGTGGAGTTGCTCTACATTGCTAGGTTCAATTGTTGAATAGTCAACAGTCTGAAGTGACGGTGTGGAAATCATCAACTGGGGAAGAGGGATGCCGATGGCGGCACTGGAGATATACAAACGGCCGGTTGTGCTGTTCGATTTTGACGGCACGGTGGCCGATACGGGCCGGGCGGTGATGAGCTCGACGCGCAAGACGTTGGCCGCGCGCGGGTTTTCGGAGGCGCAGATGGGTGACCTGCGCCGCATGATCGGGCCGCCCCTGTGGAAGAGCTTTCACGACTTTTATGGCTTCTCCCGCGAGGAGTCGCTTGTGGTGGCTGACGAGTACCGTGCCTTTTTTGATGAGCTGGGACCGGAAGAGTATCCCGTGTTCGATGGAATCCCCGAGCTGCTCGATGGCCTTGTCGCGCAGGGGCATCGCTTGGTCGTGGCGACGTCACGCATGGAGGCAAAGTGCATTGACATGGTGGGCGAGCTGGGGCTTTCGCAGTTTGAGGCGGTGGTTGGCATGAATCCGCCGCAGGGACGCGAGACCAAGGCCGATTCGGTTCGCGATGCCCTGGCGGCGCTCGGCGCGACGGCCGACGATGCCGTGATGATCGGCGATCGCTTTAACGATGTGGAGGGCGCACACGCGATGGGCGTGCCGTGCATCGGCATCTATTCGGGCGCGGCAGCGCCGGGGGAGCACGAGGCCGCGGGCGCCGATGCGGTGGTGCACTCGGTGGCCGAGCTTGCTAAACTTTTCGCTATCTAATAGACATAATGTGAGGGGCGGGCGTACCCGTCGCTCATTGGTAAGGAGGTCGTCCATGAATCAGGTGGAGCAGAGCGTCGCTGAGTATGTCGACGAGGTCTGGGAGGATGTCGTCGCTGATATCGAGCAGCTGGTGAGTTATCCTTCCGTGGCAGTTTCTGCCGATGCGGAGCCCGGCGCGCCGTTTGGCCGCCCGGTCCGTGACGCGCTCGATTGCGCGCTCGGCATCGCGCAGAAGCTCGGCTATCAGACGAGCGACGACGAGGGCTATGTGGGAATCGCCGATATCCCGGGCCGCGGCGACAAGCAGCTCGCGACTATCTGCCACGTGGACGTGGTTCCCGCCGGCCCTGGCTGGAACACCGATCCGTTCGCGATGGAGCGTCGCGAGGGCTGGTTGCTCGGTCGCGGCGTGATCGACGACAAGGGGCCGGCAGTGCTGTCGCTTTATGCCGGCGCGTACCTGCTCAAGCACGGCATTGTTCCGCGCTACACCTTCCGCGCGCTGCTGGGCTGCGATGAGGAAGTGGGCATGTCCGACGTTCACCATTATCTGGAGAACCACGCAGACCCCGACTTTTTGTTTACGCCCGATGCCGAGTTCCCGGTCTGCAATGCCGAGAAGGGCCAGTTTGGGGCGACGTTCGTGAGTCCCAAGATCGACGGCGGGCGCATCGTGTCGTGGAGCGGCGCCGAGGCGAGCAATGCCATTCCGTCGCAGTCCATCTGCGAGCTCGCGATTGCCGCCGATGAGCTGCCGGCGCCGGTCGAGAATGCTGACCGCCTGGAGATCACGGCTCTCGACAATGGTCATGTGCAGATTTTCGCCCACGGTATTGGCGGTCACGCCTCGATGCCCGAGGGGACGATCAATGCCGTCGGCCTGATCGTGTCGTATCTGCGCGAGGCCGAGGACGCGTTTGGTGCCCGCGGCGAGCGCCTGCTGACGCCTGCCGAGCACGAGTTTGTCAAGTTTTTGGCCTTTGTGCATGCGGACGCCTATGGTCGCGGCCTGGGTATCGACGCGACGAGCCCGGCGTTTGGCCCGCTCACCTGCAACCCCGGCGTCATCCGCGTGGTGGATGGCCATATCGAGCAGGTCATCGACGTGCGTTTCCCTGCTAGCACGAGCGCCGATACCATCCGCGAGCAGCTCGAGCCGCTCGTGGGGCGCTTTGACGTGACGTGTCGCCTGGGTCACGCAAAGGTGCCGTTCTCGGTGTCTGCCGACGATCCGGCCGTGAAGGCGCTTATCGATACCTATAACGAGTTTACGGGCAAGCACGCCGAGCCTTTTGCCATGGGCGGCGGCACGTACGCGCGCAACTTTGCCCGCGCCGTGTCGTTTGGCCCCGAGGAGACCGGTCTGGAGCTGCCCGCATGGGGCGGCCAGATGCACGGCCCCAACGAGTGCGCCAACGAGGAACAGCTCAAACAAGCGCTCAAGATCTATATTGTTGCGATCCTCCGTTTGAATGAATTGGAGCTTTAAGGTCTCGCGGTTTCCCAATCTAAGTTGCGGTGGAATAGTTCCTAGAATGGGTCATTTGATGGCCAAGCAGGAACTATTTCACCGCAACTTTGTTTTTATTGGTGTAAAAGGCGGGTCATGCTTGGTGGCGGGTTTGTTATCCGTTTGTAAAGGCTGGGCCGGGCTTGCGGTAAGGGTCTATCAAATGCCCGTAAGAAACCGCAGATAACGCGGTTGTCGCCTGATCGGGGTCGTATCTTTCCAAACAGCAAAGCGGGCAGGGTGCCCGCGAGTCGCATGTACGAAAGGAAGATCATGCTCGATCAGGCTTATTCTCGTCGTCAGTTCCTCGGCCTCGCTGGTGGTCTTGCCGGCATCGTCGGTCTCGGTCTCGTTGGTTGCGGCGGCTCCGGCGCATCCGACGCCGCCGACAAGGGTAGCGCTGCTGCCGAGTCCGTCTCCGGCGAGGTGACCTACGACGGTGCCTCTTCGTTCCAGGCTCTCGTCGAGGCTGCTGCCGAGAAGTTCATGGATGCCAACCCGGACGTCTCCGTTTCCGGCTCGGGCAACGGCTCGGGCAAGGGTCTGACCGCTGTCGCTGCTGGCACCGTCACCATCGGTAACTCCGACGTCTTCGCCGAGACCAAGCTCGAGGCCGACCAGGTCAAGAAGCTCGTCGACCACGAGGTTGCCGTCGTGGGCATGGGCCCCGTCGTCTCCAAGAACGTGACGGTCGACGACCTGTCCCTCGAGCAGCTCAAGGGCATCTTCTCTGGCCAGATCACCAACTGGAAGGAGGTCGGCGGCGACGACGCCAAGATCGTCGTTCTCAACCGCAAGGCTGGCTCCGGCACCCGCGCTACCTTCGAGGCCGCCGTCTTTGGCGACGAGGCCGTCGACTTTAAGGGCGACGCCGAGCTCGACAAGTCCGGCGACGTCCAGACTCAGATGGGCAGCACCGACAACGCCATCTCCTACCTCGACTTCTCGCACTTTGATGACTCCAAGTTCAACGCCATCAAGGTCGAGGGCGTGGAGCCCAAGAGCGCAAACGTCACCGACGACTCCTTTAAGATCTGGGCTACCGAGCACATGTACTGCCCCAAGGACGCCGACGAGGCTACCAAGGCCTTCCTGGAGTTCATGCTCTCCGACGACGTCCAGGGCAAGCTCGTCGAGGAGCAGGGCTTTATCCCCGTCTCTGCCATGAAGGTCGTCAAGGACGCCAGCGGCAAGGTCTCCGCTAAATAAGTAATCGCCCCGGAAAGGTTTGCAATGGCAAAACAGCTGCCAAAGCGCGACCTCGAGAACGTGGGCCTGGGCGTCACGGGCGCGTGCGTAGCGCTCGTGACGCTTGTCGTTGCCGCGCTCATCTTTATGGTCGCCCAAAAGGGCCTCTCGGCTTTCGTTAAGGACGGCGTCTCGATCGTCGAGTTCTTCACCGGCACCAAGTGGGACCTGGCCAACACAGCCGAAAACGGCCTGCCCTACACCGGCGCCCTGCCCCTGATCGTCACCTCGTTTGCGGTCATGGTGCTCTCCACGCTCATCGCGCTGCCCATCGCCATCGGCTCTGCCATCTTTGCAGTCGAGATTAGCCCTAAGTTTGGTTCCAAGGTCTTTCAGCCGCTTATTGAGCTTTTGACCGGTATTCCCTCGGTTGTCTTTGGCCTGATCGGCTTTCACGTGGTCGTCGGCCTTATGAAGAGCGTTTTCCACGTGAGCACGGGCCTGGGCATCTTGCCCGGCGCCATCGTGCTGGCCGTCATGATCCTGCCGACCATGACCACGCTTTCGGTCGATGGCCTGCGCGCCGTGCCCGACAGCTACCGACAGGGCTCGCTCGCGCTGGGCTATACCCGCTGGCAGACCATCTGGCACGTGGTGCTCAAGAGCGCCATGCCGTCGCTCATGACCGCGGTCATCCTTGGCATGACCCGCGCCTTTGGCGAGACGCTCGCCGTGCGCATGGTTATCGGCGGTATCGAGGCCATGCCGACGTCACTGCTGTCGCCGGCATCCACCATCACCACCACGCTCACCACGTCTATGGCGGTCTATGCCGAGGGCTCGGCCCAGGACGATGTTCTGTGGGCGCTCGGTCTGCTGCTGATGGGCATGAGCCTCATCTTCATCCTGATCATCCACCTTATCGGCCGCAAGGGGGCGAAGGCTCGTGGCTAGCACGCGTATCCACATCGACGAGGCGAGGCTCGGGCGTGTCCAAAAGCAGGACCGCTTCGCCACGGGCGTGTTGACGGCGATCGTCGCCATCGTCATGCTCATCGTCGTCTCCATGGTGGCCTATATCCTGTTCGAGGGCATCTCGACGCTGTTCCAGCCGGGCTTTCTCACGGAGCCGTCGCGCGCCAACGGAACGCAGGGCGGCGTGCTCTACCAGCTGTTCGACTCGTTCTACCTGCTGCTGATCACCCTGATCATCTCGGTGCCCATCAGCCTGGGCGGAGCGGTCTTTTTGGTTGAGTACGCGCCGGACGGACCCATCCGCGACATCGCCTCCACCGCCATCGAGACGTTGTCCTCGCTGCCTTCCATCGTCGTCGGCATGTTCGGTTTTCTGGTGTTCTCGGTGCAGCTGGGCTGGAAGTACTCCATCATCTCCGGCGCCGTCGCGCTCACCATGTTCAACATCCCCATCCTGGTGCGCGTGATCCAGCAGGCGCTCGAGGACGTGCCGCAGGCCCAGCGCGATGCGTGCCTGGCCATGGGCCTCACTCGCTGGGAGGCCACGCTGCACATCCTGATCCCCGAGGCCATGCCTGCCATCGTGACGGGCATCGTGCTTTCGGCCGGCCGCGTGTTTGGCGAGGCCGCAGCACTGCTTTTTACCTCGGGTATGAGCTCGCCGGTGCGTCTGAACTTCTTGAGCTTTAACCTGTCGAGTTCCACCTGCGCCTGGAACGTGTTCCGCCCCGGCGAGTCGCTCGCCGTGCACATCTACAAGATCTATGGCGAGGGCAGCCCCGAGGCCCAGCAGATCGTTTGGGGCACCGCGGCGCTGCTGATGATTTGCGTACTGCTGTTTAACGTAGCCGCCCGTATTGTGGGCAAGCAACTGGCAAGGAAGATGACGGCCGAATGAGCGAGATGAATGCAATGCCCGCAACCGAAGCGGCATCGTCCGAGACCCAAGACTTCCTGTCGAGCGTGGGGGAGAGCGAGAGGCGCATGCGCGTGAGCGGCAAGGCCGTGAGCGACGAGGTCATGCTCTCCGCCAAGGACGTCAACGTGTACTATGGCGACCACCATGCGCTGCACGATACGTCGCTCGACTTTCACAAGGGCGAGATCACGGCGCTCATTGGGCCTTCGGGCTGCGGTAAGTCGACCTTTTTGCGTAGCCTCAATCTTATGAATCGCGAGATTCGCGGCTGCCGCGTGGAGGGCGAGATCAACTATCGCGGGCGCAACGTGAACACCAAGACCGAAAACACCTACGAGCTGCGCCGTTCCATTGGCATGGTGTTCCAGCAGCCCAACCCCTTCCGCAAGTCTATTCGCGACAACATCACGTTTGCGCCTAAGCGCCACGGCATCACCGACCGCGACGAGCTCGACCGCATGGTCGAGGAAAGCCTGCGCGGCGCGGCGCTTTGGGACGAGGTCAAGGACAAGCTCGACAAGAGCGCCCATGCGCTTTCGGGCGGTCAGCAGCAGCGCCTGTGCATCGCGCGCACGCTGGCGCTCAACCCCGACGTGATTCTGTTTGACGAACCCTGCTCGGCGCTCGACCCCATCTCGACGCTGGCAATCGAGGACCTTATGTCGTCGATTGTGGCCGAGCGCGCCATCGTCATCGTGACGCACAACATGGAGCAGGCGTCGCGCGTGTCCAACCGCACGGCGTTCTTCTACATGGGCGATATGGTCGAGTACGACGAGACCGACGAGATTTTCCAACGGCCCAAGGATAAGCGGCTGAATGATTACCTCACCGGCATGTTCTCCTAGTCCGGGACATGCTTGAGGCCCGCGGCGGCCACGGTTGCCGCGGGACTGATTGGAGAGGCGGGTCATCTCTTGTGGGAGATGGCCCGCCTTTTTGTGTCGTGTGCGGCCTGCCTTTTCGCTGCTATCATGAACAACGTTGAATTTCTACGAAGGAGCAGGGCATATGGCGATTCTTTTGGGATGCGATTCCGTCAGCCTAGAGTTTCCCACCAAGCATATTTTCGATAGCGTTACGCTCGGCGTGGGCGAGGGCGACCGTATTGGTATTGTCGGTAAAAACGGCGACGGTAAGTCGACGCTGCTGAGCGTGCTCGCCGGCACGCTGGAGCCCGACGACGGCCGCGTGACGCACCGCCGCGACACGACGATCGGATTGCTCGGCCAAAAGGATAACCTGGTCGATACCGACACCGTGCATCATGCCGTCGTCGGTGACACGCCCGAATACGAGTGGGCCTCGAGCCCGCGTACGCGCCAGATTCTGGCTGGCCTTATTAGCGATGTGCCCTGGGAGGGCACGGTGGGCGAGCTTTCGGGTGGCCAGCGCCGTCGCGTGGACCTCGCGCGCCTGCTGATCGGCGACTATGACGTGCTCATGCTCGACGAGCCCACCAATCACCTGGACATGCGCACCATCAACTGGCTCGCGCGTCACTTAAAGGCCCGCTGGCAGCGCGGTCAGGGCGCCATGCTCGTGGTCACGCACGACCGCTGGTTCTTGGACGAGGTCTGCACCAGTATGTGGGAGGTCCACGACGGCCAGGTCGATCCCTTCGAGGGCGGCTACTCCGCATATATCCTTCAGCGCGTGGAGCGCGACCGCATGGCCGCGGTTACCGAGGAGCGCCGTCGCAACATGGCGCGCAAGGAGCTCGCGTGGCTGAGCCGCGGCGCCCAGGCGCGTTCCACTAAGCCCAAGTTTCGCGTTGATGCCGCTCGCGAGCTGATCGCCGACGTGCCGCCCGTGCGTGACGAGCTGGAGCTCAAGCGCCTCGCCGTGAGCCGCCTAGGCAAGCAGGTTATCGATGTGGTCGACGTGGACGCCGGCTATGCGGATGTCGATGGCGCGCCCAAGCAGGTACTCTCCGACGTGACCTGGCTCATTGGTGCGGGCGACCGCTATGGTCTTTTGGGCGAGAATGGCGCTGGCAAGTCGACGCTGCTTGATGTGATCCAGGGCAAAATTGCGCCCACGCGCGGCCGCGTGAAGATTGGCCAGACAGTGCGCTTTGGCGTGCTGTCGCAGCAGCTCGAGGAGCTCGAGCCCTTCATGGGCGACACGATTCGCGAGGTGCTCAGCAACTATAAGAAGTACTACGTCATCGACGGCAAGGAGACTTCGCCCGAGAAGCTCTGCGAGCGTCTGGGCTTTACGACGCAGCAGCTCTGGAGCCGCATCGGCGATCTTTCGGGCGGCCAGCGCCGTCGCCTGTCGCTGCTACTGACAATCCTGGACGAGCCCAACGTGCTCATCCTGGACGAGCCCGGCAACGACCTGGATACCGACATGCTGGCGATTGTCGAGGATCTGCTCGACGGTTGGCCCGGCACGCTGATCCTGGTGACGCACGACCGCTTCTTGATGGAGCGCGTGACCGACCAGCAGTGGGCGCTGCTCGACGGCCACCTGACGCATATGCCCGGTGGCGTGGACCAGTACCTTCGCCTGTGCAACGCTACCGCCGAGGGCGAGCCCGTGGGCGCGCCGAGCGCCAAGACCGGCACGTTTGACACCGGTGCCGCGGCAGCTGCGGCCGAAAAGCCCAAGTCGAGCGGTCAGCCCAACGGCCTGTCCAACGCCGAGCGCCAGAAGCTCCGCCGCGAGGTGAGTTCGCTCGAGCGCAAGATGGAGACGCAGCGCACCCGCGTTGAGGAGGCCGAGGCAGCAATGGCCCAAGTCGATCCCACCAACTACACGGCGCTCGGCGAGCAGCAGGCAAAGATCGACGAGGCTCACGCCGCCATGGACGAGCTGGAGATGGCGTGGCTCGAGGCGAGCGAAAAGCTCGAGGGCGAGGAGTAAACGAGGATGATCAAAGCCGCGTTTTTCGATATCGACGGCACACTGCTGAGTTTTAAGACCCACCGGATTCCGGCGTCGGCGCAGCAGGTGCTCGACAGCTTTCACGAGCAGGGGATCGCGTGCGTGATTGCTACGGGTCGCCCGACCTACCAGATGCCCGATTGGCTGTTCGACCTGGGCTGGGATGCGTACATTACGCTCTCGGGCCAGCATTGCTTTGATGCCGAGGGGGTTTACCGCAGCTGCCCGATCGATCCGGACGACGTCGCGGTGATTGTGGACCAGGTGGCGCAGGGGCGCTACGACTCGCTGTGCATGCAGGGCGAGAACTCGTTTGTGAACCGCCTGTCCGAGCGCGTGGTGACGGCTGGCAGCAATGCGGGAATCGTCTACCACGAGGAGCCGTTTGAGCACGCCTTTGACGCACCGGTCTACCAGTTCTGCGCCTTTGTGGATCCGGCCGACGAACATATCGTGACCGACGCCGTGTCGCATTCGCTCACCACGCGCTGGTGCGACCTGTTCTGCGACATTATTCCCGCTAACGGCGGCAAGGACCTGGGCGTGGCGGCGACGCTGGAGCGCCTGGGCATCGACGCGAGTGAGGCGATTGCCTTTGGCGACGGCGAGAACGACCTGTCGATGTTTGCCGCCGTGGGCACGAGCGTGGCCATGGGCAACGCACAGGACACGGTGAAAGCTGCGGCGACCTATGTGACGACTGCCGTGGACGACGACGGCATCTACAACGCCGCGAAGCACTTTGGATTGATGTAACTGCGGGCCGGCACCCGGCGCCTGGGGACACTCCTTGCGGGGCGTCCCCATTTTGTTTTCGTCCCGCACGTTTTGTGAAACACGGCTAACTTTTAGACAAAGTAGTAAGACATGGGCAACTTTTGCGATAAAGTTAGCCGTGGAAAGTATCCAAAGGCTAACTAGCAATCATCGCGAAAGGCGGCCCATGGCCCTACGTGAATCCGGAGAAGACTATCTCGAATCGATCTACGTTCTGTCGGAACGTCAGGGTATCGTGCGCTCGATCGACGTTGCGGAGTACCTCGGCGTAACCAAGGCGAGCGTTTCCAAGGCCATGGCGACGCTGGAAAGCAACGGCTATGTCGAAATGGGCAAGCGCGACGTTCATCTGACGGAGCGTGGTCTGGAGGTCGCTCGCCAAATGTGGGAGCGTCATTGCTTTTTCGTGGGGCTGCTAGAGGATGCGGGTGTTTCGGCTGAGGTCGCGTCGCAAGAGGGCTGCCACATGGAGCACTGCCTGAGCGAGGAAAGCTTTGAGAAGCTACGGGCGATGTTGGGCCGGGAAGATGTAGCGGGTCCAACAACAGAAGCCTAACTGTCCCACAGTAGCGCGGAGTTCACGCAAAGCGCGAACCAGCGACTGGGACCAGCGGCCCTTTCGGCCAAGTCCATTTCAGCAAAGGAACCCTGCCAGCAAGCGATGCCCAAGAACCGCCTGCTGTGTCAATGCAGGCCGGGGCCGGGTTTGGTTTTGAAAACATCCCACAGCGCGAGGCCCGCCTTTCCGTTGCTCCGCAGGAGCAGGAAAGACGGGCCTCATGCGCGAGGATGTTTTCAAAACCAAACCCGGCCCCGGCCGGACAGCCCACGAACGCTACAGGTTCTTGACACCCATCGCGCGCATGGCGTTTAGGATGGCGATGATCGCCACGCCCACGTCGCCAAAGACGGCAAGCCACATATTGGCGATGCCCAGTGCCGCAAGCACCAGAATCAGCAACTTAATGCCCAGCGCAAAGATGATGTTCTGCCAAACAATCGACATGGTCTTGCGCGCCACGCGGATCGCGCGGGAGATGTTGGACGGCTTATCATCCATGAGCACGACGTCCGCCGCCTCAATTGCGGCGTCCGAGCCCATGGCGCCCATGGCGATGCCAACGTCTGCGCGGGTGAGCACGGGTGCGTCGTTGATACCGTCGCCGACAAAGGCGAGCTTGCCCTTGCCGCTTTCGGCCGCGAGCAACGCCTCAACACGCTCGACCTTATCGCCCGGCAGCAGCTGCGCGTGGAACTCGTCGAGACTGAGTTGCTTGGCCACAGACGCCGCAACCTCCTCGCGGTCGCCCGTGAGCATGACGGTGCGCTTGACGCCGGCGGCGTGCAAGTCGCTGATCGTCTGCTCGGCATCGGCCTTGACGGTGTCGGCAATTACAATGTGGCCGGCATAGATGCCATCGACCAGCACGTGAAGGATCGTACCGACGACCTCGCAATCGGGCGCTTCGACTCCGGTCGCGGCGAGCATTTTTGCGTTGCCAACGACGACGTGCTTGCCGTCGATGGTTGCCGTCACGCCATGGCCCGCGTCGTTGGTGGAGTCGCTTACGCGCTTGGGGTCGACCTCGCCCTGGTAGGCGACATGCACGGACTGCGCGATGGGGTGATCGGAGAACGACTCCGCAAGGGCTGCGACCTCGAGCAACGACTGCTCGGTATATCCAGCCTCGGGGTGCACCGCGACCACCGAGAACGTGCCGTTGGTGAGGGTGCCCGTCTTGTCAAAGACGACGGTGTCCACATCGGCGAGCGTCTCGAGGTAGTTGGAGCCCTTGATGAGGACGCCCAGCTTGGACGCGCCGCCGATGCCGCCAAAGAAGCTGAGCGGGACGCTAATCACGAGCGCGCACGGGCAGCTGACGACCAGGAAGGTCAGGCCGCGCAGGATCCAGTCGGACCAAGCGCCGGTGACCAAGCCGCCGCCGAGCGCGAGTACCGCGGCAGCGCCGGTGACGGCGGGCGTGTAGACGCGGGCGAAGCGCGTGATGAAGTTTTCGGTGCGCGCCTTCTTTTCGCTGGCGTTTTCTACGAGCTCCAAGACGCGCGCGACGGTGGACTCGCCAAAGGGCTTGGTGGTGCGCACGTGGATGAGGCCCGTCATGTTGATGCAGCCGCTGATGATATCGTCGCCGGACTTGGCGGGGCGGGGGACTGACTCGCCCGTGAGCGCGGCGGTGTCGAGCTGGGTTTCGCCCTCGACGATGACGCCGTCGATAGGCACGCGCTCGCCGGGCTTGACCACGATCACGGTGCCCACGGCGATGTCATCGGGAAAGACCTGTTCGAGCGTGCCGTCGGGCTGCTCGACGTTAGCGTAGTCGGGCGCGATGTCCATCATGGCGCTGATCGACTTGCGGCTCTTGCCCACGGCGTATGCCTGGAACAGCTCGCCGACCTGGTAGAACAGCATGACGGCGGCGCCTTCGGCCATGTGCGGGTCGGTATCGGGGAAGAACACCATGGCAAACGCGCCGATGGTTGCGACTGCCATAAGGAAACTCTCGTCGAACGCCTTGCCGCGGCGGATGTTGTTGTATGCCTTTTGGAGCACGTCGTAGCCGGCAATCAAGAAAGGCACGAGGAACAGTGCGAATCTGGCGTAGATGTCGCCCGGGGTGCCGAATGCGGCAGTGAGGGTGCCGAGCTCATCGAGGGCGTACACCACGGCAAAAATGCCCAGCGCCACTAGGATGCGGTTGCGCTTATGCTCGAGTGACTCTTTTTTCTTGCGCTTCTTCTTTTTCTTCTTGGGGTCGGCGGTGGCCATGACTCGTATCCTCCCATTTGAATGTATGAACACTCGCTCATATAATTTCGCGAGCAAAGGCCGCGGCAAGCGCGGCCTTGCGGGTTGGCGTAAACCTGGGCTAGAGAATGATCTCGCAGTCCGGCTCGGCGTCGGCGGTGAACTCCACAACGCGGTCGAGGACCTCGTCGAACTCGGCGTCATCGGCCTCGAGCGTCAACTTCTGGGTCATAAAGTTGACCGAAACGGACTTGACGCCATCGAGCTTGGCCAGCTCGTCCTGAAGCTCACGCGCGCAGTTGGCGCAGTCGATCTCGTTGAGCTTGAACTGCTTTTTCATGGTGGATTCCTTTCCCCGTATTTGCGGCTTGGGTGCAGGCCGCGCTGGTACCGTGGTTGGTCGCTATTCGCAGATGTGGCTCATGCCCTGGTTGAGCATGGTGTAGACGTGGTCGTCGGCGAGCGAGTATAGGATATTGCGCCCGTCGCGCCGGAATTTAACCAGGTGCGACTGCTTGAGTGTGCGCAGCTGGTGCGACACCGCGGACTGCGAGGTTTCGGTCGCTTCGGCGATGTCCGCCACGCAGAGCTCGCGGCCCATGAGGGCATAGAGGATCTTGATGCGCGTGGTGTCGCTGAAGACCTTGAACAGGTCGGCGAGGTCGTAGAGAAGCTCCTCGTCGGGAAGGTCCTCGGGCGAGCAGGTGGTGGGAATCGCGGGTTCGGTGGCCTCGATGTCGGGTTTCGTTTCATCAACGCGGATGCTCATTGCAATATCCTTTCATATGAACATGCGCTCATATAACTTGCTTCCGATTATATGAGTGTATGTTCATATGTCAATGACGTTCAGGTAATTCGTTGCACAAAATGATGGGGAATAGTGGACGAGATCCCGGAGTGAGCGGTTTTGATAGCCGATGCCGGGGTGGGTGCCCCTGAGCCGTGCAAAAATTGGAGTATTCTGCAACGATAGGGGGTCTGTTAATTTATTGCAGGCCATATAATGCAGTTCAAGAGTTATCTTAGGGTGTTAATCCGATGAGTTCTTCCTCAAATGTTGCCTAACGCTCTCACACAAGAGTGATTTCGCTTCACATTTGGATCCACTCGAGGGTGATAGACACCCGGCTCTGCTGAATACTCGCAATTTTGCACGTCGCTAAGGTGCCCACCTTGTTAGCCGGTCTAGCTTCCGGCCCCGAAGATCCTGCCCTCGGGCGCGAGGCTGCTTGTTTGGGCAAATGATGGGCTGTCGGATTCGACTGTCTGCATGTCATCGATTGCCGGAACTTCATTAATTGTCGGGTCATCCAGCGTGATGCCTTCGAGTGTTGCTTTTTCGAGGTCGATTCGTTGACGATCTTCGGAATCCTGGCGAAGCTCCTCCTGGATTCGTTTCTTCTCCTCAATAAACCTTCTGAGTACAAACTGTCTCAGGTCTTCTTGCATGATTTGAAAGTCTTTTGGCAGACGCGAGGGGCGTATGCCCTCTTTTCGTTGGATCGCCTCCATGACCCTAACGAAAGCGCTGGCATGCATAAAGGAATAACGACTGACGGTGATGATTCCGTATCCCATGGACGCAAGCGCATTCTTGCGTTCCTCATCGATGGCGCGGTCTTCTTCCGCGTCATGATAAAAACCGTTGTATTCAATGTCTGTGCGAGATTTCTTTAGATACGCATCCATAAAGAACTTTTTGCGTCTCGTGAGATTCTTCGCTGCAGCGGTGACCTGCACCTCGTAATCGGTCTCAACTCCCTTAATACCAAGCCCTCCTTCGCTTTTGGGCAGCGTTAGCATCATGACAAAGGCCGTTTCCATAGGAGACCGGCATCCGTCGCGCACACATTGGATCGCCTTTCGGGCAAGAGCCAGACCGTCGCATCTGGTAATGGAATTAAAGAACTGTTTTAATCTCTCGGTCGAAGTGAGCGCGAAACGCTCGTTATAAGAGGTGGAAGAGTCGGTTCCAAGGGAATAAGCGCCGCACAGTTCAAAGTAGTACTCCACTAGTTCGCGAAAAGAAAGATAGGTGGCGGCCTGAAGTGCGCAAAGCTCAACGCCAACAATGAAGATGCCATCTTTAAGCTCTACAAAGCGTGTGTTTGAGAATCGCTTTGACGAAACGTGGCATTGACAGTTCATTGCATAGCGCGCATTCCTGCGATCAAACACCATCACCTCGAGGGAATCATTTGTGTCGAGGGAAACATCATTTTTGGTGAGCCATTCTGCGGCTGCGTCAAGGAGCGTTCCGGTGGGACATGATCCGTAAATCGCGGCAGGACTACAGGACTCGATGCCTTTCGCAGACACCGAATGCGCGGCCTGGTAGACCGCTTTTGCAGTGGTGTGTGACAATACGATACTCATGATATATATCGTGTCAGCTAATGCCGTGTTGACGGTGCTGAGTGGAAAAGCCGTTTTAGAGGTCTAACCAAATGCTGTCCAAAAGCTTGACGCAATTATGAGT
>CABQLK010000045.1 GCA_902465015.1 uncultured Collinsella sp.
TGATTTTGACTTCGGCAAAATCAGTCAATTAACCCACCGTCCCGATAAAACCCTGATGCGGTAGACCTTACTTGTAGAGGTAAGCGATGGCGGTGCCGGTGTGGACTTGGATCTTGGCGGTTGATCTTACGACGTTACTGATGCCGGTGTCGGCTAGCAGGCCTAAGGGGCTATGGTCTAGCTCCCATTCTAGGCCGTGTTCGCTAATCTCTGTGTTGGGAGCGATGGCGATGATGGAGAAGGTTTTGCCCTCGGCACCTTCGATGGTCCAGGTCTCGTTCTGGTGCAGGATTCTGGCCGTCACTTCGTCTTCTTCGATCCAGACGGGGGCGTCCGCATAGCCTGCCAGTAACCCTAACACGGACAGGGCCATGTCCGGGCGGCCGCCGGTGGCGCAGGTTGCTACCACTTCGGCACCCGGCCAGCGATGGCGGACGGAATCGAGCGCCAACGCCAGATCGGTATAGTCCTTGTAGGGGTTGTGGCGTTCCACTTCAAAATCGGCAGCGGCATCGACCAGAGCGCGTCCCTCATCGCTTACGGTGTCGGCGTCTCCCACGTAGACGTCGCAGCTCAGGCCAGCGACCAACAGGGCGTCCAGGCCGCGGTCTACGGCTACGATGTGGTCGCACTCCCCTGCCAGTTGGCGCAGCAACTCGGGGCTTGCCACCACCGGCGAGCCGCATACCACTAATACTTTGCAAGCCACGGCCCTCGCCTAACCCTCAAACGAAAGCACGCGGGCCAGGTCAAGGTCCTCATAGCTGTCGATAAAGACGTCGCAGTTAGCACGCACCTCGTCGCGCTCCATACGGCCATGCGGGTCATAAATACCCACGCGCTTAAATCCTGCGGCGCCAGAGCTCTTTAGGCCAAAGACCGCGTCCTCAAACACCCAGGGGCGCTCAAACATGCGCCCGTGGCGCTCTTCCAAGCGACGCAACGCCAGCTCGTACACATCGGGGAACTGCTTGGAGCGCCCCGCCTCGCCCGTCGTGGTAATAAACTCCATGTAGCGATCAAGGCCAGCACTCGCAAGGGCGGACTGCACCAGGTCGGTCGGCGTGGACGTGGCCACGCACATGGCAATACCCGTCGCCTTCGCCTGCTCCAAAAATGCCAGGAGCCCCTCGCGCGGCGGCACCTTGGAGTACCCATCAATCAAAATCTCGCCCAGCTCGCGATACAGCTCCTCGCCATTCGAGCCAACGCCCCAGGTGTCGTGATAGGCCTCGCACTCGTCCTCGAGCGACAAATGCTCAAACTGGGCAAAATCGTCGACCGTTACATCAATGCCATGACGGCGCAATAACTCGGTCTGCGCATGGCCCCAGACGGGGGAGCTATTAACCAGTGTTCCGTCGCAATCGAAAATAAAAGCAACACTTGGGGCAGCGATGTGGTCCATAAACGAGCCTTTCGATGTCAAATGGTAAACAACCTGCTAAAAACGTTTTACCAAACGTAAGCCTATCAGTTTTGAAATCCTAATTGGTAAAGCTGTCAAGAGTTTTACCATGGCAATTCTGCCAGTGGTATAAACATGTCGCTTACCGATTAAACGCCCCCGCAAATCCGCTTTCGTCCATAAAACTAACGTACAGGTGTTATCGTAGTTTCTGCCGAAAGTTCCACCGAGCACGCGAGGTGGAACGAATCATAGAACTATCGCCGTCCCTTCGATTCGTGCAGCCTTGGACCTTTCGCATCTAGTCACCAAGGCAACACGCTGCCGCGTCATGATGGGATCAAACGTGAGCGATACAAAGCTAAAGCCAGCAACCAAAAAGCCCGCTACCCGTAAAGCCGCCCCGCATGCACCGGAGCTCACCAAGGACGATGTCTACCTGTTTGGCATCGGCACATGGGAGCGCAGCTGGGAAAAGATGGGCGCGCACCCCGACACGCAGAACCGTACGCGTGGCTGGCGCTTTTGCGTTTGGGCGCCCGACGTAAAGAGCGTCCACGTCATTGGCGAATTTAACGACTGGGACGAGGATGCCAACCCGCTGGTGCCCATGCATACGAGCGCTATCTGGGAAGGCTTTATTCCCGGCGCCGAGCAGGGCCAGCTCTATAAGTACCTTATCGAGACCAACGAGGGCGAAAAGCTCTACAAGGCCGATCCGTATGCCTTTAAGGCCGAGTGCCCTCCGGGAACGGCCAGCGTACTGTGGACCCTCGATGGCTACAAGTGGAACGACGCCGCGTGGCTCAAGCGCCGCGCCAGCCACAACCACATGTCGCAGCCCCTTAACATCTACGAGGTGCATATTGGCTCGTGGAAGCGCCACGGCGACGCGCCGCAGGGCGATCCGGACGAGTACGGCAACTACCCCGGCCCCATGGATCCCTTCCCCGCGCAGCGCGGCGAGTTCTATACCTACGACGACCTGTCGGTGGAGCTCGTGGACTACGTGCGCGACATGGGCTACACGCATATCGAGGTCATGCCGCTCATGGAGCATCCCTTCGACGGCTCCTGGGGCTACCAGACGACCGGCTATTACGCCGCCACGTCGCGTTACGGCAACCCACAGCAGCTCATGCACTTTATCGATGCGTGCCACGAGGCGGGCATCGGCGTGATTATGGACTGGGTGCCCGGCGGTTTTTGCGCCGATTCCCACGGCCTTGCAACCTTTAACGGCCACATGCTGTTTGAACACGAGATTCACCCCAACTGGGGCACGCACAAGTTTGACTTCGCCCGCGGCGAGGTCCGCTCCTTCCTGGTCTCCAACGTGCTGTACTGGCTCGAGAACTTCCACGTTGACGGCATTCGCATGGACGGCGTGTCCAGCATGCTGTACCTCAACTTTGGCATCGACGATCCGGGCCAAAAGAAGTTCAACAAGTACGGTACCGAGGAGGACCTGGACGCCAGCGCGTTTATCCGTCAGGTCAACTGCGCCGTGGAGGCGCACTACCCCGACGTGATGATGATGGCCGAGGAGTCCACCGCGTGGCCGCTCGTGACCTATCCGCCGCAGGACGGCGGCCTGGGCTTCCACTACAAGTGGGACATGGGCTGGATGAATGACACCCTGCACTATATGCAGACCGATTTTCCGTGGCGCCCCGGCAACCACGGCCTGCTCACGTTCTCCATCATGTACGCCTTTACCGAGAACTTTATCTGCCCGCTGAGCCACGACGAGGTCGTGCACGGCAAGTGCTCGCTGATCGGCCGCATGCCGGGCGACTGGTGGCGCCAGTTTGCCGGCCTGCGCACGCTCGCCTTCTACCAGATGACGCACCCCGGTGCCAAGCTCAACTTTATGGGCAACGAGATCGGCCAGTTTATTGAATGGCGCTACTACGAGTCCATCCAGTGGTTCCTGACCGAGGAGTACGAGACTCACAAGCATCATCAGGCGTTTATAAAGGCGCTCAACCACCTGTACACCGCCGAGCCCGCCCTGTACGAACGCGGCTACACCGACGATGGCTTTACCTGGATCGACGCGGACAACTCCAAGCAGTCCATCGTGAGCTTTGTGCGCCAGGGCGAGGACATCGACGACGACCTGGTGATCCTGATCAACTTTGACCCGGCGAGCTACGAGAGCTTCCGTGTGGGCGTGCCGCGCGAGGGTGACTGGGAGGTCATCTTCGATTCCGACCGTCCCGAGTTTGGTGGCAGCGGATACGCCGGTGAGGAACCCTACACCTGCTCGAGCGAGCCCTATCCCTGGAACGGGCAGATGGACTCTATCGAGATCAAGGTACCCGGCCTGGCAGGCGTGGTGCTTAAACGCCGCGGTCCCAGTAGCTACAAGCCGCCGGTGGTTGAGGAGCCCAAGACTGCGCCCAAAAAGCGCACGTCCTCGGTAAAGCCCAAGCCTGCAGCCGCCAAGAAGGCTCCTGCCAAGACAAAGGCCACGACGGCCAAGGCCAAGACCAAGACCGCCGCAAAGCCCGCTGCTAAGGCCGCAGTCAAGAAGCCGGCTGCCAAAAAGGGCGCTACCAAGGCAAAGTCTGCTTCTGTTAAGCCATCTGCCAAGGATGCGTAACAAAGCCGTTACAGCTGTAATTACGCGCCCCGCGAGGGCGTAGGATACAAGACATAACCGTTCCGGGAGAAACATCCCCGGGGGAAAGGAACGTATGAATAAGATCTTCGACAACAAGCAGGAGTTTACCGAGCTCTATCGTGATGCCGTCATGAGCATTAGCGGCAAGAGCGTCGAGGCCGCCAGCGACCTCGACCGCTTTAACGCCCTGGCCAAGCTCGTGGCCGAGAAGGCACGCACCGTTGCCACCAAGAGCGACGCCCGTGCCACCGCCGAGGGCAAGAAGCGCGTGTACTACTTCTCGATCGAGTTTTTGATCGGCCGCCTGCTCGACAACTACCTGCTCAACTTTGGCGTGCGCGACATGGTCGCCGAGGCGCTCGACGACATGGGCTTTGACCTGTCTGTCATCGAGAACCAGGAGCCCGATCCGGCGCTGGGCAACGGCGGTCTGGGCCGTCTGGCCGCATGCTTCCTGGATTCCATGGCAGCCGAGGGCATCGCCGGCTACGGCAACGGCATGCGCTACCGCTACGGCCTGTTTAAGCAGGAAATCGTTAACGGCAGCCAGGTCGAGGCTACCGACGAGTGGCTCACCCACGGCTATCCTTGGGAGGTCCGCCGTCAGGACAAGGCCGTGACCATCAAGTTTGGTGGCCATGTTGAGGGCTTTGAGGAGAACGGCCGCACATTCTACCGCACGGTGGACACGCAGGATATCCTGGCCGTCCCTTATGACATCCCCGTTGTGGGTTATGCCGGCGAGACCGTCAACAAGCTGCGTGTCTGGGCCGCCGAGCCGGTCGAGGAGCACTTCGACCTCGAGGCCTTCAACCGCGGCGACTACGCCCTGGCCGATGCCGAGCGCGCCGAGGCCGAGGCCATCAGCGCTATCCTCTATCCTAACGACGCCGGCGAGCACGGCCGCCTGCTGCGCCTGAAGCAGGAGTACCTGTTTGTTTCGGCCGGCATCTACAGCCTGCTCGACACCTTTGAGAAGGAGCACGGCGAGAACTGGGACCTGCTGCCGCAGTTTGTTGCCATCCATACCAACGACACGCACCCCGCCATGTGCGGCCCCGAGCTCATGCGCATCCTCATCGACGAGAAGAAGCTCGAGTGGGATGACGCCTGGAACATCGTGACGCAGGTCGTGAGCTACACCAACCACACCATCCTGCCCGAGGCCCTGGAGAAGTGGCCCATCGGTACGTTCTCCAAGCTCCTCCCCCGCGTGTACCAGATCATCGACGAGATCAGCCGTCGTTGGCACGAGTCGTTCGACACCACGCAGGAGGGCTGGCAGGAGCGTCTGCGCCAGACCGCCATTCTGTGGGACGGCGAGATTCGCATGGCCAACCTGTCTGTGATCTGCAGCCACAGCGTCAACGGCGTCGCCAAGATCCACTCCGACATCATCAAGAACATCGTGCTCAAGGACTTCTATGCCCTGACGCCCGAGAAGTTCAACAACAAGACCAACGGCATCTCGCACCGTCGCTTCTTTGCCGAGGCCAACCCCACCTATGCCAAGCTCGTGACCGAGGCCATTGGCGATGGCTGGCTCAAGGACGCCTTTGAGCTGGAGAAACTCAAAGAGTTCCAGAACGACACCGAGTTCTTGAAGGCCGTGGGCGCCTCCAAGCGCGCCAACAAGGAGCGCCTGGCCGCCTACGTTAAGGCCGAGACCGGTCTGGTTATTGACCCCAACACCATCTTCGATGTTCAGGTTAAGCGCTTCCACGCCTACAAGCGCCAGCTTATGAACATCATGAAGGTGATGGACATTTACAACCGTCGCATCGCCGATCCCAACTTCCACGTGACGCCGACGACCTTCATCTTTAGCGGCAAGGCTGCCTCGAGCTACACCTTTGCCAAGGAGACCATCCGCCTCATTAACTCCGTGGCCGACGTCATCAACAACGATGCCCGCGTCAACGAGGTCATGAAGGTCTGCTTTATCCCCAACTTCCGTGTGAGCAACGCCCAGCTCATCTACCCCGCCGCCGAGATTTCGGAACAGATCTCCACGGCCGGCAAGGAGGCCTCGGGCACGTCCAACATGAAGCTCATGATGAACGGCGCCATTACGCTGGGCACCCTCGACGGCGCCAACATCGAGATCGCCGACCTGGCCGGCCGCGAGAACGAGGCCATCTTTGGCCTGACCGCTCCCGAGGTCGAGCAGCTCTGGGCATCCAACAGCTACTTTGCGTGGGATACCCTCAACAACGATCGCGAGCGCCTGGGCCGCGTGATGGACGAGCTCAAGGACAACACGTTTGCCGGCCTTTCGGGCAACTTCGAGAGCATCTACAACGAGCTCATGAACAACAACGACCCCGACCTGGTCATGGCAGACTTCCGCAGCTACGTGGATGCATGGGAGAAGCTCACCGGCAGCTACGGCGACCAGGAGACCTGGAACCGCAAGGCTCTGCTCAACACCGCCTCGAGCGGCTGGTTCTCGAGCGACCGCACCATTCGCGAGTACCGCGACGAGATCTGGCACGCTTAAAGGCGCGCGAGCTCCCCTATGCCAGCACGGCATTACTCGACGGGCGTGACGTTGCGCCGCGCCCGTCGCTAATGGGTTTAGGAACATCGATGACAGAAGGAGAAATCGATGAGTAAGAAAGAATGCATCGCGATGCTCCTCGCAGGAGGACAGGGCAGCCGATTGGGGGCACTCACCCAAAAGATCGCCAAGCCGGCGGTTAGCTTTGGTGGCAAGTTCCGCATTATCGACTTTTCGCTGTCCAACTGCTCCAACTCGGGCATCGACACGGTGGGCGTTCTGACGCAGTACCGTCCCTACCTGCTGCATGCCTATGTGGGCTCCGGCGAGGCTTGGGATCTGGACAGCCGCGACGGCGGCGTGTCGATCCTGCCGCCGTACGAGACGCAGACCGGTGGCGCCTGGTATGCGGGCACAGCCGATGCCATTACGCAGAACCTCGACTACATCAAGGCCAACGACCCCAAGTACGTCCTGATTCTTTCGGGCGACCATCTGTATCGCATGGACTACCGCAAGATGCTCAAGACGCACATTGAGAACAACGCCGACCTCACGGTGAGCGTTATGCCCGTGCCGTGGGAGGAGGCCAGCCGCTTTGGTATCCTGACCACCGACCCCGAGGACGGCCGCATCACCAAGTTTACCGAGAAGCCCGAGAAGCCCGATTCGAACCTCGCATCCATGGGCATCTACATCTTCTCGGCCGACGTCCTGATCGAGGCACTCGAGCAGGACGCTCTGGACCAGCGCTCGAGCCACGACTTTGGCAAGGACATCATCCCCAAGCTGCTCGGCGAGAACAAGCGCCTGTACAGCTACGAGTTCCACGGCTTTTGGAAGGACGTCGGCACCATCGCCAGCTTCCACGAGACCTCGATGGACCTGCTGGGCAACAACCCCGAGTTCGACCTGTTTGACAAGAACTTCCCCATCATGTCCAACATCACCACGCGTCCGCCGCACTACATTGGCCCGGACGGCCGCTTGGACGACTGCCTGGTCTCCAACGGCTGCAAGATCTACGGCACCGCTCGCCACTCGATCCTTTCGACCGATGTCATCATCGAGGAGCGCGCCGTGGTCGAGGACTCCGTGCTGCTGCCGGGTGCGCACGTTAAGAGCGGCGCGCACATCTGCCGCGCTATTTTGGGCGAGAACTCCACGGTCGAAGAGGGCGTGAAGCTCGGCTCTGTCGATACCACCAAGGATACGGCCGTCGTTGGAAATGACGTCGTTATCGGGAAGGGGGAATGATCCGATGATCAATCGCAAGGCCATCGGTTATATCACCGCTAACTACTCTTCGACCTACGGCAGCGTGCTGCTCAAGGACCGCCCCATCGCGTCCGTTCCGTTTTTGGGCCGCTACCGCCTGATCGACTTCCCGCTGTCCAACATGATGAATGCCGGCATTAAGACCGTCGGCGTCGTCATGCCGGGCAACTACCGCTCGCTGATCGACCACGTGGGCTCGGGCAAGGACTGGGGCCTGGACCGCAAGAAGGGCGGCCTGTTCATGGTGCCCGGCAACGCGTATGGCACCACCAAGGGCGGCATGCGCTTCCTGCTGCGCGACATCATCTCCAACAAGACGCTATTCCAGCGCTCGGACAAGCCCTATGTCGTAATGATGGGCACCAACATCATCTTTAATATGGACCTCAACACCATCATCGACGCGCACGAGAACTCCGGTGCCCAGATGACCGTGGTGTACTGCAAGGCCACGCGCAACGTCGATGACGAGACCAAGCTCGAGATTAACGAAAACGGCCGCCTGACGGGCGTGAGCGCCGGCGTCGTATACGGCGACAACGCCTCTATGGACTGCTGCATCGTCAACCGCGAGACGCTGCTCGAGATTATCGACCACTACCAGGCCGCCGACTATCTGGACCTGCTCGAGGCACTCCAGGGCGACTTTAGCAACATCGATGTATGCAGCTACGAGTACAAGGGCGAGGTCGTGGGCGTGTTTAGCGAGAAGTCGCTGTATCGCCGCAGCATGGACCTGCTCGACCAGACCGTGGCCGACCAGCTCTTCGATCCCGAGCGTCCGATCCTGACCAAGGCTCACGACGTGCCGCCTTCGCGCTATGCGACCGGCAGCCACGCGTGCAACTCGATCATCTCGGCCGGCTGCATCATCAAGGGCACCGTGCGCAACTCGATCCTGTCGCGCGGCGTTGTGGTTGAGGAAGGCGCCTCGGTGACCAACTCGATCATCAACCAGAGCTGCATTATCAAGAGCGGCGCCCGCGTTGAGAATGCCATCCTGGACAAGAACAACGTGGTTCCCACCAACACCGAGCTTCGCGGCACGCCCGAGAACATCCTGGTGCTGGGCAAGGCCCCGTTAACTTCCGACACCACCATCGTGCATTAACGTAGGCACCGCAACATCGCTCGTAACATGTAGAATAGCCGCCCGGTTTGCGCCAGGCGGCTATTCTCGAATTGCAACATGGGAGACAATATGGCAGATTCCAGCAAAAAGATGCAGATCGTGTTTGCCTCGGCCGAATGCGCACCGTTTGTTAAGACCGGTGGCCTGGGCGACGTGGCGGGCTCGCTGCCCGCAGCACTCGTGCGCGCCGGCGCCGAGGTCATCGTGATGGTGCCCAAGTACGCCACCATCAAGGACGAGTACAAGGCGCAGATGGAGCACTTCTCAGACTTTTACGTGAGCCTGGGCTGGCGCAACGAGTACTGCGGGCTCGAGAAGCTCGAGCACGACGGCGTCACGTATATGTTCATCGACAACGAGCGCTACTTTGCGCGCGACTATCCGTACGGCTTCTTTGACGACGGCGAGCGATTTGCGTTCTTCTCCAAGGCCATCACCGAGAGCCTGCAGCACCTGCCGGCCGGTTTTGAGTGCGACATCCTGCACTGCAACGACTGGCAGACGGCACTGGCACCCGTGTTCTTGCGCGAGTTCTACCAGGGCCTGCCGCTGTACGACCGCGTCAAGACCGTGTTCTCGATCCACAACGTGGCGTTCCAGGGTCAGTTTAGCGACACCGTGATGGAGGACATCCTGGGCGTGGCGCATATTCCGGCGGCCGCCTCGCAGCTGCGTTGCGACGCCTGCAGCATCAACTACATGCTGGGCGCGCTGCGCTATGCCGACGCCATCACCACGGTGAGCCCCACCTATGCCAACGAGATCCAGACGCCGGAGTTTGGCGAGGGCCTGGACGGCGTGCTGCGCGAGCGCTCCTATGCGCTGCAGGGCATTTTGAACGGCATCGACGTGGCGGGCTTTGACCCGGCGACCGACAAGCGCATTGCCGCAAACTACACAGTTGATGACCGTTCCGGCAAGGCCGTGTGCAAGGCCAAGCTGCAGGAAGAGCTGGGGCTCGAGGTTCGCGACGACCGCCCGCTCATGGTGATGGTCACGCGCCTGACGCGCCAGAAGGGTATGGACCTGGTCATGTACGCGCTCGACCGCATCCTGTCCGGAGGCGTGCAGGTGGCGGTGCTGGGCACCGGCGACCGCGACTACGAGGACGGCCTGCGCTACTTCCAGGACAAGTACCCCGGTACCATGGCCGCGCGTATCGAGTTCGATCCTGCGCTGTCGCAGCGTATGTATGCCGCCGCCGATATGTTCCTGATGCCTTCGAAGTTTGAGCCCTGCGGCCTGTCGCAGATCATCGCTATGCGCTACGGCACCCTGCCCATCGTGCGCGAGACCGGTGGTCTGAAGGACACCGTGATCCCGTATAACGAGTTTACCGGCGAGGGCACGGGCTTCTCGTTTAGCAACTTTAACGGCGACGAGATGGGCGACGCCGTGTTCCGCGCGGCACGCCTGTTCTGGGACAACCGCGATGCCTGGAATCAGCTGGTCACGCAGGCCATGAGCCAGGACTTTAGCTGGACGCGCTCGGCCGACAAGTATCTGGACCTGTATTTCTTTATGCATCCGGAGATTGATAGGCCGGCGGCTGTGGAGGCTGCGGCTGAGGAACCTGAGGTCGAGCCCGAGGTTGTGGCTGAGCCCGAGCCCAAGGCCGAGCCGGTTGAAGCTGAGCCCGTTAAGGCCAATCCCGAGGAGAAGATCGAGGCTACTCCAGAGCCCGAGCCTGAGGTGAAGCCCGCTGCAAAGCCTGCTGCCAAGAAGACCACGACACGCAAAACGACGACTAAGAAGGCCACTGCGACCAAGGCGACGACAACCAAGACCACCGCTACCAAGACAACGACCACGCGCAAGCGCACGACCGCCGCTACAAAGAAGGCCGCCGAGGCCGAGGCTGCTCCCGAGGTAAAAGCTGAGACCGTCGTCGAGGCCAAGCCCGCCGTCAAGGCGCCGGCCAAGACCGCTGCCAAGAAGACAACCACGACCGCCAAGAAGGCAACGGCAGCCAAGAAGACCACGGCAACGAAGTCGGCGACCACGAAGGCCGCCACGACCAAGGCAGCCGCAAAGCCGGCCGCCAAAGTCGAGGAGACACCCGCCGAGTCTAAGGCCGAAGCAACCGTCGAGGCAAAGCCGACCGCCAAGACCACCACGCGCAAGCGCTCTACGACGACGGCCAAAAAGACCACGACCAAGACTGCTGCCGCCAAGGCAGAGGCTAAAGCCGAGGACAAGCCCGCAGTAAAGGCCGAGCCGGCACCGAAGGCCGCTGAGGTCAAGACCGCTCCGAAGGCTACGGCAAAGACCGAGCCCGCCAAGGAGGCCCCGGTCTCCCCTGCCGCTCCGGCCGAGGAAAAGGCCCCGACCAAGAAGACCTCCGTCCGCAAGGCAACGGCCACCCGCAAGCGCCGCTAGCCCGCAGACGATCTAAAACCTAATCAAAACCCTAAACAAGGGGCGCTCCAACCGGGCGCCCCTTCTCTGTAGATAGTTGGTAAAACGATTTTCTAGGACAACCGTTCGCCGATGGTAAACGGATGTTGTTTATACACCCTGTGTACAACAGATATACTTATATCTTGTGCGTAAAGCCCATGGCCCGCAGGCCGTGATTCTATTGAACTGGACCGTACTATGAGATTGATACACAACAGCCGCCTACCGCAGTTTCGCACTCCGTTTGGCGCTGTGACCACAGGAACTACCGTTGAACTCTCGGTTATTTTGGAGGATGCCGATCCCAACCAGGCAACATTCACCCTGCGTACCTGGGTCGATGAAGTCGGCGAGACCCTGATTCCGATGGAGCACGAAGGCGATGGCATTTTTACCGGCGAGCTCAAATGCACTGAACCGTGTCTTGTGTGGTACAGCTTTATATGCAATATCGAGGGCCAGCCCGAGGTTCGCCTGGGCGCGCCCCAGGGCCGCACCGGCGGCGAGGGCGTAACCTACGACTACGCCGAGGTGCCGTCCTTCCAGATTACCGTCTACAAGCACCGCGAGAGCCGCCCCACCTGGTACGAGCGTGGCATGGTCTACCAGATCTTCCCCGACCGCTACGCCCGTGACGAGCATTGGCGCGAGCGCACAATGGCCCAACTCGAAAAACCGCGCAAGGGCATTCAGCGCCGGATGGTCGAGGACTGGAACGAGCCGCCCGTGTACGAGCGCGCCGAGGACGGCTCCATCAAGACCTGGGACTTCTACGGCGGCTCGCTCAAGGGCATCCAGGAAGACCTGCCCCGCATCGCAGAGCTGGGCTTTACGGCCATCTACCTCAACCCCATCTTTGAAGCCGCGAGCAACCACCGCTACGACACGGCCGACTACACCAAGATCGACCCGATCCTGGGCACCGAGCAGGACTTTACCGAGCTGTGCCAGGCAGCCGAGAAGCTGGGCATCTCCATCATCCTGGACGGCGTCTTCAACCACACGGGCGACGACTCGATCTATTTCAACCGCTACGGCAACTACCCCGGCGTGGGTGCCTGGCAGAGCGAGGATTCTCCGTGGCGCGATGCGTTTACCTTCCACGAGGACGGCTCGTACGACTGCTGGTGGGGCGTGGGCAACATGCCAGCCATCAACGAGAAGTCCGAGCTGGTGCGCGAGCGACTCCTGGGCAAGAACGGCGTGATCCGCAAATGGCTGCGCGCCGGTGCCCACGGTTGGCGCCTGGACGTCGCTGACGAGCTTTCCGACGACTTCCTGGCCGAGATCAAGAAGGCCGTACTTGCCGAAAAGCCCGATGCACTGTTGCTCGGCGAAGTCTGGGAAGACGCCTCCAACAAGATTAGCTACGGCCATCTGCGCCGCTACCTGCAGGGCTCCGAGCTGGACTCTGCTATGGATTACCCTTTCCGCGACATGGTCATCGGCTTTTTGATGGGCTACAAGAACGCCTACCAGGCAGCCGAGGACATCGAGACCCTGCGCGAAAACTACCCGAGCGAGGCATTGTCCTGCGCGCTCAATCTGCTTTCGAGCCATGACCGTCCGCGCATCATCTCGGTACTCGGCGGCGGCCCCGACGAGTCGCAGCTACCCGAGAGCGAGCGCAGCAAATGGCGCCTGGACGAGAACGCGATGGGACTGGCCAAGAGCCGCTTTTGGCTCGCCACACTCATGCAGATGACCTTCCCCGGCGTGCCTTCGATCTACTACGGCGACGAATACGGCCTGGAGGGCCTTACCGATCCGGGCAACCGCCGCACCCTGCCGACAAAGGACCAACTGCACGACTTCGACACGCTGGCTATTGTCAAGAACGCCTCCGCCGTACGCCGCGCACTGCCATTTATGATCGACGGCGAGATCAAGGCCTTCGCGCTCAACGACGAGGTGCTGGCATACAACCGCACGGGCAAGGATCGCGAGTCCGCGACGGTTATCATCAACCGAAGTCTGCGCAATTCGCACCGCGTGACGATTCCGGCGCTCGACGAAAGCGCAAGTGACGTGATCAGCGGTCACGAGTGCGAGATCCACAACGGTACGGTCACGCTCGATCTGTATCCGCTGGGCTCGTCGATCATCTATCACCATGCCGAGCAGCGCCTGCAGGAGCCGCTCGATCACGGCGCGGGCGTCGTGTGCCATATCACCTCGGTGCCCACCGACGACGGCAAGCCGGGTACGATCGGTGCGCCCACGCGTCGCTTTATCGACCATCTGGCCGCTATGGGCATGCGCTACTGGCAGGTTCTGCCTGTCAACCCGACGGACTTCTTCCGCTCCCCTTACGCTGGGCCTTCGGCCTTTGCGGGCAACATTGACCTGCTGCCCGAAAGCCAAGAGGAGCTGGCGGCCGACTTTGAGACTTGGAAGGCCCGAGGCGGCGAGGATGCAGACCCGCTCTACACGGCGTTTAAGCATCGCAACGCCGATTGGCTCGAGAAGTACTGCGTCTACATGGCGGTTAAGAAGCACTTTGAGGGCGAGTCGCGCCACGATTGGCCGGCGGATGTCGCCCGCTACAACGAGCATCTGATTGACGACAAGCGTTTCCACGACGAGGCAGAGCTGCAGGCGTACATGCAGTACCGCTTTGACCTGGCCTGGTGCGAGCTCATGAACTATGCGCACAAGAAGGGCATCGAGGTCATCGGCGACATTCCCATGTATGTTTCGGACGATTCGGCCGATGCGTGGAGCGAGCCCGAGAACTTCTGGCTATCCGATACCGGCAAAGCGATTGAGATCTCTGGCGCGCCGCCTGACAATTTTGCACCCGAGGGCCAGGTGTGGGGCAACCCCACCTTCCGTTGGGATCACATGAAGGAGAACGGCTACCGCTGGTGGATGGACCGTCTGCGTCGCGCGTTCTCGCTCTACGACCGCGTGCGCCTGGACCACTTCCTGGGATTCCACAGCTACTTTAGCATTCCCGCCGGAAAGGCCTGTGCCGACGGTCGCTGGTTGGCGGGCCCGGGCAAGGACCTGTTCCAGACCGCCTATGACGAGCTGGGGCCGCTCAACTTTATCGCCGAGGACCTGGGCTACCTGACGCCCGGCGTTCGCGCCATGGCTTCTACCTGCGGTTTCCCCGGTATGGACGTACTGGAGTTTAGCGATTACGACGTCCGCAACGGCGTGTATCCCACGCCGGGCAAGATTCTGTACACCTCGACGCACGACACGTCGACGCTCGCCGGTTGGTGCACGCGCTCCTTTGCGGGCGGCGACGAGCCGAGCGGTGTTGAGGTGGCGGCCAAGCTGATGGGCGACGCGCTGGCAAGCGACGCTCCCCTGGTAATGATGCCGCTGCAGGACGTCCTGGGGCTTGGAGACGATGCGCGCATGAACGTGCCGGGTGTCGCCACGGGAAACTGGACCTGGCAGGCCGATGAGGCCGACGTTGCGGCCGCCGAGGGCAAAACTGCACAGCTCCTACGCAACACCCATAGATTCTGGGGCGAAGCGTGATAAAACCCCCGATATAGGGTACAGTTACAGCTGTTTGAATTTATGCGGGCAGAGCGATCTGCCCGCTTTGTGCTGAAAAGGAAGTATTATGGCGCGCTACGATTACAAGTGCTCGAGCTGCGGCAACGTGTTTGAGGTTGAGCATCCCATGTCCGAGACCCCCGAGGTCGTGTGCCCGAGCTGCGGCGCTCCGGCATCCAAGACGTTCTCGGCCAGCGGCATCAAGTTTGAAGGCGGCGGCTTCTACAACACCGACCAGCGAAGCGGCGGTTCCAGCACCAACGCCACAAGCGGCTGCTGCGCCAACTGCCCGCATAGCCACTAGAAACAACGCGGCCCCGCGATCAACACTGAACTGCCTCCCATTTCTTGGACATGAGAAATGGGAGGCTTTTTATGCGTGTCG
>CABQLK010000046.1 GCA_902465015.1 uncultured Collinsella sp.
GGAAAGAAGCTGCGCCGCGGGGGAGGCGACCCAAATGGCTTTCTCATATCGTCTTCTATCAAGAGAGTAAGTGTCGGAAAGCAAAATGTCAGAAAGCAGCGCTTCGAGCAGAATCAAACGCCTGGTCAACACCTATAGCGGTCTCGTGCTCATGGGCGCCGTCGGAATCCCTATCGGCGTTATCGTTGGCGCCATCTGTGCCCTTTTTGGTCGTGTGCTCCTGGCAATTGGCGCCTTCCGTGACGAGCACATCGTACTGCTCCTTCCCTTCCTCGCCCTCATGGGCTTGGCCATCGTATTTGCCTACCGCACCTGGGGCAAAGGCACCGACCGCGGCATGAGTCTGGTGTTCGACGTAGGCCACGGACGCGAGGACGCCATCTCCCCACGTTTGGTGCCGCTCATTATGCTGAGCACGTGGGCCACGCATCTCTTTGGCGGCAGTGCGGGACGCGAGGGCGTGGCCGTGCAGATCGGTGCAACCGTCTCGCATTGGATTGGCCAGCGTCTACCTTTCCGAGACCCCGGCAACACGTTTTTGCTTATCGGCATGGCCGCTGGCTTTGCCGGACTCTTTCGAACACCGCTCGCTGCTACGGTCTTTGCCGTCGAGGTGCTGGTCGCCGGACGCATGGAATACCGCGCGTTGTTTCCCGCGCTTACGGCTTCGCTTGCCGCAAGCATAACCTCCGGCACCCTGGGGCTTGAGAAGTTCGAGGTCGCCATTACTGCCTCGTATGCGCTCAACCTCCCCGGTCTTGGACGGCTGGCGCTGTTGGGCATCGCGTTTGGCATGGTGGGTGGCGCTTTTGCCTGGTGCCTTGCCCACGCCAAGACCCTTGCGGCGCGGCTGTTCCCCAACCCTTATATGCGCATTGCCGTTATGGGCCTTGTGCTGTCGGCGATTTTGTTCGCGCTGTGGCAAGGGCGATACTGCGGACTTGGCACCAACCTGATATCGGCGGCACTCAACGGTAACGGCACCGCCACCATCATGCCTTGGGACTGGACGCTCAAATTCGCACTCACCATTGCCACGCTTGCCGCAGGATATCAGGGTGGCGAGGTAACGCCGCTGTTCTCCATCGGCGCCAGCCTGGGTGTCGTACTCGCTGGGATTCTCGGCATGCCTGTCAAGCTCTGCGCTGCGCTGGGCTACGCCGCCGTCTTTGGCAGCGCCACCAACACGCTACTCGCGCCGATCCTCATTGGCTGCGAAGTCTTCGGTTTCGGTAATCTGCCGGCGTTCTTTATTGTCAGCGTTGTGGCTTATCTGTTCAACATGGACAAATCAGAACCACCCTTAAAAAGGGTGGTTTGCTCTTAGGGTATAACCCACGGGCCCCGGGCTCGCGTCTAAAGGCGCGGGCCCGGACTTCGTCCAGGCCTAGTGCATCTTGACCCGTGGCGCGCCGGTCGAACCGGCAGCATCACCCCCTCTTGAAGGGGTCCTCGTACTCCTTCACGCTCAGCTTGTCCAGCGCGATGTCGTGGGACTCCTGCTCCCTGATGTACTTGGCGATCGTCGCCTCGTTCAGGCCGACGGTGGACACGTAGTAGCCCTCCGCCCAGAACTTCCTGTTGCCGAACTTGTACTTGAGGTTGGCGTGCCTGTCGAATATCATCAGCGAGCTCTTCCCCTTCAGGTAGCCCATGACGCTCGCGACGCTGTACTTCGGCGGGATCGCCAGCAGCACGTGCACGTGGTCGGGCATCAGGTGCCCCTCGATTATCTCGATCCCCTTGTACTCGCACAGCTTCCTGAGGATCTCCCCTATGTCGCTCCTGATTTGGTTGTAGATCACTTTGCGCCTATACTTCGGCGTGAACACGATGTGGTACTTGCACATCCACTTCGTGTGGGAAAGGCTGTAGGCCTTCTGGGCCATGGCGACCACCCCTTCGACTCGAATTCTTGACGGCCTGAACAATCGTCAATATCGGTCGGAGGGGTGGCTTTGTAAAGCCGTTTGTCTCCACCCGCGTAGCGGGTGGTTTAAGGCTGGCCGCTGCGCGGCCAGCAGACTAAAGTCTTGAATCGATCTACGCCCTGCAGGAGCGGGCGTAGAAAGATGTCCAAGCAGGTGGTCTCAACCGGAAACGGCATGCCGCTCTGAAGCTGTATTCCGGGACACGGTTTCCGCTAGGCCCTCCAAGGGGAAAGCTCATCCCATTCCGAGGCGTCAATCCGGGACACAGTTTCCGCCCACAGCCTCCTCCATCGACGTTTCCCCAGATAAAACCTGCCAAGATAAACCTGTCCCTTTTTGGCAGGTTTTAGAAGCGGACGATGAAGGTGATCTGATGGTCGTGGCTGGACACGGTAGCGGAGCCGCCATGGGCCTCGGCGATGGCACGCACCACAGACAGGCCCACGCCCGAGCCGCCCGTCTTGGAGCTACGCGACACGTCCGCACGATAGAAGCGGTCGAACAATCGATCTAGGTCGCCCTCGGGCAGCGAATCGACGGCATTCGATACGACAAGCTCTGCCGAGCCTTTGCCCGCACCGCGCGAAACGGCGCGCAGACTCAACTCGATCACGCTGCCCTCGCTCGCATAGCGCGTGGCGTTGTCCAGCAGCAACTCAACCACCTGCGTCACCGCCGCAGCATCGGCATGAGCGCGCACGCCGGTCGCGACCGACATCGACAGGCGCTTGCCGCGCGAGACCGCCACCGATTCAAACGGCGCGGCTGCCTTGTCAACTGCCTCCGAGAGATCGATCGACGCCATGGTAAAGCCCGCCGAGCCCTCGTCCATGCGCGCCAAAAATACCAGACGCTCCGTAAGTGCCGTCAGTCGCGCCACCTGCTCGTGAATGCTCTGCGTCCACTCACTCTCGCCGCTTTCAATCTCTTGTACCTCGTTCGCGGCATCAATCACAGCCAGCGGTGTCTTGATCTCGTGGCTCGCATCGGTAATAAAGCGCTTTTGCTTGCTGTAGCTCTCGACCATCGGTCGAATCACGGCGCCCGAGGCGACCGTTACAATTGCCAGCACCGCCAGCCAGCCAATGCAGCTGATTGCCACACTCGCGCTCAAAAACGAATGGAAACTTGCAAGCTCGCGCGAACAGTCCACGAACACATAGGTTGTCTTGTCGCCCTGAACCGTAGCCGTATAACGGTAGTTGCCAGAAAAGCCCGAAGTCCATCCCTTGGAATCCAGCCCCATGGCAATACGGGCGGCACGCTTGGCGCCCACCGCGGCAATGTGGGCGGTATTGACATCGACCACCTGTCCATCGACAAGCGTCACCGTAAAGTAGCGCGTGTCGAAGGGAGATTCCGCCGTCATACCTTCAAAATGCCCGGCGCGCACGGCCACCCGGTCACCTGCAGCGGCCTTACCGGCGCCCACATCCTGGCCGGGGTCGGTCTTAGGCTCATCTGTCCAATCGATGCCGCCCTTGCCTGCCAGGATATAGTCCAAGCGCGCATCGGCCATTTTGCAGACGTGCGAGTAATTCACGACATTGATGCCGGCAATGATGAGCGTGAGCACCACGGTCACGGCGCCCATGGCAACGAGGATAAACTTGCGACGCAGGCGGCGGCCCAATGCGTCAGCAGAATTTGCCCGCCCTGCACTACGAAAGGTGGCACGAAACCGCTCAGTCACGTGCTTCCACCACGCGCGTACGCTCACGCCTACTCGCCTTCCTCGACAACCTCGAGCGAATATCCCTGGTTGCGCGACGCGCGGATGGCCACGTTGGCACCCAGCGCCGTCAGTTTTTTGCGCAGGTACGAGATATAGACCCACACCACATTGGCGCCCTCGGGCGCGTCCTCGCCCCAAACCTCGAGCATCAGACGCTCGGTGGGCATGCGCGTGCCGGCGTTGCGCATAAAGAGCTCCATGAGCTGAAACTCGCGATTGGCCAGATGCTCCTCGCCCAAGGGACCCACAAGCGTGCACGATGCCGTATCGAGACGCACATTGCCCACGCTGAGCGTCGTGGCATCAATTGCCGTCGCGGCACGCGTCATGGCTCGAATGCGAGCGAGCAGCTCCTTAGCGGCAAACGGCTTAGTCAGGTAATCGTTGGCGCCGGCGTCCAAGCCCTCGACCTTATCGGACACCTCGCTTTTTGCCGTAAGCATGATGATGGGCAGACGTTTACCGGCCTCACGTGTGCGCTTGAGCACCTCAATGCCGTCCATGCCAGGCATCATGATGTCCAGAATCGCGGCGTCATAGTCGTTAGCGAGCAGATACTCGAGCGCCGTCAGACCGTCGAGCGCGGTGTCGACCTCGTAGTCGCTATGTTGAAGAATCGCGGTAAGGGCGCGGGAGAGGCCGGGTTCGTCCTCGGCAAGCATCAGCTTCATAGTTGCTCCTTTGGCGCATGGCTATACAAGTTTCGATACTGCCGATGATAGCGCACCGTCAACTGCCTTAGCGCAGCCTTAGCCGCTCAACCTGCGCGTTTTCAAATACGCAGGATGTGGCTTAGCCAAACTTAAGCCGCCGATACCGAGCGCCCGGACGCATACCGGCCGCGGTAGAACAGCATCGTCACGAGGACAGCCATACCACCTCGCGACGGCATGCCAAGACCATGCCATCCCCTTTGATGCGGGAGCCGCCAACGCGGGCGGCTCCGCGCCTATCCGATTGGAGAACACTATGGACAGCTTGTTCAACCGCAATACCGACGGCGTCACCGGCAGCGAGAGCGCCGAGCCCAATACGGCATCCCAACACGCAGCGAGCGATGTGCCCGCCACGGTCGTCAATCCGCTCTATGCGGGAGAGTCTGCTGGAGAGCGCGCCATGCCCGCCGGCACGTCGGCGCCCGCTCCCGATACCCGCGCATATGTCGCCGAACCCGTCCCGCAGCAGACGATCTCCACCAAAGAGCACGACGACAAACGGCCCAGTCACGCCGCCAACCTGCTCCTAGTCGCAACGCTCGCCGCCGTTTGTGGCCTCGCTGGCGGGCTTGCAGGTGGTGCCATCATGAGCGCCGCGACCGGCGGATCGGCCCAGGCCGCGCAGGGTGGCATGGGTGGCGGCCAGGGCGGCATGCAGGGTGGCGGCATGCCCGGTGCAGACGGGACCACGGGTGATGGCACTAGCGAGGGTACGGCAAATGGCAACGCAGCGCCGGACGGGCAGGCGCCCACGGGCACGCCCGACGCCGGTGACACAGCCGACACTTCGGCCGACGGTTCAAACGACGCCGCAGGCGATACGTCCACGGACGCAGTCAATAGCCACGCCACCTCGCAGACTTCCCTTTCCGTCTAGCCTCCTGAACAGAAAGGCATCATCATGACTAAACCCGATATCATCACGCAGGACGCCCGCGCCGCGTCTGCCGCCACGCAAAATCGCCCTACGTCTGCAGACGCTCGGCCACAAACCACGGCGACGGCTCAGGCAATCCAAAGCGAGCCCTCCCCTTCTTCCATTCTCAACTGCGGCGAGCCGCGCGAAGTCGACTGCGACTTTGTCATCCCCGTCTTTAACGAGCAGGCCGAACTCGGCTCCTCGATTATGCTACTGATGGATCAGCTGCGCGAGATTTCACTCCATGCCAAGTCGTTTACCTGGCAGATCGTGATTGCCGACAACGCCAGCAGCGACAAGACCTGGGAACTCGCCCGCATCCTCGCCTGCAAGTTTCCCTTTACGCTCCGTGCCATCCGCATTCCCCAAAAGGGTCGCGGCCGTGCTCTCAAAATCGTGTGGAGCACGTCCAAGGCCCGCGTGCGCGCCTATATGGATGTCGACCTCTCCACCGATATTCGGCAGATTCCCGAACTTGTCGGCCCCATTTTGGACGGGCGCGCCGACGTTTGCTTTGGCTCACGCCTGCTGCCGGCGTCGCGCGTGGAGCGATGCGTCAAACGCGAGCTTATCTCGCGCTCGTATAACCGCATGCTGCAGAGCTATCTGGACGTGCATTTTCACGATGCGCAGTGCGGATTTAAGGCGATTTCTGCCGAGGCTGCGAACACGTTGCTGCCGCTCATCCGGGACAACGAATGGTTCTTCGATACCGAACTTCTGGTCCTGGCCGAACGCATGGGCATTGCGTCGTGCGAGTTTGCCGTGCGATGGAAGGAAGATCCCGGCACCACGGTGCACATCGTCGACACGGTGCGAAAGGACCTTGCCGGCATGAAGCGACTTAAGGCGAGCGAGGGGCAGACGGGCGCTTCGCAGGCAGACGCGTATCGCTGCCCCCTCAAGCAGGCGGCTGATGCCTGATGAGCTTTGATACCCTTCGCCGATCAGCACATGTCTCGCAGGGGGCGCGCTCTCTTCGCCGCGAGCTGTGCGCGTCCTCGGCCCCATCGCTCGCCCCCGCCCGCGGCCCGATCGACTGGGTCGCCGTAGCAGTGCTTATGCTTGCCGCCGCTTTCGTCTTCTTCTGGAACCTGACAGCCTCGGGCTACGCCAACGAGTTTTACAGCGCTGCCGCACAGGCGGGCTCCAAGAACTGGGAGGCTTTCCTATGGGGCAGCCTGGATGCCGGCAACGCCATTACCGTCGATAAACCACCCGCATCCATTTGGCTCATGGCGCTTTCGGTGCGCCTGCTGGGCCTGAGCTCGTTTGCGATCCTGCTGCCGCAGGCGCTCATGGGCGTGGCATGCACGTATCTGCTGTATGCCACCGTGCGCCGCGCGTGGGGTAACGCCGCGGGCATCGTGGCCGGCATCGTGTTTATCACCACACCCGTCGCGGCCCTCATGTTCCGCTTCAACAATCCCGATGCCCTGCTTATCTTGCTTATGCTGGGTGCCGCCGCCTGCGTGCTGCGTGGACTCGAATTGCCGGCAGACCGCCACGGCAACCGCGTACGTACCCGTTGGTACGCCGTGGCCGGGCTGTTGATCGGCTTGGGCTTTTTGACCAAACAGTTCCAAGTGCTTTTGGTGCTCCCTGGCTTTGGTCTGGCCATGTTGCTGCTTTCGCCCACACCGTGGCCGCGCCGCCTGCTCGACGCCGTCGTGGCACTCGGCGCCATGGTTGTCGGCGCTGGTTGGTGGGTACTGCTCACCGTGCTGGTGCCGAGCGGCTCGCGCCCCTACTTTGGCGGCTCGCAAACCGACTCGTTTATCGAGCTTACCTTTAGCTACAACGGCTTGGGGCGCCTGACCGGCAACGAGACCGCCTCGGTCATCCCCGGCGCGAGTGAGACACTCAGCGGCGGCAGCCAAGGCGGCATGTGGGGCGAAACCAGCCTGTTCCGCCTATGGACGAGCGACTTTGGCGACCAGATCACCTGGCTCGCCCCCATCGCCTTCGCCGCCATCATTCTCGGCCTTATCGCCGCCACGCCCGCCAAAAAGGGGCAGGTTTATTTTGGTAGGTTTTATCTGGGAAAACGCGGGCACGAAGTCGACCCGGACACCGTCGCGCGCATTCGCCGCGCGCAGATTGTCATCTTTGGCACCTGGCTTGTCGTGACCTGGCTCGTCTTTAGTTTTATGGCCGGCATCTTCCATGCCTACTACACCGTAGCGCTCTCGCCCGCCATTGCCGCGCTTGTCGCCATATGTGGCGCCAGCCTGCTTGCACTGCGCGATCGCCCCTGGATGCCGGGTATCACGGGGCTTCTGATCGCCGTGACGAGCGCCTGGGATATGGCGCTGATTCTACGCTCCGGCAGTTTTGCCTGGCTGGGTGTCTGCATCGGCGTAATTGGCGTGGCGGCAGGACTTGCACTCTGCATCATCGGCTTTTGGATGCAGGATCGCTTGCCTTCGGCATGGCCTTTGACTCTGAAACGCGGCGCCCGCGGCGTTGCAGCGATCGGCATCGTCGCCCTCTTAGCTGGGCCGATTGTTTGGACCGCTTGCACGATTTCGACCGGGCACACTGGCTCGATCGTCACGGCGGGACCGAGCGGCAGCATGGGCGGTGGCCCCGGCGGTGGCGGCCCCGGCGGCAACGGAACCGCGGCCGACGGTTCGTCCAGCGAAAGCGTCCTGGTCGGCAGCAACGCAGCTACGCCTGACGGCGGCTCCGGCCTGCTCGGCGGCACGTCCGCCAACGATAGCCTGGTCGAGCTGCTCACACAAAATGCCAGCGGTTACCGCTGGGCGGCGGCGACCACGGGCTCGCAAAACGCCGCAAGCTACCAGCTGGCAAGCGAGCTTCCCGTCATGGCCATCGGTGGCTTTAACGGATCGGACCCCGCGCCCACGCTCGATGAGTTCAAGGCCTACGTTGCCCAAGGCCTCATCCGCTACTACATCGCAAGCGGCGGCATGGGTGGAGGCATGGGCGGCACGCAGATGGGCGGTTCGAACGCTGCAAGCGAGATCGCCGAATGGGTCGCCCAAAACTACACGGCCCAGACCATCGGCAACACAACCGTCTACGACCTGCAAGAGCAATAGGGGTTTCCCACCGTTAAACAAAAGGCGCCGCGAAAGGACAGCGGCTCGTCCCTTCGCGGCGCCTTCGTCATGCAAAGTGCCCTGGCGTTATTCCTCGTACGCGCCCTCAAGCCGAAGCAGCCACTCCTTGCGATCAAGCCCGCCGGCATATCCGTTGAGCGATCCGTCGGCCGCGACCACGCGATGGCACGGCACGATTATCGAAATGGGATTACGCGCAACCGCAGCCCCCACCGCACGAGGAGACACGACGGGTGCCTCGTTTCCCGGCACACGATGTCGAGCCGCAACACGCTGGGCGACCTCGCCATACGTAGCGACCTCGCCACGCGGAATTGAAAGCAGTTCAAACCAAACTTCACGTTGAAACGCCGTGCCGATCATATGCAACGGCGGCGTAAATCGAGGCTCCTGCCCCGCAAAATAGGCATTCAACCAAGCCCAAGAACGCTCAAGCACCGAAGAAGCCGCGCCATTTGCCGGACTCACCGAAGACATCCCACCGGTACCGGAAACCGCGTCGGCGCCTTCAACATGTTCGGGGTCTTCCCGGAGAAGCGTGGAACCAAAGCGCTCCTGCCCCTCAAACCAAAGCCCCGTCAAACCGCGGCCATCAGCGGCAAGCAGGATTTCGCCCAAAGGCGAAGCAAACGTCGTCGTGACCACCAGCGGCTCCTTTCAAAACTCCGCAACATAATACCGCGAATTGTGCAGACAACCCCAATCGACCCCAAAGTCACCCAAGGCAGCAGGCGCGAAGCGCCGGGGCCGCCGCCGGGACCAGGGCATGCAACGGCCACGTGCCCCCACATCAGCCCAGCGGCCCCAACCAGCAGCGGCCCCATCGCAGGCCGCTCGCAGCCGAGTCACCGCAGGCAGGGGCCGGGCTTAGTTTTCAGAACACTCCGCAGACCAGTGTGGCGCCTTGTCCGCGGCTCCGAAGGAGCAGGACAAGGCGCCACACATGGTCGAGGACGTTCTGAAAACTAAGCCCGGCCCCCGCCGGACAGGTCACACTACTCGCAGAGCAGCTTAGCGATCTGGACGGCGTTGGTTGCCGCGCCCTTACGGATTTGGTCGCCGCAGCACCAGAAGGTGATACCGCGCGCGGCCTCGGGGTTCGAGATGTCGCGGCGCACGCGGCCGACCCAGATCAGGTCCTGGTCGGACGTATCCATCGGCATGGGGAAGCGCTCGTGCGCATCCTCGGCGCTCATGTCGTCAACCAGCTTCACGCCCGGAGCGGCAGCCAGCGCAACACGGGCCTCCTCGGCCGTAATATCACGCTCAAACTCAAGCGTAATGCTCTCGGAATGAGAGCGCAGCACGGGCACGCGCACACAGGTGCAGTTCACGCGCAGCTCGGGCAGATGCATGATCTTGCGGCCCTCGTTTTGCAACTTCATCTCCTCGGAGGTAAAGCCCTCCTCCTTGACGCCGCCAATCTGCGGAATCAGGTTGCTCGCCAGCTGGGCGGCAAACGCGCGCGGCTCGGGAATCTCCTCGCCACGGCCCAGGGCGGCCAGCTGAGCCTCGAGCTCGGCCATACCGGGGGCGCCAGCACCCGAAGCCGCCTGGTACGTCGAGACGATCATGCGTTTCACGCCAGCGAGCTGATGCAGCGGCCACGTGGGAACCAGGCCGATAATGGTCGCGCAGTTGGGGTTGGCGATAAGGCCGTGATGCCACTTGATGTCGTCGGCATTGATCTCGGGCACAACCAGCGGCACCTCGGGATCCATGCGGAAGGCATGGCTGTTGTCGACCACGACGGCGCCGCGCTTGACGGCCTCGGGCAGTAGCTCCTTCGCGATGTCGTCGCCGGCAGCTCCAAGCACAATGTCACAGCCCTCAAAGGCCTCGGGACAAGCCTCTTCGATCACGATCTGCTCGCCGCGGAACTCGACGGTCTTGCCCGCAGAACGCGCGCTCGCCAGCAGCTTGAGCTTGCCAACCGGGAACTCCTGCTCGTTGAGGCACTCGAGCATCTGGGTGCCCACGGCTCCCGTCGCGCCCAAAATAGCAACCGTGTACTGTTTCATGCTTCCCCCTTTAAAGGTTGTGGCTTTTGCCCGCACGCCAAGCAGGCCGGATATTCTTGCCCAGTTTATACAAGAACGGGGCGGATACAAAACCCGCCCCGTCGAAACGAAACCGAAACGAAACGCCCCGCCGTAGATTTGTGAGACATGACTCAAAAATCCAGCGAGATAGCAGCTACTTGTGGAGCGCGGCCAGGGCGGGATCGACCGGCGCGGGAGCCTCCAGGTCGGAGACCTTCACGATACCGTTCTCGTCCGAGAAGGCGCGGTAGATGGTCTGGATCGCCAGATCGAAGTCCTTCTCCTCCACGCCGATAATGATGTTGATCTCGTCGCAGCTCTGCGAAATCATACGCACGCTCACGCCCGCCTGGCCAAGCATGCCAAACAGATGGCCAGAGATGCCAGCACGACCGCGCAGGTTGCGGCCAACGGTAGCGATAAGCGCCAAACCCTCGACAACCTCGATCTCGAGCGGCTCGACCTCCTGCTGAATGTCGCCCACGAGCGAGTACAGCGAGTCATGCACATCCTGCTCCTGCACCACGGCGCCAAAGCGGTCGACACCGGTGGGCATGTGCTCGACGGAGACGTCATAGCGCTCGAAGACCGAAAGCGCACGGCGCATAAAGCCGACGCGGGGCTTGGTGCGGTCGCGGGCAACGTTGATGGCGACAAAGCCGCGCTTGCCGGTCACGCCGGTAATGATGGGCTCTGCCTCGCCCTCGTCGGCCGTCTCGCTAATGATGGTGCCGGGGTCCTGCGGCGCGTTGGTGTTCTTGATGACCAGCGGAATACCAGCCTCGCGCACGGGGAACACAGCCTCCTCGTGCAGGACGCTTGCACCCATGTACGAAAGTTCGCGCAGCTCCTCGTAGGTAACGCGGGCAATGGGCTGAGCCTCGGGAACAATACGCGGATCGGCAGAATAGAAGCCCGAAACGTCGGTCCAGTTCTCGTACAGATCGGCGCCCAGGCACTTGGCCAGAATCGAGCCGGAAATATCGCCGCCGCCACGATCGAGCAGCTTGATCTGGCCCTCACGCGTCGCACCGTAGAAACCGGGCATAACAAAGCCGCCCTGCTGACCGTACTCTTGCACCAGCTCGGAGGTGCGGTTCATACTGAGCGTACCGTCGTGATGGAACGCCACAACTGTCGCGGCGTCCAGGAACGGTAGGCCCAGGTACTCGGCCATCAGGCGAGCAGTGAAGTACTCGCCGCGGCTTACGAGCTCCTCGGTGGAGTAACCGCCCGAGCGGGCGCGCTCGGCAAAGGCCGCAAACTCCTCGCGGATGGGATAGGTGAGCTCCAGCTCGTCAGCGATATCAAAATAGCGCTGGCCGATGTCCTCGAGCAGCTCCTCGCACGACACGTGGTACTTAACGTGCGCGTTAACCAGGTAGAGCAGGTCGGTCACCTTGGTGTCGCCCTTAAAGCGGCGACCGCAGGCAGAAACCACCACAAAACGGCGGGCCGGATCGGCATCGACGATGGCCTTGATCTTCTTAAAGTGTTCGGCGTCGGCGACCGACGAGCCGCCAAACTTGGCAATCTTAATCATGGGCTGGAGGTTACCTTTCTAAAAGCCTCTGCGAACCTATTTTGCGCGCTCTGATACCATGGTTTCACCGATTGGGACCAAGGCATCCGAGGAGCAGTGTTATATGGGAACTTATCATAGTACACGAGGACGCACTTTATCGTGCTCAAGTAAGGTGGCAATCCGTACCGGCATCGCTCCCGACGGGGGTTTGTTTGTCTCGGACGAGTTCGGCACCCAGCAGGTCGATATCAGCTCGCTTGCAGATAAATCGTACTTTGAAATCGCTCAAGATGTGTTGGGAATGTTACTGAATGATTACACGACCGAAGAAATTTCGGCCTGTGTGAATGAGGCATACCGCGGCACGTTCGCGAGCGAAGAGGTCACGCCGCTCATCAAACTCGACGCCGCACCGGGCGCCGACGCCCCGCAAACCTATGTGATGGAGCTCTTTGGCGGCCCCACGAGCGCCTTTAAGGACGTCGCCCTGCAGATGCTCCCCCGCCTGATGGCCCGCACCTCTGCCAAGGACGGCGGCGCCGAGCGCATCATGATCGTCACCGCCACGTCGGGCGACACCGGCAAGGCAGCACTCGCCGGCTTTGCCGACGCTCCGGGCACGGGCATCACCGTCTTTTATCCCGAGGGCAAGGTCAGCCGCGTCCAGAACCTGCAGATGTCCACTCAGGAGGGCGACAACGTCGCTGTCTGCAGCATCCGCGGCAACTTCGACGACGCCCAGAGCGCCGTCAAGCGCATCTTTGCCGATAAGGAGCTTGCCGAGCGCCTGGAGGCCGCCGGCACGGTGCTTTCGAGCGCCAACTCCATCAATGTCGGCCGTCTGGTACCGCAGGTCGTCTACTACTTTGCCGCCTATGCGCAGCTGCTGCGCGCCGGCGCTATCGAGGCTGGCGACGCCGTTGAGTTCTGTGTGCCCACCGGCAACTTTGGCGATATCTTGGCCGGCTACTACGCCAAGTGCATGGGTCTGCCCGTCGCCAAGCTCGTCGTGGCGAGCGACAAGAACAACGTGCTTGCCGACTTCCTGACCACCGGCGTTTACGACCGCAACCGCCCGTTCTTCACGACCATCTCGCCGTCGATGGACATCCTCATCAGCTCCAACCTGGAACGCATGCTCTACTTCCTGTCCGATGGCGACTGCGAGCTCGTTGCCGGCCTTATGGAGCAGCTTGCCCAGACTGGTCGCTACGAGGTGCCCGCCGAGCTGCTGGCCAAAATCCAGAACGTGTTTGGCTGCGGCTGGGCCAGCGAGGACGAGGTCCGCGCTGCCATCAAGAGCTGCTGGGACGCGAACGGCTACGTGATCGACCCGCACACCGCTTGCGGCTATCACGTCTTTGAGCAGGTCGCCCCCGCCGAGGGCGCCAAGGCCCGCGTGCTGCTTTCGACCGCAAGCCCCTACAAGTTCCCGCGCGCCTGCTGCGACGCTCTGGGCCTCAACGTTCCCGAGGACGACTTTGAGGCTATGCGCGTACTCGAGCAGGCCACCAACACGGTCGCCCCGACCCAGCTCGCCGAACTCGAATCCAAGCCCGTCCGTTTCGAAGACGTCTGCGACGTCGATGAGATGGCAAGCTACGTCGAGTCCGCAGCAAAACGAATGAGCACCAACTAGATCCCTTATTAAGCGCCGGTGAAAGCCGGCGCACCTTCTTTTTATTTAGCTTTCGGGATGATGACGAGCATGCGAGCGGGTCTGGCCGTTTAGTTCGTCGCGAGTTCCGCACGAGCCGGAAAGCACTTAATGTGCTTTCCGAGCGAGCCAGGACTGCCCGAGCAGCGAACTAAACGGCCAGACCCGCCCAGGAGGACCCACATGATCAAAATCACCGTCCCAGCAACCAGCGCCAACCTAGGCATCGGCTACGACACCCTCGGCATGGCCGTCAGCCTCTACTCGCACTTCACCTTCGAGCGCGCCGACAAGCTCACCATCACGGGCTGCCCCGAGGAGTTCCAAAACGAGAATAACCTGGTCTATGTGAGCTTTGTCGATGCTCTGGCCGCGTGGGGCGAGCCGGCTTTCCCCGTTGCCATCGACATTCAAACCGACGTGCCCGTCGCTCGCGGCCTGGGTTCCAGCTCCACCTGCGTCGTCGCCGGCATTATGGCGGCCGCCGCGCTGACGGGCCACACCGTCGACCGTGCCGAGCTCGTCCGCATTGCCACCGAGGTCGAGGGCCATCCCGATAACGTCGCCCCCGCCATCCTGGGCGGCGCCGTCTGCTCCTTTACGCCGACCGATTCGCTCCCCCAGTGCCTGCGCTACGAGGTGAGCGATCGCTTGCGTTTTATTACCGTGATTCCGCCCTACGAGGTGCATACGAGCGAGGCGCGCAAGGTTGTGCCGCAGGAGATTCCACTCTCCACCGCCGTATGGCAAATGGGCCGCATCGCCGGCATGACGCGTGGCCTGGAGACCGGCGACCTTGACCTGATTGCCGCCGCCAACGACGACCGCATCCAGGAGCCCTATCGCCGCCGCCTCATCCCCGACTACAACGCCGTGCGCGACACCTGCCTTAACGGAGGCGCCAAGACCATCTGGATCAGTGGCTCCGGCTCGACCCTCATGGCCGTGACTGACGACACCATCGTGGCAAAGTTCCTACAGGTCAAGCTGCGCGAACAGTTCCCCAAGTGCGACACGCACATTCTGACGTGCGACACGGAAGGCGCCCAGATCGAATACCTGTAGTCGCCGTCCCGAATACTCGCCGGGGAGGCCAGGGGCTTTGCCCCCAAATCGTCCTCGGACATGGCAGGACCCCCGC